>CAMDCY010000006.1 GCA_945890705.1 Hydrogenophaga intermedia | reverse complement strand
TCACCGCCTGGCCCGGCATGACGGCCACCATCAGCGGCGACGGTTGGATGGGCATAGCGCCCTCAGGGCAGAAAATTACCATGCGCAGCTTGGATTTTTGGCGATGTGAAAATGGCTTGATCCGCGAGAACTGGGTCTTGGTGGACCTGTTACATGTTTACCGGCAGATTGGTGTCGATGTGCTGGCACGTATGCGTGAGTTCAACAAGACGCGGCGGTATGTTTAAAAAGAAATCAACACTCAAGCCCGATGCCGAGGGCAAAAAGCGCTCAGATGGCGGGCCCAGTGAATTGCCTTGCGTGGTCATGATTCCAGGTACGTTATGCGATGAGCGAATTTTTCACCGTCAGAAGCATGCATTTCGTGGCATAGCCAATGTGAAAATCGTCGGATACCGTGACTTGGGCCGTAACGTTGACTGGGCAGCGACTTTGTTGGCCCAACTTCCGCAACGCTTTTGTTTGGTTGGGTTTTCATTGGGCGGTTTGTGGGCGTTGGAGTTGCTGCGCCGAGCACCCGAGCGCATAGAGCGTTTGGCCATGGTGGCCAGTAATGCTTTGGGCGCGAGTGTGACTATCCAACGTAAGGCCTCACAACTTTGGAGGTTGTGGAGAGTGTTGGGCCCAGGGGCTGTGGCTCAGCGTGTCAAGCCCGAATATTTTCACCATGAGATGCAGCGCAGGCGTCACGCCAGAATGGTGCACAACATGGCGCTGTTAACAGACAGCAAAGTTGCACACGCCGAGTTCAATTGGGCAGCCTCAAGGCCCGACGGTCATGCCGACTTGGCCCGCTTTCCCGGTCCACTTTTAATTGTCAGCGGTGCAAAGGACCGCTTGTGTACGCCTGCGATGCAGCGGTCAATGGTCATGACACAACCGAATGCGCAATGGGTGGAGTTGCCTCGAGTAGGGCATTTTGTCCCACTTGAAGCGGGTCCACGTTTGAGCGATGCCCTGCGGCAATGGATTTCTCTACAAACCAAGAGCTTTAATGATGATGACTCAAGAAGAACTGCTCCAGCGATTCATTCCCTTTGACGGCCTGCGCTACAGCACCGATGCCTTCATAGACTACAGAATTCCGGGTTGTGCGCCGAAGAAGAACTTTGCCTTGATAGGTCCTGGGGTGTCGCAAAACCCTAACCAGCCTGTGAGCTTGCGCGAAAAGCATGGTTTTCAGGTGGGGGGGGTGTCCATGCCAGCGGGCACCATCAACCCCCCGCACATGCACTTCACCGCCGAGGTGTTTATTTGCACCAAAGGCCGCTGGCAGATGCATTGGGGGTTTGATCCGGACACGCACACAGCCGAGGTTGGCGAAGGCGATATCTTTACCGTTCCCACCTGGATTTACCGGGGGTTTCAAAGCTTGGGTCCGCAAGATGCCTTTATGTTCACGGCCTTGGGCCGTGACGACACCGGCGGCATTCTGTGGGGGCCTTGGACCTTGGACGCCGCGCGGGAGCAAGGCGTTCACCTGACCGAGGACTACCGCATCATCGACGAACAACTGGGCCAGCAATGGACCGACAGCGACAAGCGCCTGCAACCGATGAGCATTCAAGACATCGCTGCTTTGCGCAAATGGACACCTGCGGCCATGGGAAGGCGGGCGGTGCGCTTTGCCGATTTGGACTGGTCCAGCGAGGCTTTGCTCGACAGTTGCTTGCCCAGTTGTGGCGCTCAGTTGGCTCCAGTGATTGGCTTGGGAATGTCACAGGATCGCAATCACTTAGCGCCGGTAATGAATGCCCATGGTTTCTCTATAGAGTGGTTGCTTTTGCCCCCGGGCGCAGGCGTGTCGCGCCACCATCTGGTCGACAAACAGGTGCTGGTGGTCTACCGCGGCGAGGTGGAGATCATGGCTGAGGGCACAGACGCCCCCGCATTGTTTCAGGCCAAAGGCAGCATTGAAGGGTGGGACAGCTATGCCATGCCAGCCCACGTTTGGCGCAGTTACCGCAACAACACGTCCAATGAAGCGGTGATGCTGGTCATGACCCCAGGCGACCACTGCAAGCGCATTGTCTGGAGCGATGAAGTTGTTCAAGCCGCTGCAGAGGCCAACCGCGCGATTGATGCCAACGGCTTTGTGGCACCCAAGAACTTTGTCGATCGCTCGCAGCGCTGAGCCTTTCTTCTCACCCTTGTCAATTAGGAGCACTGCACCATGAGTCAACGAATCCTCACCACCCATGTGGGTAGTTTGCCTCGTCCGGAACGAGTCGTGACACAGTTGTTTGCCCAAGACAGCGGCCTCAACTACGACCCAGCCACGTTCGAAGAGATCATGCAGGCCGAAGTCAACGATGTGGTGGCAAAACAAGTGAAGGCTAAGGTGGACGTGGTGAGTGATGGCGAAATGGGCAAGATCTCTTACGCCACCTACATTCGCCATCGGCTAACCGGTTTCGAGCTCGGCGAAATGCCTCGTGCGGTGCCGCTGGACCTGGACGATTTCCCAGAGTTCAAAGAGCGTCTGTCCAAGCTGGGCGCCACCCCCAAATACCACCGCCCGATTTGCACTGGCCCCATCAAGGTCAAGGACCTGTCCGCGCTGCACAAGGACATCACCAACCTGAAGGCCGCCTGCCAGAAATCAGCCGAGCCGGGGCAGGAGCCGGTGCGAGCATTCATGAACAGCGCATCACCCGGTGTGATTGCCGTCTTTCAGCCCAACAAGTACTACGCCACCCAGGAGCATTACTTGCAGGCCTTGGCCGAAGCGATGAGTACTGAGTACGAGACCATTGTGGCCGCTGGCCTTGACTTGCAAATCGATGCGCCCGATCTGGCCATGGGGCGCCACATCCAGTTTCGCGACGCCGACGAACCCGAATTCATGCGCAATGCACACATGCAGGTTGAAGCACTCAACCATGCGTTGCGCAATATCCCTGCCGAGCGGGTCCGCATGCATGTCTGCTGGGGCAACTACGAAGGCCCCCACCACCGGGACATCGGCCTGGACAAGATCATTGATGTGGTGCTCAAGGCCAAACCCGCCACGACGCTGTTTGAAGGCGCGAACCCGCGCCATGCGCACGAGTGGGAGGTCTGGGCCCAGGCGGCAAAGGAGAACCGCATCCCTGACAACAAGATCCTTGCTCCCGGCGTTTTGGACTCGGTCAACAACTTCATTGAACATCCGCGTCTGGTGGCCCAGCGCTTATTGACCTACGCCAACATCGTCGGCCGTGACCGGGTGATGGCGGCATCCGACTGTGGTTTTGGGACCTTTGCTGGGTATGGCGCCATCCACCCTCCGATTTGTTACGCCAAACTGGCCAGCATGGCCGAAGGCGCACGCATGGCCAGCGAGGAACTGTGGAAAAAAGCGGTATGAACCCAACTCACCATCCCTTGGACAACCGCCTGCCTGGAATGTTGCGCAGCGGCCAACGCCTGCGTGGCATTTTCAACGGCATCCCTTCTCCCGCTTTGGTCGAGATGTGCGCATTTGCAGGATTTGATTTCGTGGTGATCGATAACGAACATGGCAGCGCAGGGCTGGAAACCACCGAGCATATGTTGCGCGCTGCGCGCGCCAGTGGTTTGCCTGCACTGGTGCGCTGCCTAGAGCAAGACATTGCGCGAACGCTGGACTTGGGTGCGAGTGGCCTGCAGATTCCAATGGTGAACACCGCCGAGCACGCCGCCGCACTGGTGCAACGCGTGAAATACCCACTCCCATTGGGCGTAGCCGGTGTGTCGGGTCAGCGCGGCAGTGCATTTTCATCCCGCGCTGCCGGGTATGGGGCATTCGGTGGGCCACAGCACACACAGCGCAGCAACGAGGGCATCGCGCTGATTGTGATGATTGAAACGCCAGAGGCGGTTGCCAACGCTAGCGCCATTGCGGCTGTACCAGGCGTAGATGCTGTGTTCGTCGGACCCAACGACCTCGCGCACACGATGGGTCATGAAAACCGCTGGAACGAGCCGCCCGTTCAGGCTGCAATTGAACAAGCCATTCGGGCGGTTGCAGCTGCAGGCAAATGCCCGGGCGTACTGGCTCTCACAAAGGATGATGAAGACAGATATGCCAATTGGGGTGCACGCTTCTTTGCATCTGTGACGTCTGGCATCATCAACAAAGCGCTCAGTGATGCAGCCACCGGAGGGCGCTCGCCAGTTAACTACTGATGGTTTTGATAGCAAATGGACGGATTGAAGACAGCCAAGACACGCTATTGGATGTGGTTGGACAATTTTTGGCTTCGGTCATATTTTTGTAGGGCATAACCGACAACTTGTTGATACTCAATCCCTGGCCACGAAGCTGCCACTCTTGCCGCCGTGTTTCTCCAGCAGCGTCACGTCGGTGATGGTCATGCCGCGGTCCACGGCCTTGCACATGTCGTAGATGGTGAGCAATGCCACTTGCACGGCAGTCAGGGCTTCCATCTCCACGCCCGTGGGGCCCGTGCACTCGGCGGTGGCGTGGCACAAGACGCTGTGCGTGACCGGCTCCACCTCAAACGACAAAGCCACGCGGGTCAAAGCAATCGGGTGGCACAGCGGGATCAGGTCGCTGGTTTTTTTGGCCGCTTGAATGCCCGCGATGCGCGCGATACCCAGCACATCGCCTTTTTTGGCTGTGCCCTGTTCGATGAGGTGAAGGGTCTCGGGCAACATACGGATGCGGCCTTGCGCCGTGGCGCTGCGGCGGGTCGCGGCTTTGTCTGACACGTCCACCATGTGGGCTTGGCCGTGGGCATCGAAATGGGTCAAGGGTTGGCTGTGGGTCATGAAAAAAGCACCTTGCGTCTCTGAACACCGGGGTAATCAAGGCATCATATGGCAATGCAACGCTTGAGTCCGAACACCTCCCCCAGCCCGTGGCGTTTTCGCTGGGTGGTTTTGTGTGCCTTGGCGACACCGTTGAGCATGGCCCAACCCGCTTTGCCCAGCTTGGGCGATGAGCAGGGCATGCCCATTGCCAAGGAGCGGCGCTTGGGCGATAGCATCGCACAGAGCATTTACCGCAACCCCGATTACATCGATGACCCAGTGCTCGGCGACTACCTGCAGCTACTGTGGCAGCCCTTGTTTAAGGCCGCACAAGAACGCGGCGATATCGGCCCCGAGCTGGCCCAACGATTTGCGTGGGAGTTGGTAATTTCGCGCGACAAACGCATCAACGCCTTCGCCTTGCCCGGTGGTTACATGGGCGTGAACTTGGGGTTGATCGCCGCCACCGACAGCGCGCCTGAGATCGCCAGCGTCATGGCGCACGAACTCAGCCACGTCTCCCAGCGCCACATCGCACGGCTGATTGCACGCCAAGACCAACAGTCGCCCTGGCTCTTGGGCACCATGATTTTGGGAGTCTTGGCGGCCAGCGCCAGCGCCAATGTGGACGTGGCCAATGCGGTCATCGTCGGCGGTCAAGCCGCCGCGGTGCAATCGCAACTGGGCTTTTCGCGCGACATGGAGCGCGAGGCCGACCGCATTGGTTTTTCGATCCTGGAGCAAGCCGGCTTGGACGGCCAAGGCTTTGTGACCATGTTCAGTAAGCTCTACCAAGCTTCGCGACTCAACGACACCGGCGCCTTTCCGTATTTGCGCAGTCACCCTTTGTCGGACGAGCGCATGGCCGACATGCGCAACCGTTTGCCCGCCGTGCCTGTGGCACCCACGTGGGTGGCGCCTGAGGGCTTGCATGCGGTCATGGCCGCGAGAGCCGCGGTCTTGGCCGAACCGAGCGCCGAGCGTTGGCAGGCTTGGCTTCGTCTGGGCCAACAACCGCAGGCCAACGCCGCGAGCCGGATTCGCGCCATCCTCAGCGCCCACCGTTTGGGCCAACACGCGGTGGCGGTCAAGGACGCCAGGGGTTTGGCCCGCGACTTGGCGGGCACACCGCTGGCCTTTGTGGCCAACAACCTCTTGGTGGAAATGCTCATGGCACCCGCTTGGGTGGCCGACGCTGCCACCCGAGCCGATTGGGCGGCCCATGCCCAGCGTGCCTTGACCCACACCGATCGCGCCACCGTGCTCTGGGGCGTGCAAGCCCAGATGGCCTTGGCGCAGTGGGCGCTGGCGGCCGAGCGCTTGCGCGGGTGGGTGGTGCAGCACCCGCGCGACGCTTTGGCTTGGCAATTGCTGTCGCAGGTGCAGTGGCAGCAAGGCCAGCGCGTGGCCGCGCTGCGCGCCGAAGCGGAATCGCGCGTGGCGGTGATGGATTTCCAAGGGGGATTGGATCGGCTACAGGCCGCCAGGGCCATCAAAGGCAGCGGGCAAGACGAGTGGGAGCAGGTCATCGTCGAGACCCGCTTGCGCCAAGTGGCCGAGCGCTTGAAAGAGTCTCAACGCGAAGATTGATGCGGCCCGCGTTGCCCAGCGCCCGGCAGGGGTTCGCCGCTGTGGCTATGATCAAGGCCCTCTCCAGCCCTCCCCCCATGTCCGCCATCCACATCACCGACATCGAATCGGCCATCAACCATTGGCGCCACCGCAGCCCTTCGCCAGACGGCGTGTCCCTGCCCGCGCCCACGCGGGCTTTGGCCGAGGTCTATGCCTTGATGGTGATTCACCGCGAAGACTGGGTCGACGAAGCCGGCATGCCCAGTGCCGCTTGGAACGCGTGGTTGGCGTGGTACGACACCACGCCCGACACGCCCTGCATCGCCATTTGCTCCACCAGCCAAGGCGATGAAATGTGCAAAGGCTGTGGCCGCACGTTTGACGAGGTGCAGCGCTGGACCGAGATGGGACCGAGCGAAAAACGCATCACCTGGCACCGCATCACCACCGAGGCCAGCGCTTGGCGCTTCAACCGCTACGCCGAACGCGCCGCCGGCGACACTCCTGCTGCCTCCAACGATTGACCCACGGCATGGCCCTCAAATCCACGATTTTCAAAGTGCAGCTGTCGGTGGCCGACATCGACCACGCCTATTACGCCGATCATGCCTTGACCTTGGCGCGCCACCCCAGCGAGACCGACGAACGCATGATGATCCGCTTGGTGGCCCTGGCCTTGCAAGCGCACCAACTGCAAAGCGTGTGCCAAGGCGATGGTGTGTTGGCCTTTGGTGCGGGCTTGTCCGACCCCAATGACCCGGATGTGTCCTTGACCGATTTCACGGGCCTCAAGCGCTTGTGGATCGAGGTGGGACAGCCCGAAGACAAACCCATCATGAAGGCTTGCCAAAAAGCCGACGCGGTCATGGTTTACCCCTTTGGTTCGGCCGCTGAGGTGTGGTGGCGCGGCATCGAGAGCAAGTTGGTGCGCTTGGACAAGTTACAGGTCTGGCGCATCCCGCACGAAGCCACCGTGGCCTTGGGCCGCTTGGCCGAGCGCAGCATGCAGTTACAAGCCACCATCCAAGAGGGCGTGCTCAGCCTGTCCAACAGCGATCACCACATCGACATCGAGCCGGTGCGCTGGAAATAAGTTTCAGACCCGCTTGGCTAACGCGCTGGCCTGTCCGGTGTAACTCGCGGGCGTCATGGCCAATAAACGCGTCTTCTCCGACTCGGGGATCTCCAGGCTGCGTATGAGCGCGTGCAGATCCGCCGCGTTGACGGTTTTGCCGCGCGTGACTTCCTTGAGTTTTTCGTAAGCACCGACCACCCCGTAGCGGCGCATGACGGTTTGGATGGGTTCGGCCAAGACCTCCCAAGCCTTGTCCAGGTCCTCGGCCAAACGCTCTTCGTTGATTTCCAATTTGCCCAAGCCCACGCTCAGCGAGTGGTAGGCCAGCACGGCGTAGCCCATGGCCACGCCCATGTTGCGCAACACGGTGGAGTCGGTCAGGTCGCGCTGCCAGCGCGAGATCGGCAACTTTTCGGACAGGTGCTTGAGCAAGGCGTTGGCCAAGCCCAAATTGCCTTCGGCGTTTTCGAAGTCGATGGGGTTGACCTTGTGCGGCATGGTCGACGAGCCGATTTCCCCGTCTTTGAGGCGTTGCTTGAAGTAGCCTAAGCTGACGTAGCCCCAGATGTCGCGCGAGAGGTCGATGAGGATGGTGTTGGCGCGCGCGGTCGCATCGAACAACTCGGCCATGTAATCGTGCGGCTCGATCTGGATGCTGTAGGGCTGAAAGCTCAAGCCCAAGCCAAAAGGTTCGGGCGTTTCGATCACGCCACGGCTGAAGGCCTCCCAATCGAAGTCGGGCCAAGCGCTGAGGTGGGCGTTGTAGTTGCCCACCGCACCGTTCATCTTGCCTTTGAGGGCCACACCAGCGATGCGCGCGCGCGCGGTGCGCAAGCGCACGACCACGTTGGCGAACTCTTTGCCCACGGTGGTGGGGCTGGCGGTTTGGCCGTGCGTGCGGCTGAGCATGGGCACGTCGGCGAACTGGTGCGCCATGGTGCGCAGCGTGGCGATGATGCCGTCGAGTGCAGGCAACAAGACCTCATCACGGCCACCTTTGAGTTGCAGGGCGTGGCTGGTGTTGTTGATGTCTTCGCTGGTGCACGCGAAGTGCACGAATTCGGCGGCGTTTTCCAGTTCGGGGCGGGCCTCGAACTTGGACTTGATCCAGTACTCCACGGCCTTGACGTCGTGGTTGGTTTTTTTCTCGATGGTTTTGATCGCCAGCGCATCGTCGGCGCAGAAGTTTTTCACCAAATTGAGCAAATAGGTGCGTGCGCCGGGCGTCAGGGGTTTGAACTCGGCAAAACCCGCGTCGGACAGGGCAATGAACCACGCAATTTCGACCTGTACGCGGCGGTGCATATAGCCCAATTCGCTCATGAAAGAACGCAAAGCGCCCAAGCGGTTGTGGTAACGGCCGTCGAGCGGCGAGAGGGCGGCCACGGCCGACAAAGCGGGGTTGTAGGGGGTTTGTGAGGACATACCCGCATTGTAGAAGGTGGCTAGAATGAACCCATCGCAACAGCCTGTTTTTCATATGAAGCTCATCGGTTCCCTCACCAGCCCTTATGTGCGCAAAGTGCGCGTCGTGCTGGCAGAAAAGAAGCTCGAATTCCAATTTGTTGAAGAGGACGTGTGGTCCAAAGACAGCACGATCAGCACCGCCAATCCCTTGGGCAAGGTGCCGTGTTTGATCATGGAAGGTGGCGAGGCGATGTTCGACTCGCGCGTCATCACCGAATACCTCGACACGATGTCCCCCGTGGGCAAGCTCATCCCCGCTTCAGGGCGCGAACGCGCCGAAGTCAAAACCTGGGAAGCCTTGGCCGATGGTTTGCTCGACGCGTCGATCGCCGCACGTTTGGAAGCCACTTGGACCGGCCGCACCGACGCGCAACGCTGCTCGGCTTGGATCGACCGCCAGATGGACAAAATCCACGCCAGCTTGGCCGCCATGGAGCGGGGTTTGGGTGACAAACCGTTTTGCTCGGGCGTGCACCTGAGCCTGTCCGACGTGGCTGTGGGCTGCGCCCTGGGTTACCTAGACTTTCGCTTTCCCCAGCTGGATTGGCGCAGCGCGCAACCCCAGCTCGCGCGTTTGTACGAGAAGTTGGCGCAACGCCAAAGCTTCATTGACACCTGCCCGCCTTGAGGCGGGCCCCGCTCAAGCCCGGTTGGCCCGGCGCTTGAGCCAGCGCATCACCGCCCCGAGCGCGGGGATTTGCTCGTACAGCTCTTCTGCTGCGTCCCAGTAGTCGCGGTGCTGGCTCACCCGGCCATCGGGCGTGCAGCGCACAAAGGAGCCGCCGCGGATGGTGCGCGGGGTGGTTTCACCGCGAAACGAGAAGTGGAAGTCCCACACCAAGAACGCGCGGTCTTCATCGACCACTTGCTGCGTGACGACAAAGCGCGGGCGCTCCAAGCGGTGGAACATGTGCTCAAAAATGCCGCGGATTGCCGCCACGCCCTGCACCTCATTGAAGGGGTCTTTGAAGCGGGCATCGGCGGTGTACAGCTGCTCGATCTGTGCCAAATGCTCGGGCTGCAGCTCGCTGTAGAAGGCCACCAATCGCTCGATGGTGGCGCGGCTGTGTTCGGTGGTGTTCATGTTCAGAGTCCGGTGGCGCGTAGCACGATCCAGCAGTACAAGCGGTGCGGCAAGCAGCGCAAGGCCTTTAGCACGCGCGTGAAGCGCTTGGGGTAATGGATCTCAAACACGCCACGCGCCCAGTCGCCCATCATGGCCTGCGCGGCCTCGGTGGGCGTGATGATGGCGGGCATTTTGAATTCGTTTTGCGCCGTCAGCGGGGTTTGCACAAAGCCCGGGTGCACCACGCTCACACCGATGCCGTGCGGCGCCAAATCGATGTAAAGGGTTTGCGCCCAGTGCGTGAGCGCGGCTTTGGTCGGGCCGTAGGCCAAACCGTTGGGTAGGCCGCGAAAGCCCGCCACGCTGCTGATGAAGCTGATGTGACCGTGGCCTTGCGCCAGCAGCGCTGGCACGATGGCGGCGCTCAGGTGCACCGCGCCCATGTAGTTGACGGCGTTGTGTTTGGCGATGTCGGGCACGTCCATGGCGGTGGCGCGCATGGCCTTGTAGTGGCCGGCACAAAACAACACCAGGTCGATAGTGCCCGCAGCGAGCACGCGCTCGGCCACGGCACGGCAAGCAGCCAGGTCGGTCACGTCCAAGCTTTCGGCGCGCACCGCGTGGTGTTGCTCGTCGGCGGGGTGAGCGTCCACGAAGCGCTGCAGCGCATCGGCTTGGCGCGCCGAGACCGTCACGTGCGCACCGGCCTGCCACCACGCGTGGGCGCAGGCCTCACCGATGCCGCTGGATGCGCCCACCACCCACACGCGCAGGCCGCGCCAGTCGCGCAGCGGCGGGTTGGCGCTGCGCCACAAGCTGGGGCGGGTATCGGCGGCGCTCATGGCGTGCGCTTGTAAAACGACAAGGTGACCTCACCCAAACGCACGCCCCATTTGCTCATGGTGGCTTTGTTGAGCATGACGCGCTGATCCATCAGGTACATCCAATCGTCAAAGTCCACGTGCCAGACGCGGCCATCCACCGGCAACGCCAAGGTGTAGCCCCAGCGAAAGGCGTTGCCTTGGGTTTGACCTTGGGCCTCGCCCACCACATCATCGGCGCGACCGCTGTAGCGGCCACCACCCAGGTCGGTCAGGCGCCAAATGCGTTTTTCGGTGCTGCCGTCGCTGTACACAAAAGACTCGTCGAGCACGCCTTGGTTGCCCGTCCATGTGCACTCCATCAGCACGGTGAAGCGTTTGACGACGCGCCCGCTGCGGTCGGTGAAGACGCCGTGCGCGTCGAGCGTGCCGTTGAAATACTCACGCAAATTCAAGACGGGTTTCTCGGCCGCGTAGTCCTGCACCTGCGGACCCGCGCAACCCGCCAACACCGCGCCGGTGGCCACGGCCCCGGTCAACAACAAACGCCTTTTCATGGTTCACTCCTTGAACGTGGGACACGTGGTGCGCCCACCAGCGGTGTGCGCACACACCATTGATACAACAGGGCCGCTGCCAAGAGCTTGAGCGCGCAGGGCAGCACGCTGTAGGCGACGGTCAGGGTTTGCAAGGCCTGTGGGTCGGTCGCGCCCGGTGAGTAGCCCCACCAAGACAACAAAGGCAAGGCCAAGCCCGCGGCCAAAGCCAAATTCATTTTCGTGGCTAGGTTCCACCAGCCAAAAAACACGCCCTCGCTGCGACCGCGCTCGCCCACGTCGTCGATCACACCATTGAGCAAAGCGCTGGGCGCGGTCAGGTCGGCACCGAAGGCCAAGCCCGAGCCGACGCACACGGCTGCGAATGCCCACATGTCGCCCGTCCCCAAGGTCACGGCCCACACAAAGACGGCGACCGACAAGCCCATGCCCAGCAACCAGCTGCGTACCAAGCCCCAGCGCCCCGCGGCGCGGGCCCACAGCGGCATCGACAGCGCAGCGGCCAAAAAATACAGCAACAAAAACACGCCTTGCCAAGCTGCGTCGGCGCCCAATCGGTCTTGGATGAAGAACAGCACCAAGGTCGCGGGGATGGCGCTGGCCGTGCCGTTGAGCACAAACATCAGCATCAGGCGCACAAAGGCGCGGTGCCGCCAAGGCGATACCGTGGGTGTGAGCGTTGGGGCTTGGGTGCGGCCTTCGGGCGGATTGGCCCAGCGCCAAGCCAAAAGCCCCAGCACCAAGGCCACGGCGAACACGCCCATGAGCGCCGGCAGTCCCGCCGCGCTGGGCAGGATGGACGCGGTGACCACGCCGAACAAGGCCAAGGCCTCGCGCCACACCACCACCCGAGCACGTTGGGCTTCGTTGCCGCCCAAGCGCGCGCCCCACGATTGGTGCGCCACGGTGGCCACACTGAAAGCGGTGCTGGTCACGAACAAACCCCCTGTGGCCCACGCCAACAGAGCGCCCGTACCAGCCGCGCGAATGGCTTCGGGAGGAAACAACAAAGCCCACAAGCCCAGCCACATCAGCACCGCCGAGACCGCCGCCAAGGCCCAGACCCACTGAGCGCTGCGCTCAAAACCGCGGTCGCACACGCGCCCGATCCAAGGGTCCATGACCGCATCCACCGCGCGCGTGCCGAGCAGTACCGCACCCAAACCCGCCAAGGGCGCGCCCAGCACCACCGCATAGTGGTTGGGCAGCAGCACGTAAAGCGGCAAGGCCACAAACGCCAGCGGGTAGCCCATGGCACCGTAGCGCAAGCCCCATCGCCAAGCACCGGGACCGATGAAGCGCGCGGCGGAGCTACACGTGTCACTCATGTGGCGAGCAAGGCTTGGCGCATCGCGGGTTGGGCGCTCAGCGGCGAGAGCCAAATACCAAAAAACAGCTCGGCAAACTCAACGCCTTTGACAGTACCGAGGGGAGTTTGATTCAAGAACAACGCAGTACCTTGCATGGGCAGATGCAGGCCGGTGATCAAGTCACCCGATTGCACATCGGGAATCAGGGTACGCAACTGACGCTGCCATGAGTCAACTCGGGAAAACTCCCAAGCTAGGCCATTTCGCTGTGCCAGGGTTTGCATTTCGCTGATGGTTCGGTCGGCAATTGCCAAACCTTTGAAGTTACGGGTGTAAGTCAGATTCAACGCGAAGCGGTGTTGCACAAATCGCGTGGGCTCAAAACCCGTTGCCACTTGCAATTCGGCGTGGTAAATGGACATGCCCAAGTAGCGAAAGTGGTAGGTGCCGCGGGTTTGCAGGCCCGCCACCGCCTCGCGCCAAGGCAACGGGGCGGTTTGCGCCCACAGCGGCTCAGTGGCGCACACCAAACCCGACAAGAGGCACAGGCGACGGGAGAGGTGTGGGGTGCTCATGGGATCAGCCGGGTTTGCGCAAGGTGAACTGGACCACGTCGGTGCTGCCTTGAGTGAAAGCAGCTTCGCAGTAGGCAAGGTAGAAGGTCCAGATGCGCATGAAGCGTTCGTCGAAACCGAGCTTCAACACCTCGGCTTGTTGGCGCACAAAGTCCTCGTGCCACAGGCGCAGGGTGTGCGCATAGTCCTGACCGAAATGGAACTCGTCTTGCACCACCAAGCCAGCGTTCATGGCCGCTTGGCGGAAGATTTGCGGGCTGGGCAGACAGCCACCGGGAAAGATGTACTGCTGGATGAAGTCCGTGCCCTGGATGTAGCGCTCAAAACGCTCGTCTTGGATGACGATGCTTTGGATACAGGCGTAACCCCCAGGCTTGAGCTTGTCGGCCACGGTCTGAAAGTAGGTGGCCCAGTACTCGCGGCCCACGGCTTCGATCATCTCGATCGAGCAGATGGCATCGAACGGCCCATCGGGGATGTCGCGGTAGTCTTGCAAACGCAAATCGGCCCAAGGTGCGGCGGGCGTGTGTGCATCGGTGGCCACGCCCAAACGGGCCATGCGCTGCTGCGCGAAAGCGAGTTGCTCGGTGGAGAGCGTCACGCCGGTGACGCTGGCGCCCAACTCGGTGGTGGCCATTTCGGCCAGCGCGCCCCAGCCGCAACCGATTTCCAAGACGCGGTCGCCTGGGCGCACGCGCGCCATGCGCAAGGCACGTCGGACCTTGGCTTGTTGAGCTTCGCGCATGGGCTGGTCGGGGCGCTCGAACACCGCTGACGAGTAGTTCATGGTGTCGTCGAGCCAGAGTTGGTAGAAAGCGTTGCCCAGGTCGTAATGGGCGTGGATGTTTTTGCGGCTGTTGCGCTTGGAGTTGCGGTTGAGCCAGTGGCGCACGCGGTAGGTCAGGCGGCCCAGCCACGAGCCGTACACCGCGTCTTCGATGGCGTCGCGGTTGGCAATCATGAGCTCGATGAGCGCGGTCAGGTTGGGTGTGGTCCAGTCGCCCGCGATGTAGGTTTCGGCAAAGCCGATGTCCCCGGACTGCAAGGCCGCTTGGCACACGGCCCAGTTGTGCCAGCGCATGCTGGCGTGGAGGCCCCCACCGCGGCCAAATTCGCGCACCGTGCCGTCGGGCAACTCGATGCTGAGGTGGCCGTGTTCCAGTCGTTCGAGCAAACGCAAAGCGGCTCGGGCGGCGGCGGGGGGCGTGCTGGCACGGGCGGGCGAGGAAGCGGTGGGGCTGCGACTGTTCATGGCGTGTGTCATGGGCGGTTGAGCGTGGGCGGAATGGGCGGCGATGGCGGGGTCACGAAGGCCTCGGGCAAGGGCGCCAGCTTGAAAAACGGCGTGCGCAAGCGCCACAACCGAAAAGCTTGCCAGTGTATGCGGGCGATCACACCCCATGTCATGGCGGGGTATTGCCACAGGGCGCGGCGGCGGCTTTGCGAGGTCAGGTCCTCCAGCTGGCCGCTCACACTGGTGTTGATCAGCGGCTCGGCGCTGTCGTCGGTGACGTAGTCGATGCGCGAGACGACCCGGCCGCCCTCGGTGCGCATGAACACAAAGCGGTAGCGGCCTTGCACTGGGCAAAACGGCGAGACATGGAACACCTTGTCGGCCCAGGCCGGGACGCCATAGGTGGGCTGGTCGATCCAGTAGCAGTGGCGCTGGCCAAAGGTGTTGTTGACCTCGGCCAAGACGCCGCGCAAGCGGCCATCGGCGCGGTGGCAAAACCAAAAACTCACCGGGTTGAAGGTGTAGCCGAAGATGCGTGGGTAGGTGTGCAGCCAAATTTCGCCATCGGCATCCGTCACACCGTGTTCGGCCAGCACCGACTCCAACCACGCCAAGCTGTCGGTGCCACCCAAACCGTGGTCGCGGTCGTGAAACGACAGCAGCGCAGCGCGGTTGCGCGCGAGCACCGGATCGGCCTGTTGGCGCAAGGCGCGCATGGGCAACCACAGGAAAAAACCGCGGTAGGCGAACGCGTTGCGCTGGGGTCGGTGGCGCGTGTGGCGCACTTCCCCAAAGCCGATTTGGGCCCGATTCAAGCGCTCACCCCCAAGGCTTGGCGCACCGAAGCGGCCGCGGCCATGCCGGCTTTGAGCCCGTCCTCATGGAAGCCGTAACCCATCCAAGCGCCGCAGAAGTGCGTGCGCTGTAGGCCTTGCAAGCCGGGCACTTGGGTTTGGGCGCGGATGGCACCCAGGTCAAACACCGGGTGGGCGTACTCGTAACGGCCCACCACGTGGCGTTCGTCGATCTCGCGCTGCGGGTTGAGCGAGACCACCACGGGCTGCTCCACCGGCAAGGGCTGCAAAGCGTTGAGCCAGTAGTGCAGGCACACGCGGGCCTGCTCGCGGTCGGCATCGGCCGCGCGTTCGTAGTTCCACGCGGCCCAGGCGGCGCGGCGCTCGGGCAGCACGGAGGTATCGGTGTGCAGCACCGCGACGTTGGCTTGGTAAGGGATGGCGCCGAGCACCGCGCGCTCCGCGGCGCTGGCACCCGCGCCCAACAAGGTCAAGGCTTGGTCGCTGTGGCAAGCCAGCACGACGTGATCAAAGCGCTCGCTGCCCATGTCGGTGTGCACGTGCGCGCCGTCGGCGTCGCGCACGATCGAGCGCACCGGGGTGTTCAAACGCTTGTCGATGATGTTTGCGGTGATGGCCTCGACGTAGTGGCGCGCACCACCACGCACCGTGTACCACTGCGGGCGGTTGGTGATTTGAATGAGGCCATGGTTGTGACAGAAGCGAACCATGGTGGCCACGGGGAAGGCCAGCATTTGGTCGGTCGGACAACTCCAAATGCAGCCCATCATGGGCAAGAAGTACCAATGCCGAAACGCTTCGCCAAAACCCTCGCGCTTCAAAAAGTCGCCCAGCGGCTCCATCAAGGGGCCGTCGGTTCGGTCCAGACCTTGCTGCGCCATGTCGGTGCACAGGCGGTTGAAGCGCACGATGTCGGACAACATGCCCCAAAACTGCGGGCTGATCAGGTTGCTGCGTTGAGCAAACACAGTGGCGAGGTTGGAGCCGCTCCACTCGATGCGGCGCTGGCCCGGCTGCTCGGGCACCTGAACCGAAAACGACATGTCGGACGGCGCGATGTCCACGCCCAAGGTTTTGAACAAGGCCAGCAAATGAGGGTAGGTGCGCTCGTTGAGCACCAAAAAGCCGGTGTCGACCCCAAAGTCGATCATCTGCCCTTGGGCGTTGGGCAACTGCATGTCGACCGTGTGGGTGTGGCCACCAAAGTAATCCCCCGACTCTAAGAGGGTGATCTCAGCGTGGTCTTGCAGGCCGTGCGCCGCCGCCAACCCAGCAATGCCCGAGCCCACAACGGCCACGCGAGGACGCTGGCCGGGGGCGGGTTTGCGAGAAGTGTCAAAGGAATCCGAAAGCGACATAATTGCCAAAACCTTAGTTTTTTGTCCATGACAATTTTAAACCTGAACCCAGCTCCGGAATACAGCATCGCCGACGTCGAGCGAGACACAGGTTTGTCCAAAGACGTGCTGCGGGTGTGGGAGCGCCGCTACGGCTTTCCGGTGCCCACGCGCAATGCCTTGGGTGAACGAGTCTATGACGAATCGCAATTGCAAAAGTTGCGGCACATTCGCCGTTTGTTGGACGCGGGTTATCGCCCCGCCCGCGTGGTTCAGTTGCCCTTGGGTACCTTGATGTCTTTGCAGCAGCAAGTTGCCCAGCCCCGCGTGCGCGGCGAGCCCGTTGCGGACCTCGATGTGGAGTATTGGTTGTCGTTTTTGTATGCGCAAGACAGCAAAGGCTTGCGCGAGGCCATGGTGCGCACCGAGCAGTCGCGTGGCTTGATGGGGTTTTTGTCTGAGGTGGTCGCACCGTTGAATGTCGCCGTGGGTCAAGCTTGGCTCGAAGGCCGTTTGGCGGTGCATGAGGAACATTTGTACACCGAGACCGTGAGCACGGTCATGCGCCAAGCGCTGTGGATCATCCGAGATCACACAGCGGCCAATGGGCCTCGGGTGCTGACCACGACCCTGCCGGGCGAAGTGCATGGTTTGGGTCTGATGATGGCCGAGTGCGCCATGGCTTATGTCGGGTGTTCATTGCAGTCCTTGGGGTTGCAAACGCCTGTGCCCGACATCGTCACCGCGGTTCAAACCGGCAAAGTCGATGTGGTGGGTTTGGGGTTTTCAGGGGCGCAGAACCCGCGCGATGCTTTTGCGGCGTTGAGCCAGTTGCGTGAGTTGCTGGACCCTTCGATCGAAATTTGGGTGGGCGGCACCAACACCGCCTTGCAGCGCTTGATGCACAACGCCCAGCGAGGACACGAGCCCGCGCTGTTCGTCAACCTGGTTCACTTGTCCGACATCGCCCCGCTGGTGGAGCGTTGGCGCGCCGACCACCGCCAGTAAATGTCGTGCGTGCCAGCCAGGCCGCGCGAAAAAGACAAGACCAAGCCCCAAAACGCACCGCTCAGGTGCAGCGCTTGCACCACCGCCATGTCGTCGGCGGCGTTCCACACCACGGGCTGGCGCCAAGCCTGCTCCAAAAGCAATTTGAAGAGCAAAGCCAACAGGAGCAAAGCGCCCCAGCGACGGGCTTTGGGGATGCGGATGCGGCGCAGCAAGAGGTCCACACCCAAGATGGCCGCACCCGCGTGCAGCAAACCCGTCAAGCCCACGGCATAGCCAATTTGGGGCCACACCCACAGGCTGAGTTGCAGCAGCGGCCATGACAGCAGCCAAGCCCAGGTGCTGCGGCGCGAGGGTCTAACCAGCCAAGCCAAGCCGGCCAACATGCCCATGGCGATTTGGTTGCCGATCAGGTGCGCGGTGTTGAGGTGCACCCAAGCGCTGGTCCACCAAGTCCACGGTTCGACCCACGCGTGATCGGCGCGCCAAACCAAGGGTGCGAAGACAGACTCACCGGCCCACCACACCAGCATGCTGCCCACGGCGTGCAAAGCGCACAACAGCAACCAGCTGCGTGAGGCGTGCATCATGCCGCTGGCGGCGCATCGGCGCCCAAGACGTGTTGCCACAACGCCTTGACCGCGGCGATGTGCACGGCCATGGTGGCGGGGTCCACCTCGGGGTGGGTTTCGTCCAAGCGTGCGTGGTGTTGCAAATGGCGCAAGGCGCGGTAAGCCTGAGAGGCCGCCAAACCCATGCCCTGGGGCAACAAACCCACGGCTTCGGCGTTGAGCAGCAAGGCGGTGTTGCCCAAGTTGGGTCGCAAACTGGGGTGGTGTTGGGCCTGTGACAAAACCAAATGCTGAACGGCGAATTCAATGTCCACCATGCCGCCCACGCTGTGTTTGACGTCGAACATCCCGGCGCGCGTGGGGTGGGCTTGGCGTACCTTCTCGCGCATGGTCCGGATTTCTTGGGCCAAGGCGCTGGCATCGCGCTCGGCGGTGATCACGGTTTCGCGCACCGCTTCGAAGCGTTCGCCCAAGGGGTGTGTTTCGCTGCCCGAGGTCGGGTCAAGCACGCAACGGGCCCGGGTCATGGCTTGGTGTTCCCAAGTCCAAGCGGTGTTGCTGCCGCGTTGTTGCTGGTAGTCGGCGTAGGAACTGAAGCTGCTGACCAGCAGGCCTGCGTTGCCGTTGGGCCGCAGCGCGGTGTCGATTTCAAACAAATCGCCTTCGCCCGTTTTGACCGTCAACCAGTTGATGAGCTTGCGCACAAAGGCCGAATAGATTTCGCTGGCGTTGTCGTCTTCGTCATCGAACACAAACACAATGTCCAAGTCGCTGCCATAGCCCAACTCTTTTCCGCCCAATTTGCCGTAGCCAATGATGGCAAAGCGGGGCTGGTCGCGGTGGCGATTTTTCAGGCGGCTCCAGCACCACTGGGCGGTCACGCGCAGCACCGAGTCGGCCAGCGCCGACAGGTCGTCGGCCACTTGCTCGATGGTGAGCACGCCCTCGACATCGCGAGCCAAGGTGCTGAAGACCTCGGCGTGGTGCGCTCGGCGCAGCAAATCGAGCAGGGTTTCGTCGTCGTCCTCGCCCGTGCCCTGCAGTGAGCGGCGGCGCGCTTCCAACTCGGATTCGAACTGCGCGGCATCGAAGCGGTCTTGCAGCAAGGCTTGGCCCGCGAGCTCGTCGATCACGCCCGGGTGTTGCAGCAGGTAACGCGCTGGCCACTTGGCCGCACCGAGCAGCCGCAGCAATCGCTCGTGCACCGAGGGGCGTTCTTGCAACAAGGCCAAATAGCTGTCGCGTCGAAGCATGGAGTCGACCCAGTCGACCCAGCGCAGGGCACCCGTTTCGCTCACGCGGCATTCTTCAATCCAAGCCCCGGTGCGTTGAATCAGCCGAAACACGCGGCTGCGCGCGTCTTCGCGCAAAGCACCCACGCGGGCCTGTGCGCTCCAAGCCAACACCTTTTCGCCCAATGCGGTGGGCAACTCAGACACCAATACGGCAAAGTCTTCGGGTGCAGCGCCCTTGGATACCTTGCCCCCGCATTGACCACTGGGGCATTGGCCGTTGGACTCGCTCCCGAGCAGGGTGTCGAATTCTTGCGCCACGGTTTCGCGGTGCGCGCTCAGGGTTTGCAAAAACGCCCCCACTTGCGCAAAGCTCATGGTTTGCGCCACCCACAAGAGGTCGGCATCCGACGTGGGCATGAGGTGGGTTTGTTGGTCGTCCAAATATTGAATGCGGTGCTCGACTTGACGCAAAAACACATAAGCATCGGCCAAGGCTTGGGCGGTTTGGGACGACATCAGTTTGGCCGCGGCCAAGCGCGGCAGCGCGTCCAGTGTCGGGCGGCGGCGCAGCTCGGGAAATTGGCCACCACGCACCACCTGCAGCAATTGAACCGTGAATTCAATTTCTCGGATGCCCCCTCGAGACAGCTTAACGTCGTTGGCCCGGCCCGGGTTGCCCGCAGCGCGTTTGGCCGCATGGTCGCGAATTTGGTGGTGCAACTGGCGCAGGGCTTCAAAAACGTTGTAGTCCAAGTAACGTCGGAACACAAAAGGCAAGACCACGCTTCGCAGGCTGCTGGCGCTGCCGTCGCGCACCGCACTCAAGGGCGCGACGACGCGGCTCTTGAGCCAAGCAAAACGCTCCCATTCGCGGCCCTGCACCACAAAGTAGGTCTCCAGCGCTGTCAAAGACACCGCGGACGGACCGGAGTTGCCGTTGGGGCGCAAGGCCAAATCGACGCGAAACACCAAGCCGTGTTCGGTGCTCTCGCCCACGGTTTGGTAAATGTGTTTGACCAGCTTGCCGAAAAATTCGTGGTTGGTGATGCGCATACGACCTTGGGCATTGCCGGTGGTCTCGCCGTCTTGGTCGTAGATATAAATCAGGTCGATGTCGCTCGAGACGTTGAGTTCTCGCGCGCCCAGTTTGCCCATGCCCATGATCCAGCACTGGGCGGGCACGTCGCCCGCCATCGGTGTGCCGTGCAGCTCGGTGAGCTCGTGCATCGCCAACTGGTAGGCCAGGTCCAAAGCCAGCTCGGCCAGTTCGGTCATGGGGTGCGTCACGTCGCTCAAAGGTGCGCCCTGCTCGCTGTCGAGCACGGCCAAACGCTCCAAGACCAGGTGACGCAACACCCGCAGGGCCGAAGGCGCATTCAGCCCCGTGGCTTGCAATGCCGACAAGGCCAGCAGCATCTGCGCTTTGCGCGGCACGCCGGGCGGCAGTAGGGGCAGGGCATCGGCGTAACGGCGGCGAACGCGAGCCACAAAGCGCGAGTGCTCAGCCGAAGGGCGCGAAAAAGCGGCTGCGTCGGGGCCGTGGGGAGAGAGGGGCGTCATAATTTGGCGTTGCAAGGAAACCCATGTCTGTCTTCAAAGCCACGCTGTCTCGAATCGCCGCGTATTCATCGATCGTCTCCCGCCTCGCTTGGGGCTTGTTGGGCGTGGTGGCGATGGCGTTCGTGGTGTTCTGGGCTGCGTTGCAATTTTGGATTGTGCCGCGAATCGGCGAGTGGCGCGGGGAGGCTCAAAGTTTGGCCACAACGGCCTTGGGCCTACCCGTAGAAATCGGCGCCTTGGAGGCCGAGGGTCGCGGTTGGTGGCGCTCACCGGTTTGGATCGCACGCGATGTTCGTTGGCGCGACGAGCAAGGCAACACCGCTTTTGAACTGCAACGCTTGCAAGCCAGTCTGAGTTTCATGTCTTTGTGGCAAAAAGGGTTTGAACAAGTTGTGGTGGATGCCCCGGTCGTGCACGTGCGCCGCAGCATCGATGGCCGTTGGTGGGCGGCGGGCTTGGATGTCAGCCCCAAAGGCGACAGCGATTCGGGCGGTGCGCGCTGGGTACTGGCGCAAACCGAACTGGCGCTGCGAGACGGGCGGGTGCTGTGGACCAACGATCACCAGGGCCAAGCCACCGTTGAGTTCACCGGTGTGCAAGCGGTCTTGCGCCGACAAGGCAACACGCACAGCGCACGTTTGGACATCAAGCCCCCCGTGGCTTGGGGTGAGGCCGTGCGCTTGCAGGCCAATTGGACCAACACCGACGACACTCCCGAAGCCCCACCTTGGACCCACTGGGACGGCACCGTGTACGCCATGGCGCCGGTCGTCAACACGCAGCCGTGGTTGTCTTTGCTGGCGGTTTGGCCAGAGGCGCCGCACGTGGTGACGCACGTGGAGGGCACCGGCGCCTTGCAAGCTTGGGTCACGCTCGAACAAGGCCAGCCACAAGCGGCCACCGTGGATTTGAATTGGCCCACGGTGGCTTGGCAGTCCGAGGCGCAAGCGCCGGTGCACCGTTTGAGCGAGTTGAAGGGCGTGGTGCGGGCCGAGTGGGGTGAGCGCTTGGCCTTGTCCTTGGACCGTTTGAGCCTGGTCACTGAGAACGGCTTGCCATGGCGCAGCGATTGGTTGCGTGTGGAGCGACGCCGGTCGGCCGACGGTCTGCAAGCCACCGACGAGCTCCAAGCCAGGGGCGTGGACTTGAGCACTTTGGAGCCTTTGGCGCAGCAGTTCGTGCTGCCCGTGGCGCTTCAGGAAGCCATGCAACGTTGGGACGTGGCGGGGCGCTTAGATGAGTTGAATGCCCAGTGGCACTGGGATTGGCCGCAACCCCAAGGAGAGCCCGTCTGGCGTGGCCTGTACCGTGCCTCCGGTCAGGTCAGCCGGGTCGCTTGGGTCGACCATGGCACCGAGCAGTTGCCGCCCGGCCCCGGTTGGCGTGGTTTGAATGTGAATTTTTCCTTGCAACAAGACGGCGGGCAAGCGCAGTTGCAGATGGAGCGCGGCGAATTGAATCTGCTGGGCGTGTTGGACGAACCCCGGGTGGTGGTGGATCAGCTCGAAGGCGCGGTGGCGTGGGAAATGGACGAGAAGGGCATCCAGGCGTCGATCAAGTCCATGAGCTTGGCCACAAGCGACTGGCACGGGGATATCCGTGGCCAGTGGCGCACGGTGCCGGGGGCCACGGGCGCTCAACGTTTTCCGGGGGTGCTGGACCTCCAAGCGCAGTTGCGTGATGTGGCGCTCAACACCGTGCACCGCTACATACCCTTGCAGGTGTCGCCGGGCGTGCGCCGTTACGTCCGCGAAGGTTTTGTGGATGGGCGCGCGCCCCAAGTGGTGATCCGTGTGAACGGCGATTTGACCGATTTGCCCCTGGGCCGCCCCAACGCCAAAGGCGTGTTCACCATCGACGCCGATATGCGCGACGTGGACTTTGCCTACCTGCCCCCCTATTTGCACAACGCCACCGACGCACCTTGGCCGCGCTTGCAACAGGCCAGCACGGCCTTTCGCTTCGATGGGCGGTCTTTGAGCGTGGGACCGATCGAGTCCGATGTTCAAGATGCCCCGGGTGTTCGCGTGAGCCAAGGCCACGTGGCCATCACCGACTTGGCGCAAGGCCCCGCCCAGTTGAGCGTGAACTTGGCGCTCAATGGCCCCGCGCCCGCGCTCTTGCACTACGTCAACCACTCGCCTTTGAGCCGCATGACCGCAGGGGCCTTGGTGCTGACCCAGGCCGAAGGCAACATCGCTGGGGGCTTGGCGCTGCAAATGGCCTTCGCGGACGAGCCCAATTTGCGTTTGCAAGGCCACGTTGCCATGAACGGCTTGAACCTGCGCTACAGCCCCGGTACGCCGCAAGCCCAAAACATCGTGGGGCGCATCGATTTCGATGAAAAAGGGTTCACCGTTCAGCCCACACAAGCGCGGGTCTTGGGCAGTGATTGGTCGGTTAAAGGTGGCACCTTTGGCGTGGCGCCCGGGCAGCCCAGCCAATTGGCCTTTGAGGTGCAAGGTCAGATCACGGCTGAGGGTTTGCGCCAAGCGCAATTCGGTTCGGTCTCACGCCTGGCCCAGCGCATGAGCGGCAGCACCCCCGTGCGGCTGCGTTTGGGGGTGCGCGGTGGCGTACCCGAAATCGACTTCAGCAGCGACCTGGTGGGCTGGGGCATGGACTTGCCCGCTCCCTTGAACAAGGCCGCAGCCACCGCACTGCCCTTGCGCCTGCGCACCAGCGTAGAGCGCTTCGATGGCGCGCGCGCCGTGGCCGACCGCTGGGTGCTCCAGCTGGGCAAGGGCCCTGAACAGATCGTGGACTTGGATTGGCGGCGCGACCTGCGCGTCGAACCGGTGGTCGTCTCTGGCCGCGCCTGGGTCGGTGCCGCACCTCAAGAGCCCATCAAGACCCCAGGACGCGGCTGGGACGCCAGCGTTCGCCTGCCGGTGTTGGACGTTGACGCCTGGCAAGCGGCCTGGGCGTCGGTCGTTAGCCCGACCCCCGTGGCGCCTGCTGCGCCTGGACCCACGCCAGCCCCGACCCCCAATACCGCCTACTGGCCCCGTCAGGTGAGGGCGGAGATCGACACCTTGCGCGCGGGCCGACGAAGCTTGGGCCCCTTGGCCTTGCAGGCGCGCCACGAGGCGGGCGAATGGGTGGCCAATGTCAACGCCAAAGAAGCCCAAGGCGAGGTGCGCCTGCGCCTGCCCACGCCGGGCAAAGTGGCCCATGTGCACGCACGGCTGAGCCACCTGACGGTGCCTGCGGCTGACACCCAAGCCGCCAAGGCCGAGGTGCAAGCGGTGGTCGACCAGCCCACCTCCATCCCTTCTTTGGACGTGGTGGTGGAGCGCTTGTCGGTGGGCCCCTTGGACCTGGGGCGCTTGGAAATAGAAGCACAGCAGCAAGACAGCGGTGATCAGCATTCGTGGTTTCTGCGCCGTTTGCGCATGACCCTGCCCGAGGCCACCCTCAACGCCAGTGGCCAATGGGCATCGGTGGCGTCGGCGGACGCCAGAAGCACCGGACTGAAGTTTGATGTGGACATCCGCGACGCCGGTGCCCTGTTGGCCCGCGTGGGCCAGCCGGGCAACCTGGACGGTGGCAAAGGCCAGGTCAGCGGTACCGTGGCTTGGGCGGGCTCACCCATCACCCCAGACTTGCCCAGTCTGTCGGGCCAGTGGGCCTTGAATTTGAGAGACGGCCAAATCTTGAAAATCAAACCCGGTGCGGGCCGTTTGTTGGGCGTGTTGAGTTTGCAAGCGCTGCCCAGGTTGTTTGTGTTGGATTTCCGAAACGCGTTTGTTCAGGGCTTTGTGTTTGATGAGTTCAGTGGCACCGTGGACGTCGCCCAAGGGGTGGCCACCAGCCAAGACTTGCGCATCCGCAGTTTGTTGGTGGACGTGCAAACCCGGGGCCAGATCAACTTGGTGCGCCGCGAACAAGACCTTGACGTCTTGATCGTGCCCGAGATCAATGTGGGCGCGGCGTCATTGGCGATGATCGCCGTCAACCCAGTGTTGGGTTGGAGCACCTTGCTGGCGCAGGTGCTCATGCGCACCCCGTTGAAAAACAAAGTCACCCAGCACATGCGGGTGACGGGGACTTGGGCCGACCCCCAGGTGAACAAAATCAGCCCACCGGCGCGAAAAGCGCCTTGATTTTCAGGAGACTTTCATGAAAGTGGCCGCAGTTCAACTGGTCTCGGGCGCCGATTTGGCCGAGAACTTGGCGCAAGCCCAGCACTGGGTGGCGCAAGCCGCACAAGCGGGTGCACAACTGGTGGTTTTGCCCGAGTATTTTTGTTTCATGGGACACCACGACACCGACAAACTGGCCTTGGCCGAGCGGCCCGGGCAGGGCCCGGTTCAAGCCGCATTAGCGCAATGGGCCCGCGACTGCGGCGTGTGGTTGGTGGGGGGTACATTGCCCATGGCCACCGATGACCCTTCACACGTGGCCAACGCTTGCGTGGTGTTTGATCCGCAGGGCCAGGCCCTGAGCCGCTACGACAAGATCCACCTGTTCCGCTTTGACAACGGGCGCGAGTCGTATGACGAGTCGGCCGTGCTCTCGGCTGGCGACGTGCCCACGGCTTGGAGCCTGCCCGAGGGTCAGGGTGAGCCTTGGCGCGTGGGCATGAGCATTTGCTACGATCTGCGTTTTGGCGAGCTCTACCGGGCTTTGGCCGCCGATGTGTTGTTGGTGCCCGCGGCCTTCACCTATACCACCGGCCAAGCCCATTGGGAGATCTTGTTGCGCGCGCGCGCCATTGAAAACCAAGCCTATGTGATCGCCAGCGCGCAAGGCGGTAAACACGACAATGGCCGGCGCACATGGGGCCACAGCATGGTGATCGATCCGTGGGGCGAGGTCTTGGCGGTGCACTCCGACGGGCCGGGCTTTGCCCTCGCCGAGATCGACCGCACCCGCTTGCGCTCGGTGCGCAGCCAGCTGCCGGCTCTGCAGCACCGCCGTTTGTGATGCCGCGATCCTCCGCCTTGAAGCGCGCTTGGCGCTACCCCCGGCGCTGGTGGTTGGTGGGGTTTTTGCTGTTGGTGTTGTTAGCGGGCTTGTTGGGTGTGTTGGTGTTTTTGGCACGCGAGTACGAATGGGCACGCGAGCAAGATGGGCTGTCGCGCGATGTTGAAGCCTTGGCCAACGACATGCGCAGTGAGCTGACCCGAAACACCCAGATGCTGCAGCTCTTGAACACGGCCGATCCCGACATAGCGTTGTGGGCGCAGCGCGCCGAGCGTGTGTTGCAAGGTCATAGAGAGCTTGTTCGTTTGGAGTGGCGCAACCCCGACATGACCTTGCTCGTGCCGAGCAACTCGCCCTACTTGGGCAATGTGTTTCAAACCTTACCGCGGGACCAAGCCTTGCCCGACATTCGGCGCGCGTGTGATGCGGCCACTCGCAGCAGCGGCCCGAGTTTTTCCAGCAACTACTTTTGGCCGGTCGCGGGCGGTCGCGGGCTGGAGTTGATGGAGATGTGTCTGCCCATCACGCAATCGGGGATGCCCAAGGGTTTTTTGGTCGGCACTTACAGCCTGCCGGCGATGATGGCCGAATGGGCCAAGAGCGCCGTGGTCAGTGGCCGTGGTTTGGCGTTCACCGAAGGCGACGGCACCCGGCTGAGTCTGCACTCGACCGTGCCCGGCGGGCGCGATTTGATGCAGGCCTCGGCTTTGCTGGATTTGCCCGGGCACACCTTGCAGCTGCAGCTGCAAAGCCCCCGGCGCGCTTTGGGTTTGTTTCCCAATGTACTCACTGCCGTGGTGGGGGCGTTGTCTTTGTCTTTGTTGGTGGTGTTGATGTTCTTGGCGCGCGACATGCGTCGGCGCTGGCGCGCCGAGCGCGAGTTGGCCGATGCCTTGGCCTTTCGCAAAGCGATGGAAAACTCGCTCATCACCGGTCTGCGCGCACGCGACATGCAAGGCCGGCTGACCTATGTCAACCCTGCGTTTTGTGACATGGTGGGATGGACACCAGCGCAGCTTTTGGGCACGGGCTTGCCCGCCCCTTATTGGCCCGCCGAATTGCTCGACGTGTATCAGCAGCGCCAAGCGGTGCGTTTGGCCGGACAGGCCTTGCCGCGCGAAGGCTTCGAGTCGATGTTCCTGCGCCGCGATGGCACGCACTTTCCGGTGCTCATCATCGAAGCGCCTTTGATCGATGCGCAAGGGACTCAGACCGGCTGGATGAGTGCAGTGCTCGACTTGAGTGAGCAGCGCCGCGTCGAAGAACTCAACCGCGCTCAACAAGAGCGGCTGCAAGCCACGGCCCGTTTGGCGATGATGGGCGAGATGGCGTCTTTGCTCAGCCACGAGCTCAACCAACCGCTGGCGGCCATTGCCAGTTACGCCAACGGATCACTCAATGTGCTGGCCGATCCGCAGCGCGAACCCGATCTCTTGCCCAGCGCCATGCGGCAAATCCTCGCGCAGGCCGATCGCGCGGCCCGCGTCATCAAAAGCGTGTCGGACTTTGTGCGTCGGCGCGAACAGGTTCGCGAGGCGGTGGCGCCCAGCGATTTATTGGCGTCGATACAACCCTTGGTCGCTTTACAAGCCGGCAAGTCGGGCATCCGTGTGGTCACCGATGTGCAGGTGGATGTGCCGCTCGTGCTGTGCGACCGTACGATGGTGGAACAGGTGCTGTTGAATTTGGCGCGCAACGGCATGCAAGCCATGCCCACCGGCGACCCACCGGCGCGAAGCGGTTGGCGGGTCCTGACCCTGTCGGTGCAATCGGTTCAGCCCGACCCCAGCACGAGCGCTCGGCGGTGGGTGGAGTTTGCGGTGACCGATCACGGCTTAGGCCTGTCCGAAGAGGCCCAAGCCCAGTTGTTCACGCCCTTTTTCACCACCAAGGCGGAGGGTATGGGTCTGGGCTTGAGCCTGTGCCGAACCGTCATCGAACAGCACGCAGGGGAGTTGACGCACGCGCCGGCCCAGCCGCGCGGCACGGTGTTTCGCTTCCGCTTGCCCGCCGCACCCACACTATGATTCGCCCATGAGTAGCCTGCACCCCCACGCCAAGGTCTTCATTGTCGATGACGATGCGGGCGTGCGCGATGCCCTGGCTTGGCTGCTGCGCACGCGTCGCTTGCTCAGCGAGTCCTACCGAAGCGCCGACGAATTTTGGGATGAGGTGCAGGGTTGGCGGCAAGAGCCGGATTTGCCTTGCTGCGTCTTGCTCGATGTGCGCATGCCGGGCACCAGTGGCTTGGCCTTGTTTGAGCAACTGCTTGCCTTGCCGTGGCAAGCTGCGATGCCGGTCATTTTTTTGTCGGGCCACGCCGACGTGCCCACGGCCGTGGACGCGGTCAAACGCGGGGCTTTTGACTTTTGCGAAAAACCGTTTTCAGACAACGCCTTGGTCGATCGCATCGAACAAGCCTTGGCCCATTCGACCCAAGTCTTGGCGCTGCGCCAACAGCGTCACATGGTGCAGACCAAACTCGACCAGCTCACCGAACGCGAGCGCGACGTCATGAACCGCGTGGCCGCGGGCTTGCCCAACAAATTGGTGGCCGACGCCTTGCACATCAGTGTGCGCACCGTGGAGGTGCACCGCGCGCGGGTGTTCGACAAACTGGAGGTCAAGTCGGCCGTGGAGCTGGCCAACCTGTTGCGAGGCGTGGCTTGATGGCCCGGGTGACCCATCAACTCTGTGGAGGGTCTTTTTTGTCCGCCGGCGTCTCTTCTTGCGGCGGTAGCTCCCCTTTGGGGCGGCCCGAGAACATGGTCCACCAAACGATGAAAATAAAAATCAGCAGCGCGCCCAGCGCTTCGAGCAACAACAAGGTCATGCGATGAGCCTTAATTCACCAGCGGTTGGGCCGCGCCTCACGGCGCGGTGGATATGGGCTTTGATTGTAGGCAGCTTGGTGGCCTGCGGCTCGCCCCCCATCGAGCAGCCCCAGCCAGCCCAGGGCATCGATGGCAGCCAAGCGGGGCCCTCGTGGTTGCGCGAAAAAAGTCAGTGGCAAGCGGTGCGTTGGTCCGAGTTGCCCGGCTGGGGCCAAGACGCTTTGCACGAAGCCTGGGTTGCTTGGTTGCGCAGCTGCGAAAAGCCCGCGCCGGTCATCGGCGCGGTGTGCGGCGATGTGCGCCAACTCTCGATCGCCTCCGACGACGACAAAGCCCGCTGGTTGGAGCAGCGCTTTGTGCCCTACCGCATCACCGAGCGCGATGGCCGTCTCCCCGAGGGTCTGATGACCGGCTATTACGAACCCATGATGCAAGCCAGCCGCGTGCCCACCGACACGCACCGCACCGCCCTGCACCAAACCCCCATCGGCTGGCGATCGGGCGAAGCCGGGCCCACCCGTGCTCAGTTCGATACCGACGCGTCAGCCCAGCGCAGCTTGCAAGGCCGGGCCTTGGTGTGGCTCAAAGACCCGATCGACGCCTTGATCGTTCAAATCCAAGGCTCGGGGCGTTTCGTGGTCACCGAGCCCGACGGCTCGCAACGATCGGTGCGTTTGGCCTTCGCGGGGCACAACGGCCAAACCTACCAAAGTATCGGCCGCTGGCTCTTGGACCAGCGCTTGACGAGCGACGTGTCCTGGGACGGCATCAAAGCGTGGGTGGCCGCCAACCCGCACCGGCTCACCGAGCTGCTGCACGTCAACCCGCGCGTGGTGTTTTTCCAAGAAGAGCCACTGTCGGCGGTTGACGCCATGTTCGGCCCTCGCGGGGCTCAGGGCGTGCCGCTCACGCCTTGGCGCTCCATCGCGGTGGACCGCGGCAGCATTCCCTACGGCACCCCGGTCTGGCTCTCCACGCAGGGTCCAGGGCTGCGGGCCAACAAGTTGGTGATGGCGCAGGACACCGGCGGGGCCATTGTGGGCGCGGTTCGGGTGGACTACTTCACGGGTTGGGGTGGCTGGAATGATCCGGCCTACACCGTGGCCGCGCAGCTCAAGCAACCGGTGCGTGTTTGGGCCTTGTGGCCGCGCTGATGTAGGCTGTCCAGCGGCGGTGTGCGCCGCATACAATGGTAGGCTTGACTGGGGTGGATTCGGCGCGGTGCGCCGACCTCAGCTTGATTTTTTTCTATTGGAGACCTTGCCGTGTTCATCTCTTCTGCTTACGCCCAAGCCGCCGCTGGCGACACCCAATCTACCCTGATCAGCATGCTGCCCTTGCTGCTGATGTTCGTGGTGCTGTATTTCGTCATGATCCGCCCCCAAATGAAGCGCCAAAAAGAGCACAAGGCCATGGTGGAAGCCTTGTCCAAGGGCGACGAAGTCGTCACCGCGGGTGGCTTCTTGGGCAAAGTGTCCAAAGTGGGCGAGGTCTACATTGGTTTGGAAATGGCCGATGGCGTGGAAGTGCAAATGCAGCGCACCGCCGTCGTTCAGGTCTTGCCCAAAGGCTCGATCAAAGCCTTGTGAAGCGCGGGCTTCGGCCCGCCCCTGTGTCGATGTTGTGATGTGATGCCCTTATGAACCGCTACCCCCTGTGGAAATACTTGGTCATCGCCGTGGCCTTGGTGATTGGCTCGCTCTACGCTTTGCCCAACCTGTTTGGCGAGTCGCCCGCGGTTCAGGTCTCGGCGGGCAAGTCCACCGTGCGCATCGACACCGAAACCGTGGTCCGGGTGGAGGCCGCTTTGGCGGCGGCTAACTTGAAGCCGTCTTTGGTGCAGTTCGATGGCAACTCGATCAAAGCCCGCTTTGATACCACCGACGAGCAGTTGCAAGCGCGCGATGCGCTGGAGCGGACCTTCAACACCGAGCCTGGCAACCCCAGCCACGTCGTGGCGCTCAACCTGCTGCCCCGCACCCCCGCATGGTTGGCCAGTTTGGGTGCCTCACCCATGTACTTGGGCTTGGACTTGCGCGGCGGCGTGCACTTCATGCTGCAAGTCGACATGAACGCTGCTTTGCAGCGCCGCATGGACGTGCTGCTCGGTGATGTGCGCACCGCTCTGCGTGAGAACACCGTGCGCCACAACGGCCTGTCCCGTCAAGGCGCGACCTTGACACTCAGTGTGAGCGACGAGGCCACCGAAGCCGCCGCCACCCAACTGCTCAAAGACCAGTTCCCCGACCTCGTGGTCACGCCCGCCAACGACCCGGCGGCGCGCGTGCTGACGATCACGCTCAACCCCGTGGCGGCGCGTGCGGTGCAAGACCAGGCGCTCAAACAAAACATCACCACGCTGCACAACCGCATCAACGAACTTGGCGTGGCCGAGCCGGTGATCCAGCAGCAAGGCATCGATCGCATCGTGGTGCAACTCCCTGGCGTGCAAGACACGGCCAAGGCCAAAGACATTTTAGGCCGCACCGCGACCTTGGAAATCCGTTTGGTGGACGAGTCCGCTGAAGGTTTGGCCGCTGAGCGCAACACCGGCCCGGTGCCGTTCGGTGCTGAACGCTACCCCGATCGCGATGGCAGAGCGGTCATCGTCAAGCGAGAGGTCTTGCTTACTGGTGAGAACCTCACCGACGCTCAGGCCGGCTTTGACGACAACCAGCAGCCTGCGGTCCACCTGACCCTGGACGCCAAAGGCGCGCGCATTTTCCGCGACGTCACGCGCGAGAACATCAACAAGCGCATGGCCATCATCTTGTTTGAAAAAGGCCGTGGAGAAGTGGTCACCGCGCCGGTCATACGCAGCGAAATTGGGGGCGGTCGAGTGCAAATTTCTGGTTCCATGAGCACCATGGAAGCCACCGACACCGCGCTGCTCTTGCGCGCCGGCTCACTGGCCGCGCCCATGGAGATCGTGGAAGAGCGCACCATCGGGCCGAGCTTGGGCAAAGAAAACATCGAACGCGGCTTCAACAGCGTGATGTGGGGCTTCGTGGTGATCGTGGCCTTCATGTGCATTTACTACATGCTCTTTGGCGTGTTCTCCAGCTTGGCCTTGGCTTTCAACTTGGTGCTTTTGGTGTCGGTGCTCTCGATGCTGCAAGCCACCTTGACGCTGCCAGGTATCGCCGCCATGGCGCTGGCCTTGGGCATGGCCATCGACGCCAACGTGCTCATCAACGAGCGCGTGCGCGAAGAGTTGCGCAAAGGCTCGGCGCCGCAGACGGCGATCAACACGGGTTACGACACCGCGTGGGGCACAATTCTGGACTCCAACATCACCTCGCTGATCGCGGGCGTGGCCTTGCTGATTTTTGGCTCGGGCCCTGTGCGTGGTTTTGCGGTGGTGCACTGCATCGGCATTTTGACCAGCATGTTCTCGGCCGTCGTGTTTTCGCGCGGCTTGGTCAACTTCTGGTACGGCCGGCAAAAGAAACTCAAAACCCTGTCGATTGGCACGGTGTGGACACCCGACGCGAGCACTTCGCGCGCGGTGAGCAAGTGAACGGAAACACGGTATGGAATTCTTTCGCATCAAAAAAGACATCCCGTTCATGCGCCACGTGGCGGTGTTCAACGCGATTTCCTTCGCCGCTTTTGTCTTGGCGGTTTTCTTCCTGTTTGCCCGCGGTTTGAACCTGTCGGTGGAGTTCACGGGTGGCACGGTCATGGAAGTGGCCTACGAACAACCCGCCGATTTGGCCGCTGTGCGCCGCGTGGTCGAGGCCCAAGGTTTCGCCGATGTGCCAGTGCAAAACTTCGGTACCTCGCGCGACGTGCTCATGCGTTTGCCGCCACAAGCGGGCAAGACCGCCGGTCAACAATCCGATGAGTTGCTCAAAGCGCTCAAGGCCGAAAACCCCACGGTCACCTTGCGCCGCACCGAGTTTGTTGGCCCGCAAGTGGGCCAAGAATTGGTGGAGGACGGTCTGAAAGCCTTGGGCATGGTGATCGCCGGCATCATGATTTATTTGGCCGTGCGTTTTGAATGGAAGTACGCCGTTTCGGCCATCATCGCCAACTTGCACGACGTCATCATCATTTTGGGCTTCTTTGCTTTCTTCCAGTGGGAGTTCTCGCTGGCGGTGCTCGCCGCGGTGCTTGCCGTGCTGGGTTACTCGGTCAACGAGTCGGTGGTGATTTTTGACCGCATCCGCGAGACCTTCCGCCGCTACCGCAAGAAGACCACAGAAGAGGTGATTGATTACGCCATCACCTCGACCATCAGCCGCACCGTCATCACCCACGGCTCGACACAAATCATGGTTTTGTCCATGCTCTTGTTCGGTGGCCCCACGCTTTTCTACTTTGCTTTGGCCCTGACCATCGGCATTTTGTTCGGCATTTACTCCTCGATTTTTGTGGCCGCCGGCATCGGCATGTGGTTGGGCATCAAGCGCGAAGACCTGATTAACGACACGAAAAAAGAAGACATTGACCCCAACGACCCCAACGCCGGCGCCAGCGTTTGATTGGGTCGCGCATCGGCGGGCTCAGGCCTGTTCTATGCGCTGGTAACGCCCGCCCACCACGCGCACCACCCGACCCTCCAGCTCCAAGTTGAGCAAATGAGCTTGCAAGGTTTCGGTGGACCACCCGCAGCGCGCTTGCAGCGCGTCCAAACCCACGGGGTCAAAGCCCATGGCGGTCAACACCGCGTCGTCGGGCGCATCCAGCGCAACCGCCAGATCATTCAGCAACTCGCCTTGCACTGGCGTGCCGCGCAGCTCCTCTAACACGTCCTGGGCCGACTCCACCAGCTTGGCGCCTTGGCGGATGAGTGCATGGCACCCTTTGGATTGGGCTTCGTGAATGGAGCCCGGCAAGGCCATCACGTCGCGTCCCTGTTCCAGCGCCTGTTGGGCCGTGATCAAAGAGCCCGAGCGCAGCGCCGCCTGCACCACCAGCACCGCCTCAGACAGGCCCGAAATGATGCGGTTGCGCCGCGGGAAGTGGTGCGGCAAAGGTGGCGTGCCCAAGGGGTATTCGCTGATGAGCGCTCCACCACTGTCGACGATGCGCTTTGCCAAGTCGGCGTGACGCCGCGGGTAGACGCGGTCCAAGCCGGTGCCCACCACCGCCAAGGTGGGGGCTTTGGCGAGCAACGCGCCCTCGTGCGCCGCCGCGTCCACCCCGAGCGCCAAGCCTGAGACCACACACACACCGGCTTGCCCCAAGGCCTGAGCAAAGTCCAGGGCGTGGCGTTGGCCTTGGGGTGTGGGGTTGCGGCTGCCCACGATGGCCAAACGCAGGGGGTTTGAGAGCGCGCTGCGCGAGCCTTGCACCCACAGCAGCAGCGGCGGGTCCGGGATGTTGAGCAGGTCCGCGGGGTAGTCGGCATCGCTCCAGGTCAGCAGGTGGTGCTCGGCGTTGTTGAGCCAATCGGCGTGGCGCGCCAGCGTGGCGGGCCAATCGGGCGGGGGCTCGCGCAGGGCCGCTGCCAGCGGGTGGCCCACACAGCGCACCCAATCGTCGGGCTCTTGTGTCCACAAGGCCTCGGCGCTGCCGGCCGCTTGCAGCAAACGGTGCGCCACCTCGCAGCCCACGCCGGGTGTGAGCGACAAGCGCAACCAAGCGGCCAAGGTCTCGGGGTTCATGGCGTACTCCCGTCTTCGGGCCACCACCACACCCCGTCGCCCCAGCGCACCGCGTCGCTGGCATCCTCGATGCGCAGCCATGCGGCTGCGGTGCCCTGCGTGTGCACACGCTCTGCCTGCGCGTGGGCCACCAGCTGCACCCACCTGGGACCAGCCGGGGCTTCGGCGTTCGGGCGGTGGGCGGGTTGCCAGCGCACCAAGCGGTAACGCGCGCCGGGTTGCAAACGCTCGGTGTGCGGCCCACGGACCTCCAGTGTGTCGCCCGGCCCCATCAGCAGGCGGCCATCGACGCTACCCACCACCCGCGGCGCATCGCTCAAGGCCTCAGGGTCGAGCAACAGGGGCTGCGCGGGGGCGGTGCTGGTTGCGCCGAGCAGCAGGGCGCTCAAGGCGCTGCGGGTCCAAGTCCAAAACCGTGTCATGGGTGGGTCTCCTCATGTCGACATTAGGCTGGGGGGCTGTGTGGGGCGTGTGTGCAAGCCCCGGCAAAAAGGGGCGAAAATACAGACTTCGCCGCACCGCTGTCGCTGAGCGGTCACTGTTTGTCCATTTTTCTTGGCCTAACCCCATGAGCAAGCCCGAACTCCTGCCGATCCTGTGTTTCCCCGATCCCCGTTTGCACACGGTGGCCAAGCATGTGGCCGCGGTGGACGCGCGCATCCAACAGCAGATCGAGCGCATGTTGGCCACCATGTACGACGCCAACGGCATCGGCCTGGCCGCCACGCAGGTGGACTTCCACGAGCGCCTGATCGTCATCGACGTGAGCGAAGAGCGCAACACACCCTTGGTGCTCATCAACCCCGAGGTGGAGTGGGCCAGCGACGAAAAGCGCAAGGGCGAAGAAGGTTGTCTGTCGGTGCCCGGCATTTACGACGGCGTGGAGCGCTCGGTGTCCATCAAGGTGCGCGCCTTGGACGAAAAAGGCCAGAGCCGCACCGTCGACGCCGAAGGTATCTTGGCCGTGTGCATCCAACACGAGATGGACCACCTCATGGGCAAGGTGTTCGTGGAGTATCTCTCGCCCCTCAAACGCGACCGCATCAAAACCAAGTTGCTCAAAGCCCAGCGCGAAGCCGAGCGGGATTGACCGCATGCGCGTGATTTTTGCCGGCACGCCGGACTTTGCCCGGGTCGCCTTGCAAGCGTTGATCGACGCGGGCTTTGACATTCCCTTGGTGTTGACCCAGCCCGATCGCCCCGCCGGCCGGGGCATGAAGTTGCAGGCTTCGGCCGTCAAGCAATACGCCCAAACCCACGGCATCCCCGTCGCGCAGCCCACGGGTTTGCGTTTGAACGGTGTGCACGCCGAGGCCGCTCAAGCCGCTCAACAAGCCATTGCGGAGGCGCGCGCCGACGCCATGGTCGTGGCCGCCTATGGCCTGATCCTGCCGCAGTGGGTACTCGACGCCCCGCGCTTGGGCTGCTTCAACATCCATGCCTCTTTGTTGCCGCGCTGGCGCGGGGCTGCGCCGATCCACCGCGCCATCGAAGCCGGTGACGCCCAGACCGGCGTGACCATCATGCAAATGGACGCGGGTTTGGACACCGGCGACATGTTGTTGGTCGAGCCCCTGTCCATTCAAAGCGAAGACACGACCGCCAGCTTGCACGACCGTTTGGCCGTGCTCGGTGGTCGCTTGATGGTCGAGGCGCTGGAGTTGGCCGCTTGTGGGGGCTTGCGCCCCGTGGTGCAGCCCGAAGCGGGCATCAGCTATGCCCACAAAATCGAGAAGAGCGAAGCCACAATCGATTGGGGCTTGAGCGCTGAGACCTTGGCGCGCCGCGTGCGCGCCTTTGACCCTTTCCCTGGCACCCAAGCCGCGCGCGGCGATGAGAGCTTCAAGGTCTGGGCCGCTCATGCCCAGCCCGGTGGTGCGGGCGCTGTGGGCGAGGTCTTGGCGGTCAGCGATCATGGCGTGCAGGTGCAAACCGGTGACGGCGTCTTGGTGCTCACCACCTTGCAGCGCGCCGGGGGCAAGCGTTTGCCCGTGGCCGAGTTTTTACGCGGTTTTGCTTTGCAAGTGGGCGAGCGTTTGCAGCGCCCGGAGGCCTGATGTTTTACCTGCGCGAATACCGCCAACAAACCGAATTTTGGGACGGCATCCGCGACCAATTCACCGTGGCCATGGGCATCGCGGCCTGGGGCATGATGACCGGCGTGGCCATGGTCAAGTCCGGCATGTCGGTCATTGAAGCCCTGCTCATGACCCTCATCGTGTACGCCGGTAGTGCCCAACTCACCGCCATGCCGCTCATGTTCGCGGGCGCGCCCCTGTGGGTGATCTTAGCGGCAGCCTTTTGTGTGAACCTGCGCTTCGTGGTGTTTTCGGCGCACTTGCGCCCGTTCATGATGCACCTGCCTCGCTGGAAGCGCATGGTCAGCGGCTACGTCACCGGCGACCTGAGTTATGTGTTTTTTGCGCGCCGCTACCACGCGCCGGCCACCACCCCTGAAGGCTTGAGTGCGCAACAGGCGTACCTGATGGGCAACTGCGCAGTGAACTACCTGTCGTGGATGACGGCCAGCGTGATCGGTGTGGTCTTGGCCCAATGGATTCCCACCGAGTGGGGTTTGGGCTTTGCGGGCATCTTGGCTTTGTTGGGCGTCATGGCCTCGCTGGCTTCGTCGCCCTTGCGCCTGGTCTCAGCAGGGATCGCCGGTGCGGCGGCCGTGGCCGCTTGGGCCTTGCCTTTGAAGCTCAACATCTTGGCCGCCATTGCCTGTGCGGTGGCCGCGTGTTTGGTGATCGAGAAGGCCCACGACCTGACTCAGAAGGGCGCCCCCCGTGTTTGACATCGACCTCCACACCTTGCTGACCATCGTCGCTTTGGGCGTCACCACGTTGGTCACACGCGGGTTTTTCTTCATTTCCAACCGCCCATGGACGCTGCCGAATTGGGCGCAGCGCGGCTTGCAGTACGCGCCCATAGCGGCCTTGGCCGCTGTGGTGGTGCCCGAGGTGGTCATGAGCCAAGGCGAGCTCATCGGCACGCTGTGGGACGCCCGCATCTTCGCCGCCCTCGCCGGCTTGGCTTGGTTTGCTTGGCAGCGCAGCGTGCTCGGCACCATCGTGGCCGGCATGGCCGTTTACCTTCCGCTGCACGTTGGGCTGGGTTGGTGACGGGTTTTTACAATCGAGTTTTTTTTCACGCATCGAACACCATGTCTTTTATCCGCTTTTCTGACCTTTGTAGCAACCACAGCGCCGCTGGCAAACGCGTGTTCATCCGCGCCGACCTGAACGTACCGCAGGACGACGACGGCAGCATCACCGAAGACACGCGCATCCGCGCCAGCGTGCCCTGCATCCAGATGGCTTTGGACGCCGGTGCGGCCGTGATGGTCACGAGCCACCTTGGCCGCCCCACCGAGGGCGAGTTCAAGCCCGAAGATTCGTTGGCTCCGGTGGCCAAGCGACTGGGCGAGTTGCTCGGCCGCGACGTGCCGCTGGCGGCCAACTGGGTCGGTGGTGTGGACGTGCAGCCCGGCCAAGTGGTCTTGCTTGAGAACTGCCGCGTCAACAAGGGCGAGAAGAAAAACGACGAAGCCCTGTCGCGCCAAATGGCCGCACTGTGCGACATCTACGTGAACGACGCATTCGGCACCGCGCACCGCGCCGAAGGTACGACCCACGGCATCGCCCGCTTTGCGCCCATCGCCAGCGCCGGCCCTTTGTTGGCCGCCGAGATGGACGCGATCTCCAAGGCATTGGCCGCGCCCAAACGCCCACTGATCGCCATCGTGGCGGGCTCCAAGGTGAGCACCAAGCTGACCATTTTGCAAAGCCTGGCCAAGAACGTGGACGGTTTGATCGTGGGTGGTGGCATCGCCAACACCTTCATGCTGGCCGCCGGCCTGAAGATCGGCAAGAGCTTGGCCGAGCCCGATTTGGTGGGCGAGGCCACAGCGGTCATCGCCGCCATGAAGGCACGCGGTGCCGAGGTGCCGATCCCCACCGATGTGGTGACGGCCAAAACCTTCAGCCCCGACGCGGTGGCCACGGTCAAGCGCGCCACGGACGTGGCCGACGACGATCTGATTCTGGACATCGGTCCTGAGACCGCCGCCAAACTGGCCGCGCAACTGATGAAGGCCGGGACCATCGTGTGGAACGGCCCCGTGGGTGTGTTCGAGTTCGCGGCCTTCGAAGGCGGCACCAAAGCCATTGCAGATGCCGTGGCCAAGTCCAGCGCGTTCAGCATCGCCGGCGGTGGCGACACCTTGGCGGCGATTGCCAAGTACGGCATCGAGAAAGACGTGGGCTACATCTCCACTGGCGGCGGCGCTTTCCTTGAGGTGCTCGAAGGCAAGACCTTGCCTGCGTTCACCATTCTGTCCGAGCGCGCTGGCTCGCTCTAACCCCTCAACATTCAACAGGAGTTTTTCATGGCACTCATTTCCTTGCGTCAATTGCTCGACCACGCTGCCGAGCACAACTATGGCTTGCCGGCCTTCAACGTCAACAACATGGAGCAGGTCCAGGCCATCATGCAAGCCGCCGCGGCGGTGGACAGCCCCGTGATCTTGCAGGGTTCGGCCGGTGCGCGTTCGTACGCGGGTGAGCCTTTCTTGCGCCACCTGATTTCGGCCGCCATCGAGATGTACCCCCACATCCCCGTGTGTATGCACCAAGACCACGGCGCCACGCCCGCGATCTGCAGCCGCTCCATCCAGTCGGGCTTCAGCTCGGTGATGATGGACGGCAGCTTGTTGGCCGACGGCAAGACGCCCGCGAGCTACGAATACAACGTCAACACCACGCGCCAAGTGGTGGACCTGGCCCACGCCTGCGGCGTGTCGGTGGAAGGCGAACTCGGTTGCCTGGGCAGCTTGGAAACCGGCAAAGCCGGTGAAGAAGATGGCCACGGCGCCGAAGGTGTGCTGGACCACTCGGCCTTGCTCACCGACCCCGATGAAGCCGCTGACTTCGTGCAAAAGACTCAAGTAGATGCCTTGGCCATTGCCATCGGCACCAGCCACGGCGCGTACAAGTTCACCAGCAAGCCCTCGGGCAAGGTGCTGCGCATCGACCGCGTCAAAGAAATCCACCAGCGCATCCCCAACGTGCACTTGGTCATGCACGGCTCGAGCAGCGTGCCCGAAGACTGGTTGGCCATCATCAACCAGTACGGTGGTGACATGGGCGTGACCTACGGCGTGCCCGTGGAAGAAATCGTCGAAGGCATCAAGAACGGCGTGCGCAAAGTCAACATCGACACCGACCTGCGCATGGCCAGCACCGGCGCGATCCGCAAGCACTTGGCCGAAGACCGCAAGAACTTCGATCCCCGCAAGTTCTACAAAGAAGCCACCAAGGCCATGCAAGCGATTTGCGCCAACCGCTACCAAGCCTTCGGCAGCGCCGGCATGGCCAGCCGCATCAGCAAGGTGTACAGCTTGGAAGACATGCAAAAGCGCTACGACAAAGGCGAGCTCGCCGCGCGCGTGGCTTGAGTGTTGCCATCGCTCTGACAAAAAGGCCCCTGATGGGGCCTTTTTTGAGGGCGTTTGATTTGGATCATGTCTGGGGCTTTGTATACCCTGGGGGGCTGACTAAGATGGCCAAAAAGCCCCAGGAGTCCCCATGAGCAGCAGCACCAGCGTCACCATCACCCGCCAATCGGGCTACCGATTTTTGGTGGATTTCTCGCCCAATATGCCGGGCTTGCTCAGCGATGAGCCGCCGCCCTTGGGCGAAGCGGTGGGCCCAGCGCCCAACCAAATGCTGATGGCTGCGGTGGCCAATTGTTTGAGCGCGAGTCTGGTCTTTGCTTTGCAAAAGTTCAAACAAGACCCTGGCGCATTGACGGCCACGGCCACCGCCGAGGTCGGGCGCAACGAGAACAAGCGCCTGCGCATCCAATCGATCGCGGTCAAACTCACCTTGGGTAAGCCCGGAGCGGAGTTGGAGCATCTGGACCGTGTCTTGTCGCAATTCGCCGAGTTCTGCACCGTCTCCATGAGCGTGCAGCAGGGCATTGCAGTCGGCTTTGAGGTGTACGACGCCACCGGCGCCGTCCTCAGCCGCGCATCAGGGCATTAAGCGTATTTTTCTAGGATGCGCGTGGAGCGCTCCACGTCGCGCACCGTGGCGTTGTTCGGCTCGTTGCACGACACCGCTTCCATCACCGAGCAGGCCATCATCCGGTAGAAGGTTTTGTCCATGGCTTTGCGTGCGGCGGCCATTTGTTGCGCCACGTCTTCGCAAGAACGCCCGCCCTCGACCATGGTGATGAGGGCGCGCACCTGACCCTCGATGCGCTTGAGGCGGTTGACCACATCGCGTTCGTGTTCTTCCCGAAACGCCGAAGGTGCTGTTGCGTTGGCGTCAGCGGGTATGGGCTTGGGCGCTTTGGGCGTGCGTGTGGCCATGTGTCAATCCTGATGGTCAATGAACAGAAGCACAGTGTGCCAAAAAACCACCGAGCCTTGGTAATCGGGTGAATATCCTAAGAAAACTCAAAGTGCTTACCCTACCCCCTAGGGTAAATCGCTACTTGCTGATCCTTGTCTAGGGATTAAGTTCAGGGCATCGAGCTTGATTTTTCTCAAGCAAGGTGCTTTTTTGAACCCAAACAGGAGTTTGTATGCAAGTTTTGAAACGTTGGGCCATGGCCTTTGGCCTTATCACCGCCGTCTTGGCCACCACCGGCTGCGGCACCATTTCTACTTTGGGTAAGTTGGAGAACGGCGCTGGCGGTGAAGCCATGCGCATGTGGGACCGCTGGGTCGAGGCCGAAGGCGACATTGCCGTGGCCACCACCTGGGAAGCCAAGGTCAAGCCCGGCTTGAAGGTTTCCGATGTCGAGGAGATCATGCGCTTGGTTGCGGTCGAGCACAACATCCGCGACGTGGGCACCTTGCCCTTGTCCAAAGAACTCGAAGCCCGCTCTGGCAAAAAAGAACCGCTGCTGACCATCTACCAGTTCTGCAGCCCCACCATTGCCCGCAACATGACCGACTTCAGCCCCCACATGGCCGCCTACATGCCTTGCCGCGTGTCCTTGGTTGAGCGCCCCGACGGCATCTGGCTCTACACCTTGAACATGGACATGATGGTCAAGATGGGCCGCAAGCTGCCTTCGCCCCTGAAAGAACAAGCCTGGCAAGTGCGTGAAGCCATGTGGGCCTTGTTGCACCGCTCGGCCAACGGCGAATTCTGATCCTTTCCCTCAACCCACCACCACAACCATAAAGTTGGAGACAACACCATGACATTCAAACAAACCGCCGTGCGCGCCGCCGCTGCACTCGCCTTGGGCGCAGCCCTGATCCCCGCACACGCCACCAACGGCTATTTCTCTCATGGCTACGGCATCAAAGCCAAAGGCATGGGCGGTGCGGGTGTGGCCTTGGCCCAAGACGGCTTTGCCGGCGCCAACAACCCCGCCCAATCGGCGTTCGCCGGTAACCGCTACGACGTGGGGGTGGATTTGTTCATGCCTGAGCGGGAAACGAGCCGTTCAGGGGCGGTGATGGGAAATGGCTCATCAAAGAGCGGGTCGGAATATTTCTTTGTTCCTGAGTTTGGATACAACAACGTCATCAATGACCAGTTGTCGATGGGTTTGACCGTGTACGGCAACGGCGGCATGAACACAGACTACAAACATGGCAATACCAATTTGTTTGGAACCAGTGATGTTGGCGTGGATTTGATGCAGTTGATCATCGCTCCTACTTTGGCCCTGAAACTCAACGCACAGCATTCCGTTGGTGTTTCACCGCTGATCGTTTACCAAACCTTCAGCGCACAGGGCCTTCAAAACTTTAATAACAGCACCTACACATCTTCCGTTGGAAGTGTGACTAATAACGGAACTGACAGCAGCACAGGTCTGGGAGTGCGCGTGGGCTATTTCGGGCGTTTGACGAACCATTTGTCGGTGGGGGCTTCTTACTCGCCAAAGATCAACATGTCGCGTTTCAAAAAATATGAAGGCTTGTTTGCTGAAAAAGGCGACTTCGATATCCCAGCCAACTACACTTTGGGCATGGCCTTCCAAGTGACACCTGCGGTACAAGTGGCCTTGGATTACCAGCGCATTGAGTACGGTGATGTCAAAGCCATTGCCAATCAGCACACGATAGCAGCTGGCACCAAATTGGGTAATGTGGATGGCTCGGGTTTTGGCTGGTCGGACATTAACGCCATCAAACTGGGTGTGCAGTGGCAAGCCAATGACGCGTGGACTTTGCGTGCCGGTTACAACAAAGGCGACAACCCAGTCAATGCCGATAACGTCACGTTCAACATCTTGGCGCCTGGTGTGGTGCAAGAGCACCTGACTTTGGGCGCCACTATGAAATTGGATGCAGCGTCTGAAATCAGTGCCGGCTACATGCACGCGTTCAACAATTCGGTGACGGGTATCAGCAAGGCTGGTGCTGGCGGCACCGAAAACATCAAGATGAAACAAAACAGCTTGGGCGTTCAGTACAGCCGCCAATTCTGATTTTCTCGAGGGGTCTCTCTCCATTGGCCGCACGGGCTTTGCCCGTTGCGGCTTTTTTTTGTGGCATGAAAAAACCCGCACAAGGCGGGTTGAAGTTTCTTGGGAAAGCGCCCCTGCGCCTCAGCGCAGGGGCGCAGGCATGAACATCAAGCCAGGGTATCGGCCCAAATGTTGCGGGCCCAAGCCATGGCGTAGGCTCCTTCCAATTCGCTGGCTGCGCTGGACACGCCACCTGAACCGGCCACCGCGACCATGGTTTTCTTTTCGGC
>CAMDCY010000005.1 GCA_945890705.1 Hydrogenophaga intermedia | reverse complement strand
GTAGGCTTCAAGTGCGCTGGCGCCCACGGCCACACCGCAGGGGTTGGCGTGTTTGACGATCACGCAGGCGGTGGCCTCGAAGCTCTTTACACACTCCCATGCCGCATCGGCGTCGGCGATGTTGTTGTAGCTCAGCTCTTTGCCTTGCAGCTGCACGCCGGTGGCGAGCGAGCCGGCCGCGGGGGCCAAGTCGCGGTACCAAGCGGCTTGCTGGTGGCTGTTTTCGCCGTAGCGCAGGTCTTGCACCTTCACATACTGCTCATTGAACTGGGCGCTGAATTGGGCGCGCTCGGGCATATAGGTCTCGCTCAGCTTCTCGGCTTCGAACTTCACACTGGAGAGGTAGTTGCTGATCGCGCCGTCGTATTGGCTGATGCGGTTGAATGCGGCCACCGACAAAGCGAAGCGAAGTTGGTCACTCAGTTTGCCGTTCGCTTTCAACTCGTCGATCACGCAAGCGTATTGGCTCGCGTCGGTGACCACGCCCACGTCTTTCCAGTTTTTGGCCGCGCTTCGCACCATGGCGGGGCCGCCGATGTCGATGTTCTCGATGGCATCGGCCAGCGTGCAACCGGGCTTGGCCACGGTGGCTTCGAATGGGTAGAGGTTGACGATCAACAAATCAATCGTGTCGATGTGGTGCGCCTTCAAAGCCGCCATGTGCTCGGGCGTGTCGCGCCGGGCCAGCAAACCGCCGTGAACCTTGGGGTGCAGGGTTTTGACGCGGCCATCGAGCATTTCGGGGAAGCCAGTGACCTCGGCCACCTCGGTCACGGGAAGGCCTTGGTCGGCCAAGAGTTTGGCCGTGCCACCGGTGGAGATCAGGCCCACGCCCAAGGCGTGGAGTTGCTGGGCGAGTTCGACGATGCCGGTTTTGTCAGAGACGGAGATCAGGGCGCGCATGGTGGTGGTCGTTTCCAAAAAATAAAAATCAATCGATGAGGCCGTGCTCGAGCAGCTTTTTGCGTAAGGTGTTGCGGTTCAAGCCGAGCCATTGCGCCGCACGCGACTGGTTGTGGTCGGCCTTGGCCATGACCACTTCGAGCAGCGGCGCTTCGACGGCTTTGATGAGCATGTCGTGCAGGTTGGTGGGTTCGCTCTCACCCAAGACTTCAAAATACGTTTCCAGGCTTTTGCGCACGCTGTCGTGCAGGTATTGGGTGCTCATGCGGCCAACTTCCAGTTCAAATGTTCAAGGTGATCGCCGTGGGCGCTGGGCGCATCCAGCCCCGCTTGCCAGGCGTCAAAACTCTCGGCCACGCTGTGCAATTGGGCTTCGCAGCTGTCCAAGGTGTTGATGTGTTGGCGAAAACGCTCGGCGGCGTCGGGCACCAAACCCTCGGGCAAGGGCAAGGCGTCGACGTACCAACCGAGGTGTTTGCGCGCGCTGCGCACGCCGGTGTACTCGCCGTACAGCGCATAGTGCTCGTGCAGGTGCACGATGAGCCAGCCGCGGATCTCGGCCAGCGTGGGCGGCGGCAGTTGCTCACCGGTCTCGATGAAATGGGCGATTTCGCGAAAAATCCACGGCCGCCCTTGTGCGGCGCGGCCCACCATGACGGCGTCGGCGCCGGTGCGCGCCAACACGGCGCGAGCCGCCTCGGGGCTGTTGATGTCGCCATTGGCCACCACAGGAATGCGCAACAGCGACTTGATGTGCGCCACCGTCTCGTGTTCGGCTTGGCCTTGGTAGCCTTGTTCGCGCGTGCGGCCGTGCACGGTGAGCATGGCAATGCCGGCTTCTTGCGCGGCCACGGCCATGCTCGGGGCGTTGCGCGCCGAGGCACACCAACCGGTGCGCATCTTCAGGGTCACGGGCACACCGTGGGGTGCGGCGGCTTGCACCACGGCCGACACGATTTGCAGGGCCAAGGTTTCGTCTTGCATCAGGGCCGAGCCGGCCCATTTGTTGCACACTTTTTTGGCCGGGCAGCCCATGTTGATGTCGATGATTTGAGCGCCACGGTCGATGTTGTAGCGGGCCGCGTCGGCCATCATCTGCGCGTCGGTGCCGGCGATCTGCACGGCGATGGGGGCGGTTTCGCCCTCGTGGTTGGCGCGTCGCGAGGTCTTGAGACTTTTTTGCAGATCCGGGCGCGAGGTAACCATTTCGCTCACGGCATAGCCCGCGCCCAGCCGTTTGCAAAGGGTGCGAAACGGCCGATCGGTCACGCCGGCCATGGGCGCGACGAAAAACCGATTGGGCAAAGAATAGGGCCCGATGTGCATGGGAGTGGGAGAATGATCAGTAGAGCGCGGGAGGGCATTGTAACTGCCTACTTTTTCAGCAAACCCACAAAACCTCACACACCCATGCAAGAAACCCTCATGAGTTGGCTCCAGGTCCTGGCCTTGCCCGAGGTGGGGCTGTCCACGGTGTTTGTGGTGGCTTTCGTCTCAGCCACACTTTTACCCATGGGCTCCGAAGCGGTGGTGTTTGCCATGGTCACCTTGCAGCCCGATCTGTTTTGGACGACTGTGTTGGTGGCCACGGCGGGCAACACCTTGGGTGGTGCGGTGAGCTGGTGGATGGGCTGGGGCGCCCACCAAGCGGTGGACAAGGTGCGTGGCCAGCGCAGCGAGACCCAGGCCCTTCAGTGGCTGCGCCGCTGGGGGGCCAAAGCCTGTTTGCTCAGCTGGTTGCCGGTGGTAGGTGACCCGCTGTGTGTGGTGGCGGGCTGGATGAAGCTGCCGTTTTGGCCCTGCGTGGCCTACATGGCGGTGGGCAAATTCGCCCGTTACGTGATCATGACCGGGGCGTTGGTGTGGGCGGTGCCCACCGATTGGTTGCCTTAAAACGCTTTAAAACCGTTCGTGCAAGAGCAAGAAGCGCCACTGCCCCTCGGGCAGCGGTGTCAGGCTCAAGCGACCCACGCGCAGGCGGCGCAGGCCGGTGAGCGACAGGCCCGCGCGCTCGGCCAAGTGCGCGACTTGGCCATCGAGGTAGCCTTTGATGGCCAAGCGCAAGCGCCACTCGCTTTGCCAACTCGCACGCGCTTTAGGCACGGAGGTGCCGTCCACGAACACCACCTTGCCCAAGGATTGCAGCACGGCCTCGCGTCGGTCGGGGTCTTGCACGGCCAGGTCTTGGGCGACTTCGGCCAACCACTCGTGTTCGACCGCGTCGCTGGCGTCGCTGAGCTTGCGCACCACACCGGGGTTTTGCGTGAGCACCACCAAACCGCTGGCCTTGGGGGCCAAGCCCGCGGCGATTTGCAGTTGCTGCGCGTGCGCTTTGAGCAAACGCACGCCCGAGCGGTCACCCGACCAGCGCGTGGACGCACCCAGGTGTTGCGCGGCCCAAGCCGGTGGCACCAAGCCCCCTTCGGGCATGGCCACGCCCGCGGGTTTGTGCCAAAGCACGGTGACTAGGGCCAAGGCCTCGAGCCGCGCTTTGGGGTCGACCTCGACCACGTCGCGTTCCTCGACGCGGCTTTGCGGCGACTCTTGCACATGGCCGTTGACGCGCACCCAACCACCAGCGATGAAGTTTTCGGCGTCGCTGCGCGAACAGCTGAGCTGCGCCGCCACGCGTTTGGCCAAGCGGATCGGCTCGGGCCCTTGTGGGTCGGCCATGCTCAGGAGCTGAACAAGAAGTTCATCACGTCGCCGTCTTTGACAACGTAGTCTTTGCCTTCGGCGCGCATCTTGCCGGCGTCTTTGGCGCCTTGCTCGCCCTTGAAGGCGATGAAGTCGTCAAACGCGATGGTCTGGGCGCGGATGTAGCCTTTTTCGAAATCGGTGTGGATCACGCCCGCGGCTTGGGGCCCAGTGTCGCCCACCTTGATGGTCCAAGCGCGCACCTCTTTCACGCCCGCGGTGAAGTAGGTCTGCAAGCCCAAGAGCGTGTAGGCCGCACGGATCAAGCGGTTGAGGCCGGGCTCGTCTTGGCCGAGCTCTTGCAAAAACTCCAAGCGGTCGGCGTCGTCCATCTCGGACAACTCGGCTTCGATCTTGGCGCAGATGGCCACGACCGGCGCGTTTTGCGCTTGAGCAAAGGCCTTCAAGCGGTCCAAAAAGGGGTTGTTCTCGAAGCCGTCTTCGGACACGTTGGCCACGAACATGGCGGGCTTGGCGGTGATCAAGAAAAACTGCTTGAGCTGCGCTTGCTCTTCTTTGCTGAAGTCGATGGTGCGCACCGGCTTGGTGTCGTTGAGCGCGGCTTGGCACTTCTCCAGAATGGCCATTTGTTTGACGGCTTCTTTGTCGCCCGAGCGCGCGATTTTGCTCACGCGGTGAATGGCTTTTTCCACGGCAGCCAAATCGGCCAAGCACAGCTCGGTCTGGATGACTTCGATGTCGGCGATTGGGTCGACCTTGTTGGCCACGTGGATCACGTTGGGGTCTTCAAAGCAACGCACCACGTTGACGATGGCGTCGGTTTCGCGTATGTGCGCCAAGAACTTGTTGCCCAAGCCTTCACCGGTGCTGGCACCGGCCACCAAGCCGGCGATGTCCACGAATTCCACGATGGCGGGCACGATGCGCTCGGGCTGCACGATGTCGCTGAGCTGGGTCAAACGGCTGTCGGGCACCTCCACCACGCCGGTGTTGGGCTCGATGGTGCAAAAGGGGTAGTTCTCAGCCGCGATACCGGCTTTGGTCAGGGCGTTGAAGAGGGTGGATTTGCCGACGTTGGGCAAACCCACGATGCCGCATTGGAGGCTCATGGCGGGGCTTTCTGGATCTGGGGGAAAGCCGCCATTCTAAAGGCGCGGCCCTCAGTCGAAGCGCCAATCACCTTGCACGCCCTGTCCCACGCGCAAGACCTCGCCGGCGCCGGCGCGCACCACGGCGTTCATGCCAAAGGTGATGGCGCCCTTTTGCTGCGGGTCCACGCGGTAGCTTTGCAAAGTGTCGCCCACGGCGGGGCTGGCCAGCGCGGTGTCGGGGTCGATGTTGGGGATGGGGCAGCGGCCGCAGGGCTTGACGGCTTCCAAGGTCGCCCCGCCCGCGCCGGTGTCCACCGTGAGCGCGCCCACACGGTCTTCGTCGTGGGCTGCGACGCCGGCCAAGACGATGTTGGGGCGAAAGCGGCGCTGGTCCACCGCCGCTTGACCGGCTCGGGTCAAGCGGGTGTTGAGCCCATCCAAGGACGCTTCGCTGGTCACGAGTACGGCAAAGCCATCGGCGAATTGGGTCGTGGCCTCGCGCGCGCCGGTCCAGCGGCGCTCGCTCACGCGGCGCCCCTGCGGGTCAAAACGGACCAAACGCAAACGCCCCAGTGACGGGTCGCCCTCTGGGTTGAGGCATTGGGTGAACCAGTCCGCAGCCGCCTCGCCCATGTCGTGCGCCGCCACCTCGTCGTCCCACACGCGCACGCGCAGCGCCTGGGCCGCGGATGCCCCCTCCACGCTCAAGTCCGGCATGCCGGAGGCGCGGACCGCGAGTTGGTGCGTGGATATAAGCGTGGGTTGAATCAAGGCCATGCGCGGGCATTCGCGTTGGCTCACGAAGTCGCCGTGCGCATCGACCACCATCCAAGACCGGTCGAACAACAGGCCATCGTCGGTGAGCTCTGCCTGCGTCAAAGACACACCCGCACAGGACTTGATGGGGTAAACCCAGAGTTGGGCGATGGTGGCTTGAAAACGGTCGGACATGCGTTTGGGCTCAAAAGGTGAAACGGCGAGACAGGGTGATGCTTCTCTACCTCTGCGGCGCATTGTCACCTGCTCCTAAAATGGGCTCATGAACGCATTTCAGAGCCCCTCCCCGAGCGGTCGACGTTTCGACGTGGTCGTGCGCGGCAGCGGCATCGTCGGGCAAAGCCTGGCCTTGCTCTTGGCGCAAGACCGCTTGCGTGTCGCCTTGGTAGGCGAGACCCCGCTCAACCCGTCCGCGTCCGATGTGCGCGCCTACGCCTTGAACACCGCTTCGCGCCGCCTGTTGGAATCCCTTCGTGCGTGGCCCAGCGACGCCCAGAGCACCACGCCCATCAGCGCCATGCGGGTGCACGCCGACGCCGGCGGTCGCTTGGGCTTTGACGCCCACGAGCAAGGCGCGGACGCGTTGGGCTGGATCGTCGACGTGCCGCTGTTGGAAGACCAGCTGGCGCAAGCGGTGTCTTACCAAAGCGGCATTGAGCGTTTGGAGCAAGCCCCCAGCGCTCCCTTGACGGTGGTTTGCGAAGGCAAGCGCAGCGCCACGCGCGCCTCACGCGGTTTGGATTTTTTGGTCAAGCCTTACGCCCACAAAGCCTTGGCGGCGCGGCTGCAATGCGAACGCCCACACGGCGGCGTGGCGCACCAGTGGTTCGCGCACGGCGAGATCATGGCCTTTTTGCCCATTGGTGGCCCCGGTGGTCGCACCGTGGCCTTGGTGTGGTCGGCTCCCGTGGAGCGCACCGATGCGCGTATCGCTTCGGGCGACTGGTTGGGCGAGGTGCAAAGCCGCAGCGCCTCGGTCTTGGGTGAGTTGAGCGTGAGTGGCGCGGCACAAGCTTGGCCACTGGAGCTGTCCACCGCCGACCGTTGGCTGGCCCAAACGCCCGATGGCACTGTGGCCTTGGCTGGTGATGCCGCCCACGCCATGCACCCCTTGGCCGGACAGGGCCTGAATTTGGGTTTGGCCGACGTGGCCGAGCTCGCCCGCGTGCTGCGCGAACGCGAATACTGGCGGCCTTTGGGCGACTGGCGTTTGCTGCGCCGTTACGAGCGCGCACGCGCCGCCGATGTCAGCGCGATGGCCTGGGTCACGGACGGCCTGTTTGGTCTCTTCGACCACACCGACGGGCGCATCCAAACCCTGCGCAACTGGGGATTGAACCAATTCGACCGCAGCGGCCCTATCAAACAGTGGATGGCCCAACGCGCCATGGGCGTCACCCCTCAACCTTGAACGACTCACCACCATGCACACCTCCACCGTCTCCCGCGCCGCCCTGTTGCTGATGGGCCTGGGCTTTTGCCTGAGCACCGCCGTGGCACAAGAAGCCAACATCCGTAAAAACCTGCCGCAGCGCCTGCCCACCCTGCCACCCATCGACAGCGTCACAGCCACGCCCATGAAGGGTTTGTACGAGGTGCGCATCAACGGCACCGAACTGTTGTACAGCGACGCCAACGGCGACTTCGTGCTGCTACAAGGCGAGTTGTTCGACACCCGCCAGCGCGTGAACCTGACGGAGGCGCGCATGAACCAACTCACCGCCATCGCCTTCAAAGACCTACCTCTCAAAGACGCCGTGGTGACGGTGCGCGGCAACGGCTCGCGCAAGATCGCTGTTTTCAGCGACCCCAATTGCGGCTTTTGCAAGCGCTTGGAGCGCGACCTGCTCAAACTCAACGACGTGACCGTCTACACCTTCGTGGTGGCCATGTTGGGTCCCGACTCACAAACCAAGGCGCGCAACATTTGGTGCGCCGCCAAACCCGCAGAGGCCTACAACGATTGGATGCTCGACGGACAAAACCCGCCCACACAAAGCTGTGACACAGCGGCCTTGACGCGCAACCTGGCCTTCGCACAAAAACACCGCATCAACGGCACGCCCACCAGCTTCCTAGGCGACGGCACGCGCATCGCCGGCGCCGACATCACGGCCATCGAACGCGGTTTGGCCGCCCAAAAATGACCGCCGCCGTCGCGTATGACGTGGCGGTGCGCCACCCGCACAGCCACCTGTTTGCCGTCACGCTGCGCGTGGCGCAACCTGCGCCCGAGCAGGTGCTGAGCTTGCCTGTGTGGATCCCGGGCAGCTACATGGTGCGCGAGTTTTCTCAACACCTGCAGGGCCTGCGCGCCGAGCAAGGCGGCCAAGCCTGTGCGGTGCGCCAACTCAACAAACACCAGTGGCAGGTGCAGTGCGATCCCACGCAGCCCTTGGTGGTACAGCACGAGGTCTACGCCTTGGACGCCTCGGTGCGCATGGCTTGGCTCGATGCGCAGCGCGGTTTTTTCAACGGCACCAGCCTGTGCTTGCGCGTGATCGGTCAAACCGATGCGCCGCACCAACTGCGTCTGGTGGACAACGAACACACCACGGCCTGGTCGGCCATCACCGGCCTGCGCGCCGAGCAAACCAACGCCCGGGGCTGGGGCACTTACATCGCGCAAGACTACGACGAGTTGGTTGACTGCCCGGTGGAAATGGGCACGTTTTGGCGCGGCGACTTCGTGGCGCGCGGCGTGCCGCACAGCTTCGTGGTCAGTGGCGCGGGCACTTTTGATGGCGCGCGTTTGCTGGCCGACACCCAACGCATTTGCGAAACCGAAATCGACTTTTGGCACGGCGCCGATGCGCCGCCGCGCAGCGCGCCCTTCGATCGCTACGTGTTCATGCTCAACGCCACGGCCGACGGCTACGGTGGCTTGGAGCACCGCAACTCCACCGCCCTGATCGCGCAGCGCAAGGACTTGCCCGCGCTCAGCGAATCGCCTCCCGCCGCGCTCAAAGCCAGCGACGGCTACACCACCTTGCTCGGCCTCATCAGCCACGAATATTTCCACACTTGGAACGTCAAGCGCTTGCGCCCCAGTGAGCTCACCACGATCGACTACGACCGCGAGAACCACAGCGAGCTCTTGTGGTGGTTCGAAGGCTTCACCAGCTATTACGACGACCTGATCTTGCGCCGCGCTGGGCTGATCAGCGATGAGGTGTATCTGCAATTGGTGGTCAAGCACCACAACCAAGTCTTGCAAACGCCCGGACGTCACCTGCAAAGCGTGTCCCAAGCCAGTTTTGATGCCTGGACCAAGTACTACCGCATGGGCGAAAACACGCCCAACGCCACGGTGAGTTACTACACCAAGGGCGCCTTGGTGGCCCTGTGCCTGGACCTGAGCTTGCGCGCGGAGGGCCGCACCACGCTGGACGCGGTGGTGCAGTCGCTGTGGCGCAGCAGCCAAGGCGGGCCGATCTGCGCAGCCGACATTGAGCAGACCCTGCTCACCCTCTCGGGCCGCTCGTGGCACGCCGAGCTGCAAGCTTGGGTGCACGGCACGGAGGACTTGCCGGTGATCGTGTGTTTGGAGCGCCACGGGGTGCGCGTGGGCCACGAGAGCGCACCGATGGCGCAACAACTGGGTGTGCGCGTGAGCGAGAGCGGCGGTGCGGTGCGGCTCAAAACCGTGCTGCGCGGCGGCGCGGCCGAAGCCGCGGGCATGGCCGCGGGCGACGAGTGGCTCGGTGTGGATGTGCCCGCCCACGGCGATCTGCCCGCCGAGTCATGGCGCATGAACAGCCTGGAGGCCTTGCCGCGCTGGTTGGGTCCGCGCACCGATTTCACCGCCCTCATCCACCGCGACCAGCGCTTGCTGCGTTGTCCCGTGAGCTTGCGCCGCGTGGAGCGCGTGGCGAATGTGGCCGGCAGCGACGCCATCACACTGGCCCTTTGGCTCAACCCCCAACCGGAAACCCCATGACCACCACCCCCGAAACGATTCTGGTGCGCACCGAAGGCCGTGTGGGCATCGTCACGCTCAACCGCCCCAAAGCGCTCAACGCCCTCAACGGCCAACTGATGGACGAGCTCGGCACGGCGCTGCAAGCCTTTGACGCCAACCCCGAGATCGGCTGCATGGTCATCACCGGTAGCGAAAAAGCCTTTGCCGCGGGCGCCGACATCGGCGACATGGCCCAGCTCAGCTTCGCCGATGTCTACGGCCAGGACTACATCACCCGCAACTGGGAAACCATCCGCGGCGTGCGTAAGCCCGTGATCGCCGCGGTCAGCGGCTTTGCGTTGGGTGGCGGTTGTGAGCTAGCCATGATGTGCGACTTCATCATCGCCGCCGACAACGCCAAGTTCGGCCAGCCCGAGATCAAGCTGGGCATCATCCCCGGCGCCGGTGGCACGCAACGCCTGCCGCGCGCGGTGGGCAAGGCCAAGGCCATGGACTTGGTGCTCACGGGTCGCATGATGGACGCCGCGGAGGCCGAGCGCGCCGGCTTGGTCAGCCGCGTGGTGCCGCTGGACAAACTCATGGACGAGGCCCTGGGGGCGGCACTGACGATCGCCGCCTTGGGCCTGCCCAGCGTGATGGCCGCCAAAGAGGCCGTCAACCGCGCCTTTGAGGGCGGCTTGTCCGACGGTGTGATGTTCGAGCGCCGTTTGTTCCACGCGCTCTTCGCCACCGAAGACCAAAAAGAAGGCATGGACGCCTTCGTGAACAAACGCCCAGCGGTCTTCAAACACCGCTGAAGCCCGTCGCCACCCTGCCAAGGGTCCCCAAAAAATGGCTATAATTTCGCCTGCTGGTGATATAGCTCAGTTGGTTAGAGCGCAGCATTCATAATGCTGATGTCGGTGGTTCAAATCCACCTATCACCACCACCTTCAAGCCCTTGTGCCGCTCGGCCCAAGGGCTTTTTCACAGCCACTGGATACACACCAGACACCGCTGAGCGAGCCATGACCAAAAAAGTTTTCATCAAGACCTTCGGCTGCCAAATGAACGAGTACGACTCGGACAAGATGGCCGATGTGCTGGGCGCCGCCCAAGGCTACGAGCCCACCCTCGACGTCGAAGAGGCCGACCTGATTCTCTTCAACACCTGCTCGGTGCGAGAGAAAGCGCAAGAAAAGGTCTTCTCCGATTTGGGCCGCGTCAAGCACCTGAAGGAAAAAGGTGTGCTCATTGGCGTGGGTGGTTGTGTGGCCAGCCAAGAAGGCGCTGAGATCATCAAACGCGCGCCCTATGTGGACGTGGTCTTTGGTCCGCAAACCCTGCACCGTTTGCCCGAGTTGCTGCGCCAGCGCCAAGCGCTGCAGAAACCACAGGTCGACATCAGCTTTCCCGAGATCGAAAAGTTCGATCATCTGCCGCCCGCGCGCGTCGACGGCGCCTCGGCCTTTGTGTCCATCATGGAAGGTTGCAGCAAGTACTGCAGCTACTGCGTGGTGCCCTACACCCGCGGTGAAGAATTCAGCCGCCCATTCGAAGAGGTCTTGGTTGAAGTGGCCGGCTTGGCCGATCAAGGCGTGAAGGAAGTCACCTTGCTCGGGCAAAACGTCAACGCCTACCGTGGCGCCATGGGCCAGACGGCGGACGTGGCCGACTTTGCCTTGCTGCTGGAGTACGTGGCCGACATCCCCGGCATCGAGCGCATCCGCTACGTCACCAGCCACCCCAACGAATTCACCCCGCGCCTGATCGAGGCCTACGCCAAGATCCCGCAACTCGTGAACCACCTGCACCTGCCGGTGCAGCACGGCAGCGACACCATCTTGACGGCCATGAAGCGCGGCTACACCGCCATGGAATACAAGAGCACGGTGCGCAAGCTGCGCGCCATCCGCCCCGACATGGCCATGAGCAGCGACTTCATCGTGGGCTTCCCCGGCGAGACCGAAGCCGACTTCAACAAGATGATGAAGCTCATCGACGACGTGGGCTTTGACAACTCCTTCTCCTTTGTGTTCAGCCCCCGCCCCGGCACGCCCGCGGCCAACCTGCCCGACGACACGCCGGCCGACGTGAAGCTCAAGCGCTTGCATGTGCTGCAAGCTGTGATCAACGACAACGTCAAACGCATCAGCGAGAGCCGCATGGGCACGGTGCAGCGGATCTTGGTCGAAGGCGCTTCGCGCAAGTCCACCGGCGAAGTGCCTGAGCTGATGGGGCGCACCGAGTGCAATCGGGTGGTGAACTTCGAAGGTGGCCCCTTGGCCGATCGCCTGGTCGGTCAGATGGTGGACGTGCGCATCACAAAGGCACTGGCCTACACCTTGCGCGGCGAAGTCGTGGTGAGCTGAAGCGCTGCGCTCAGACCCAGCCGGACTGGGTCAGTGCGATCGCCAACAAGACGAAGAGCGCCATCCACACCGTCTCGATCAACAGCAAGGTGATGGGCTGCCAACCGGCTTTGGCCAATTGCTCGAACGAGGTCTTCAGGCCCAAAGCGGCAATCGCCACCACCAAGCACAGGCGAGAGACGGCGCTCACGCCTTGGGCCAGCTCGGTGGGTAACCAGCCGGCCGAATTGACCACCACCAAGGCCAGAAACAGCCACAAAAACCAGGGCACCAAGGGCTGCTGTTCAACAACACCCGTGTCGCCCGCGGCCTGCCACTCGCGTTCGGCGCGCTCGCGCTCGGCTTTGAACATCACCGAGACGACCACCACCACCACGGCCAGCATCGAGACCCGGAAGAGTTTGACGATGGTGGCGTAGTCGCCCGTGGCGGTGTCGATGGTGTAGCCCGCGCCCACCACCTGCGCCACATCGTGGATGGTGCCGCCCAAGAACAAACCCGCCAATTCGGGGGGCAAGCCCCAAGCCCGGGCGATCAAGGGGTAGAGGACCATGGCGATGGTGGAGAACACGGTGACCGTGACCACCACCATCAAAGTGAAACGCTCACTGTCTTTGGTGCGCGGCAAGACCGATGAAATTGCCAACGCGGCCGAAGCACCACAAATCGCCACCGAGCCGCCCGACAAGGTGCCCTCGGCACGGCTCATCCCCAAGCGTTGGGCCAACGCATAGCCCATCAGCAAGGTGGTGAAGACCGCCCCAATGACGATGGCCGCGGTGGTCCAGCCCAAGCCCACGATTTGCCCGGCCGTGATGCGCGCGCCCAGCAAACCCACGCCCAAACGCAAGACGTTGCGCGCACAAAATTCAATACCGGGTTTGGCTTTGGCGTCCGCACTGAGGTAGTGCAGCGCGACCCCAAACAACAAAGCGTACAGGAGCTGAGGACCGCCGTGCGCGGTGGACACCCACGTGGCGGCCATGGCCACCGTAATGGCGAGCAAGGCGCCGGGTATCAACTGCAGCGGCCTGTTGAATGTCTTCAGCCAGCCCATCAAGAGCCCATGCCCGGCAGCTTCGGCATGCCGGGCATGCCTTTCATGGCGCCCATGCGCTTCATCATTTTCATCATGCCGCCGCCCTGCATTTTTTTCATCATGCCTTGCATTTGCTCGAACTCTTTGAGCAAGCGGTTGACCTCCTGCACCTGAACACCCGCGCCATCGGCGATGCGTTTTTTGCGCGTGGCCTTGATGATGTCTGGGCGCGTGCGCTCTTTGGCAGTCATGCTGCAGATGATGCCTTCCTTGCGCTTCATGTCGCGCTCGGCGCGGCCCATGTCCATGCCCGAGGCCTTGGAGGCCATGGCGCCCGGCAGTTTGTCGATAAGGCTGGACAAGCCGCCCATTTGTTTCATTTGGCGCAACTGGGCCAAGAAGTCGTTGAGGTCAAAGCCGCCGCCGCTCTTGACCTTGGCGGCGAGCTTTTGCGCCGCGGCCATGTCCATGTTGGAGGTGACTTGCTCGACCAGCGCAACGATGTCACCCATGCCCAAAATGCGCCCAGCGTGACGCTCGGCATCGAAGACCTCCAAGCCGTCGATTTTTTCAGACACACCGGCGAACTTGATGGGCACACCGGTGATGTGGCGCACCGACAGGGCTGCACCGCCGCGCGAGTCGCCGTCGGTTTTGGTCAGGATGATGCCGGTCAGGGGCAAAGCGTCGCTGAAGGCCTTGGCGGTGTTGACCGCGTCTTGACCTTGCATGGCATCGACCACGAACAGGGTCTCCACCGGTTTGAGCACACCGTGCAGTTCTTGAATCTCGCGCATCAGCGCTTCGTCGATGGCCAGGCGACCGGCGGTGTCGACCAGCAAGACGTCAAAGAAATGGCGCTTGGCGTGGTCGAGCGCGGCGCGCGCGATGTCGGCGGGCTTTTGGTCGGGCGAGCTGGGGAACCACTCGGCACCGGCTTGGGCGCTCACGGTCTTGAGCTGTTCGATGGCCGCGGGGCGGTACACGTCGCCCGAGACGGTCAGCACCTTCTTTTTGCGCTTCTCGATCAGGTGTTTGGCCAGCTTGGCGGTGGTGGTGGTTTTACCGGCACCTTGCAAGCCGGCCATCAAGATGACCGCGGGCGGCTGGGCCGCGAGGTTGATGTCGGCCACGCCCTCGCCCATGGTGGCGGCGAGTTCGCGGTTGACGATGCTGACCAAGACCTGGCCCGGCGTGAGCGAGCCCACCACCTCTTCACCCAAGGCTTTTTCTTTGACGCGGGCGATGAAGTCGCGCACCACCGGCAAGGCCACGTCGGCCTCCAGCAAGGCCATGCGCACCTCGCGCAGCATCTCGGCCACGTTGTCTTCGGTGATGCGGGCCTGACCGCGCAGGGTTTTGACGATGCCAGATAGGCGTTCGGACAAGGCTGATGCCATCGGGAAGGTCTCGGTTCGTGAGGGGCCTCAAGGGCCGTTAAACTGTGGGGATGATTTTAGCCTCCACGCTGACGCAAGCACTGCCCTTTGGGGTGGTGTTGGCTTACGCCGCTTGGGCTTGGGGCCAGCCCCGACTGTCCCCCGCCGCGAGCCGTGGGGCCTTGGTGCTGGTGTGGCTCTTGCATTTGGCCAGTTTGCACACCCACTTCACCGCCGACCCACCGAGCTTTGGTTTTGCCATGGCCTTGTCGGTGACGATGTGGTGGGTGTTTTCCATCTACGCGCTGGAAACCCGCTTGCACACGACGCCCACACTGCGCTGGTCCGTGGCCGTTTTGAGCGCCAGCGCGGTTCTGCTGGCCGCGAGTCTGCCGGGCCAAATCCAACCCCATTTGATCTCGCCGTGGATGCCTTTGCATTGGGCGCTGGGTTTTGCTTCCTATGGCCTCATCGCCGCTGCGGTAGCCCACGCGGGTTTGTTGCAACGCACCGAACGGCGCATTCGGCTGGGTGCGGGTGACGTCGATGGCATGCCCTTGTTGACCTTGGAGCGAATGACCTTTCGCTTCGTGGGCTTGGGTTTCGTGCTGCTGAGCGCCACGGTGCTGGCGGGTTGGTGGTTTTCATATGGCTTGCCCACCGGCTTTGAGTGGAACCACAAAACCACCTTCACCGTGCTGTCCTGGCTCACCATGGGCGTGTTGATCTGGGGGCGCTGGCGCCGGGGCTGGCGGGGTCGACTGGCCATTCGGACCTTGTACTTGGCCGCCGGTCTGTTGTTGCTGGGCTATGTAGGCTCACGCTTTGTGCTGGAAATCGTCTTGCACCGCCTGTCATGAAATACATCTTGGTCTTGCTCGTGGTGTGGGTGGGCTACCACCTGTGGCGCAAAGGGCGCATGGCCGACACGGGACCAAGCAAGTCTGCCCAACGCAGCCCCGCCAAACCCTTGGCCATGGTGGCCTGTGCCCATTGCGGCACGCACCTGCCCAGCACCGACGCGCTGCAGGTTGGCGGTGTGTTTTATTGCAGCGCCGAGCACCGCGAGCGCCATGTCGACTGAGCAGTTGGACGATTGGCAGGGTGGCTGGTGGCGCCCCGCCCGTCGTTGCGACTCGCCCAACTTCGGGCCTAGGCCAGCGAATACCGCGATTGACTTGGTGGTGATTCACTCCATCAGCTTGCCCCCGGGGGTCTACGGCACCCCACACGTCGAAGCGCTTTTCACCAACCGCCTCGACTGGGATGCCCACCCCTACTTTGACCAGATTCGAGGCGCGGAAGTCTCCAGCCACTTCTTTGTTCGGCGTGATGGTGAGGTCGTGCAATTTGTCGATGCCGATGCCCGAGCTTGGCACGCTGGACGCTCGAGTTGGCGGGGCCGAGAAGGTTGCAACGACGCCTCGGTGGGCATCGAGCTCGAAGGCTTGGAAGGCTTGCACTTCGAGCCCCTGCAGTACGTGGCCTTGGTGCGCTTGTGCCAAGCCCTGCAAGAGCGCTACCCCGTGGTGGACATCGCCGGACACGAACACATTGCGCCCGGTCGCAAGCAAGACCCAGGGCCGGGTTTTGATTGGGCTTTTTTGCAACAGCAATTGGCCTGGCCCGATCGGTGTTTTCCCGAGTGTGTCGTGTCTCCGCGCCAAGGCTGAAGCGCCACGCCAGCGCATCGATCGGCTCTGGCTTCAAAAATCCACCGGCCTTTGCGCCACAAAACCCCTGCCAAGCCCGGCCAATCCTTGAGGCCAGACGTTTGTTGCCCAGTTTTTGCGGCCTGCAGGGCATATCTATCAAAACGAACAAAACTGTCAATTTTGAATACTCGGCCCTTGTGAAATATGTCACTTGAGAAAGTGTGCATTTTTTCCTTCAAACGCTACCGGTAGTGGTTAGAATCCATCGGACACACCAGATATGGTGTTTGCACGATTTTTTGCCCCGCCGACGACTTGACAGTTTGTGCGTGCTTTTTTCGAAGCCCAGACCCGCACCAACGTGGGCCCGTACAACCCGCAAGCCGCCAGGCCCACCAGAACACACACCAGAGGAAAACCCATGCAAACCACCGCAACGCCCACCGCCGCCAGCCCCATGAGCGCGGGCTTGAGCCTCAAGAGCGAGCCCTTGGCCTTGAGCAACAACGCCGCGTTTGCGCACTACCAGATCATCCGCCGCAATGGCGCCGTGGTGTCGTTTGAACCCAGCAAAATCGCGGTTGCCCTGATGAAGGCGTTTTTGGCTGTGCACGGCACCCAAGGTGCCGCCTCGGCCAGCGTACGCGAGGACGTCGATGCCCTGACCCAAAATGTGGTGCGCGCCCTGATGCGTTCGCGCCCCAGCGGTGGCACCTTCCACATTGAAGACGTGCAAGACCAAGTCGAACTCGGCCTGATGCGCAGCGGCCACCACGAAGTCGCCCGCGCCTATGTGCTCTATCGTGAGCGTCGCACCCAAGAGCGTGCCCAGCAACCAGCCACCACAGCGCCCGCCGCGCCCACCATCCAAGTCACCGAAGGTGGTCAACGCAAGCCTTTGAACTTGGCTGGTCTGCAACAACTGATTCACAGCGCCTGCTCGGGCCTGAGCCCCGACGTCAAAGCCGACCCCATCGTCAGCGAGACCATGCGCAACCTCTACGACGGCGTGCCGATCGAAGAGGTTTACAAGGCCGCCATCTTGGCCGCCCGCACCCACATCGAAAAAGACCCCGACTACACCTACGCCACCGCGCGTTTGTTGTTGCACACCGTGGTCAAGGAAGTGCTGGGCGAAGAAATGGCGTTCGACCAAATGGGTGCCCGTTACGCGGACTTCTTCCCCCAGAGCATCAAGAAGGGGGTTGAAAACCAACTGCTCGACGAAAAGCTCTTGCAATTCGACCTGCCCCGCTTGGCCGCCGCCCTCAAACCCGAGCGCGATCTGCAAATCGACTTCATCGGCTTGCAAACCCTGTACGACCGCTATTTCTTGCACGTGCGCAAGACCCGTATCGAACTGCCCCAAATCTTCTTCATGCGCGTGGCCATGGGCCTGTCGCTGGGCGAAGTGGACCGCGAAGCCCGCGCCATCGAGTTCTACGAAGTGCTCTCGAGCTTTGACTTCATGTCCTCGACCCCCACGCTGTTCAACAGCGGCACGCTGCGCAGCCAGCTCTCGAGCTGCTACCTGACCACCGTGCCCGACGACTTGGACGGCATTTACGAGTCCATCAAAGAAAACGCCTTGCTCTCCAAATTCGCCGGCGGCTTGGGCAACGACTGGACCCGCGTGCGCGCTTTGGGCGCCCACATCAAAGGCACCAACGGCGAATCGCAAGGCGTGGTGCCGTTCCTCAAAGTGGTCAACGACACGGCCGTGGCGGTCAACCAAGGCGGCAAGCGCAAAGGCGCGGTCTGCACCTACTTGGAAACTTGGCACTTGGACATCGAAGAATTCCTGGAGCTGCGCAAGAACACCGGCGATGACCGCCGCCGCACCCACGACATGAACACGGCCAACTGGATCCCCGACCTGTTCATGAAGCGCGTGATGGAAAAAGGCCAGTGGACCTTGTTCTCGCCCAACGACGTGCCCGACTTGCACGACCTGTTTGGCGCAGCGTTCGAAAAAGCCTATGTGGCCTACGAAGCCAAAGCCGCGCGTGGCGAGATCAAGCCCTCGCGCCAAGTGCCCGCCACCGACCTGTGGCGCAAGATGCTCTCCATGCTGTTTGAAACCGGCCACCCTTGGATCACCTTCAAGGACGCTTGTAACGTGCGCAGCCCGCAGCAGCACGCCGGCGTGGTTCACAGCTCCAACCTGTGCACCGAGATCACGCTCAACACCAGCGACACCGAAACCGCGGTCTGCAACTTGGGCTCGGTCAACCTGGCCCAGCACCTGAAAGACGGCCCCAACGGCAAAGAGATCGACCACGACAAGCTCAAGCGCACCATCAACACGGCCATGCGCATGCTCGACAACGTGATCGACATCAATTACTACGCCGTGAAAAAAGCGCGCGACTCCAACCTGCGCCACCGCCCCGTGGGTCTGGGCATCATGGGCTTCCAAGATGCGCTGTACCAACTGCGCGTGTCCTACGCTTCGCAAGCCGCCGTGGACTTTGCCGACCGCTCCATGGAAGCCGTGTGCTACCACGCCTATTGGGCTTCGACCGAGTTGGCCAAAGAGCGCGGCACCTACTCCAGCTACAAAGGCTCGCTCTGGGACCAAGGCATCTTGCCCCTGGACTCATTGGACTTGTTGGCACAAGCCCGTGGCGGCTACGTCGAAGTCGATCGCAGCGCCACCTTGGACTGGAACGCCTTGCGCAACAAGATCGCGGCCGACGGCATGCGCAACTCCAATTGCGTGGCCATCGCGCCGACCGCGACCATCTCCAACATCATTGGTGTGGACGCCTCGATCGAGCCGAGCTTTGGCAACCTGTCGGTGAAATCCAACCTCTCGGGCGAGTTCACCGTCATCAACGGCTACCTCGTCAAAGACCTGAAGCGCTTGGGCCTGTGGGACGACGTGATGGTCATGGACCTCAAACACTTCGACGGCTCACTGCGCGCCATCGACCGCGTGCCCAACGACATCAAAGACCTCTACGCCACCGCGTTTGAAGTCGACACGCATTGGTTGGTCGAAGCCGCCGCACGGCGCCAAAAGTGGATCGATCAGGCCCAGAGCTTGAACATCTACATGGCCGGCGCATCGGGCAAGAAACTCGATGAGACCTACAAGCTCGCTTGGCTGCGCGGTCTGAAGACCACCTACTACCTGCGCACCACCAGCGCCACGCAAATCGAGAAGTCGACGGGCCGAACCGGTCAACTCAACGCGGTGTCATCGAGCACACCGGTGGCTGCTGCGGCTGCTCCGATGGAAGCCGCCACCGACATCAAGTTTTGCGCGATCGATGATCCTGGCTGCGAAGCTTGTCAATAAATTCGATGCTGCATCACAACACATTGCACCTGCGAAATGCTCAGTTGCTTTGCATTTCGCACTTACGCTCACATAATTCACAGAATTGGAATCACCTATGTTGACTTGGGACGAAAACGCCACCCCCGCTTCTGTCAAGCCCGCCACCGCCATGCCCGTCCAGCCTGAAGCTCGGACCAGCTCGGCCGCATCGCCGACACCGGCCGCCGCTCCTCAGCGCGTGAACGCCGCCGACAAGCGCATCATCAACGGACAGACCGACGTCAACCAACTCGTGCCCTTCAAATACAAGTGGGCTTGGGAAAAGTATTTGGCCACCTGCGCCAACCACTGGATGCCGCAAGAGGTCAACATGAGCCGCGACATCGCGCTGTGGAAAGACCCCAATGGTTTAACCGACGACGAGCGACTCATCGTCAAACGCAACCTGGGCTTTTTCACCACCGCCGACTCGCTGGCCGCCAACAACATCACTTTAGGTACTTATCGCCACATCACGGCGCCCGAGTGCCGTCAGTTCTTGTTGCGCCAAGCGTTCGAAGAAGCTATCCACACGCACGCTTACCAATACATCGTCGAGTCTTTGGGCTTGGACGAAGGCGAAATTTTCAGCGCTTATTTGGAAGTGCCATCGATTCGCAACAAAGACCAGTTCTTACTGCCCTTCATCGAAGCCATCATGGACCCGAATTTCAAGACGGGCACCCCAGAGAACGACCAGACCTTGCTCAAAAGCCTGATCGTCTTTGCTTGCTTGATGGAAGGCCTGTTCTTCTACGTCGGCTTCACACAAATCTTGGCCTTGGGTCGCCAAAACAAGATGACCGGTGCTGCCGAACAGTACCAATACATCTTGCGCGACGAGTCCATGCACTGCAACTTCGGTATCGACTTGATCAACGCGATTAAGCATGAGAACCCCATGTTGTGGACCGCCGAATTCAAGGCCGAAATCAAAGAGCTGTTCCTCAAAGCCGTCGAACTCGAATACCAATACGCCGAAGACACCATGCCCCGCGGCGTGCTGGGCATGAACGCCTCCATGTTCAAGGGTTATTTGCGTTATATTGCGAACCGACGCGCCACACAAATTGGACTCGAAGCTTTGTTCCCTCATGAAGAAAATCCGTTCCCTTGGATGAGCGAAATGATCGACCTCAAGAAGGAACGCAATTTCTTTGAAACCCGTGTGATCGAATACCAAACGGGCGGCGCCCTGTCTTGGGATTGAGTCCTGAAATCACCGCACATGGCACCCTTTTTAAAAACCCTGCACTCTTCGCCTTGGCGCGGGGCGCAGGGTTTTTTCACTGAATTCAACCCTTTGCAGTCTGAAGTGGATGCATTCACACGACTGCAAAGCGCTGAATCGCTTCACCAGCCCCTTGCTGGATGAAGTGCTCTTTGCAACTTGATCAAGGAGAACAAAATGGCAACTGCGAAAAAGGCCGCCCCGGCCAAAAAGAAACCCGCTGCGAAAAAAGCAGCTGTGAAGAAGGTTGTTGCGGCTAAGAAGCCAGCAGCCAAGAAGCCCGCCGCTAAGAAGCCTGCTGCTAAAAAAGCAGTGGTGAAAAAAGCGGTTGCGGCTAAGAAGCCAGCAGCTAAAAAGCCCGCCGCCAAAAAGCCTGCCGCCAAAAAAGCAGCAGTGAAAAAAGCGGTTGCGGCCAAGAAGCCAGCAGCTAAAAAGCCCGCGGCCAAAAAGCCTGCAGCTAAGAAGCCAGCGGCTAAAAAGCCTGCAGCGAAGAAACCTGCAGCCAAAAAGCCAGCAGCCAAGAAAGCTGTCGTGAAGAAAGCGGCTCCAGCAAAAAAAGCACTGCCGGCTAATAAGCCGGCTGCCCCTGCTGCTCCTGCGGCGCAAACGAAGTTGACCCCTCAAGCTGCCTGGCCGTTTCCAACGTCCACCAAGCCTTAAGGTTGGATGCTTCCTTCCACCTCACGGTGGTGAATGGCCCAACACGCAAGTGTTGGGCTTTTTTCATGGTCGGCTGAGATCGAGCGCAGTGCGGTCAGGGATAGAACAAGGCCATGCGATACCCCGCCATGGTCTGCTCAGGGGCCAAGGCAATCGATAAGCGCAGCTTCACGGGCCACGACTGCCCGGGTTGCAGGACCAGCGGTGCACCGGGCCAATCTTGGGCCAACAAGGCTCGACGAGCCAGCACTTGGTCTTGACCATCGGTCAGGCTCAACTCCAATGAGGGCATTGCCACCGGCCATGCTTGGGTGTTTTTGAGCACCACATCCATCGCATGCAACTGGCCCAACAAGCGCACCAAGCCTGAGCTCTCGATGACCACAGCATCCAGCTGTCGCACCGATTCAATGCGACATCCCATGGGTTGGCAAATGGCCGTGAGCAGCGGCTTGAGTGCGGGTTGCCATGCAGCCAAACGATCTCGATCGTGAATAGCCCACTGCAAAGCCAAGCCCAAAACCCCCAAGCAAACGCCAGCCCACAAAACGGCGCGCACACGTCTTGACGCCCAAAACACGTGTCGCTTGGCTTGCTGCACGAAACGGGGTTCAGGCTCGGGCGCTTCATTGATCAGCTCGTCGCCGTCGGCTTGCAGCACATCGATGTGCAACACCGGATCTTGATCGATCGGCATGGCCTCTGGCGAAGCCCATCTGTCGTCAATCTCATGGTTGGGATGTAAGGCATCGGCGTTCGCATTGGCTGGCAATTGCGACTCGCTGAGCTCAGACAAACCGTCGAGCACACCGTCCAAGGGTGAGTCGTTCGGCACCAACGACTCGCCCTCTCTGGCTTGGCGAGCCCATGCGTGGTCGGGCGGTTGCTGCTGTTCGTCCACCACATTGGTCAAAACTGGTGGTGTGGGCACCCACGGCTTGATGTCTTGGTTGGCATCAAAGATTTCAGCGCAGTGCCCACAGCGCACCCACCCTTGCGAGACGCGGAGCTGGTCTGCCACCACCTTGAAGGAGGTCGAACACGAAGGGCAGCGGGTGATGAAACTCATGCCGCCATTATTGCAGGGAGCGTTGAATCAAATCCGCTGAGCGGACATGAGCACCCAGCCTTCTTGTTCGTCGGCCACCGACAAAAGCAAGTAAGGCGCGTAGGCTTCTTGCAGCTCCGTGGCTTGGCGCGACAGGATGCCAGCCAACACCAAATGACCGCCCGCCGCCACATGAGCGCACAACAAAGGCGCCAAGACCTTGAGCGGCGTGGCCAAGATGTTGGCCAAGACCACGTCGTACGTACCGCAGGCCAAATCTGGCAAACCGGTGTGCAAGCTCACGTGGTTGGCATGTGCGTTGAGGTCGGTGGCGGTCACCGCGGCAGGGTCGATGTCCACCGCGGTCACATCGGTGGCACCCATACGGGCCGCACCAATGGCCAAGATGCCCGAACCACAACCGTAATCCAACACACGTTGATCGCTCAGCTTTCGCGCCGCGATCCAGCGCAAACACATGCGGGTGGTGGGGTGGGTGCCGGTGCCGAAGGCCAAGCCCGGGTCCAAGCGGATCACGTGTTGTGCACCGGCGGGGGGTTCGTGCCAACTCGGGACGATCCAAAAATCGTCGGTGATGGCCACGGGCTCGAACTGCGATTGGGTCAGGCGCACCCAGTCTTGTTCGGGCACGTTTTTCACACCCAAAACTTCACAGCCCACAAAGAAGTCTTGCGCACCCAGCAAGTCAGAGGCTTCTCGAGCCGCCAACTCGGTGGTAAACAAACCGACGATGCGCGAACGGCACCAACCCTCTTTGGGGGCGGGCATGCCAGGCTCGCCAAACAAAGCGGTCTCGGCATCGGTCATCGCATCGGCGTCTTCCACCGACACACTCAGGGCATCCAAAGCGTCCAAGGCCTCGCCGACCGTTTCCACGACCGCCTCGGGCACCATCAACACCAATTCATATAAGGCCATGGGTCAACGCTCGCGTCGACTCAGCCACTCTTCCAAGTAGTGAATGTTGGTGCCACCGGCCACGAAACTGGCATCCACCATGATTTCGCGATGCAAGGGAATGTTGGTCTTGATGCCTTCGATCACGGTCTCGGACAAGGCCGTGCGCATGCGGGCCAAGGCCTGTTCGCGCGTGTCGCCGTACACGATCAACTTGCCGATCATGGAGTCGTAATTCGAGGGCACAAAATAGTTGGTGTAAGCGTGCGAGTCCACGCGCACGCCCGGGCCACCGGGCATGTGCCACGAGGTGATGCGCCCGGGAGAAGGCGTGAACTTGTAAGCGTCTTCGGCATTGATACGGCACTCGATGGCGTGCCCACGCAACTCGATTTGCTTTTGCGTGAAGGGCAGCTTCTCACCGGCGGCCACCGCGATCTGCGTGCGCACGATGTCCACGCCGCTGATCCACTCGGTCACGGGGTGCTCGACCTGCACGCGGGTGTTCATTTCAATAAAGTAGAACTCTCCGTTTTCGAACAAGAACTCGAAGGTGCCAGCGCCACGATAGCCGATTTTTTTGCACGCTGCAGAGCAGCGCTCACCGATTTTCTCGATCAGCTTACGCGGAATACCCGGTGCCGGCGCTTCCTCAATGACCTTTTGGTGGCGGCGCTGCATGGAACAGTCGCGCTCGCCCAAATAGACCGCATTTTTGTGCTGATCGGCTAGGATCTGAATTTCAATGTGACGCGGGTTCTGGAGAAACTTCTCCATGTACACCTCGGGGTTACCGAACGCAGAACCGGCTTCGGCTTTGGTGGTCTGTACCGCGTGCAACAAAGCCGCTTCGGTGTGCACCACACGCATGCCACGACCACCGCCACCACCCGCAGCCTTGATGATCACGGGGTAACCCACGGCCTTGGCCGTGCGCTTGATGACCGCAGGGTCGTCGGGCAAAGCACCTTCGGAACCGGGCACACACGGCACACCGGCGCGAATCATGGCTTGTTTGGCCGAGACCTTGTCACCCATCAACCTAATAGATTCAGGGGTGGGGCCGATGAAGGTGAATCCGCTTTTTTCTACGCGCTCAGCGAAGTCGGCGTTTTCACTCAAGAAGCCGTAACCGGGGTGAATGGCTTCGGCGTCGGTCACCTCGGCGGCTGAAATGATGGCCGGCATGCTGAGGTAGCTCAAACCCGAAGGGGCTGGGCCAATGCACACCGCTTCGTCGGCGAGTTTGACGTATTTGGCGTCGCGATCGGCTTCTGAGTAAACCACCACCGCTTTGATGCCCATTTCTTTGCACGCGCGCTGGATGCGCAAGGCAATTTCGCCGCGGTTGGCGATCAGGATTTTCTTGAACATGGTCCTGCCGCTTATTCGATGATCAGCAAAGGCTGGCCGTATTCAACCGCTTGGCCGTTGTCGATCAGGATTTGCTTGACCACCCCGGCCTTGTCGGTCTCGATTTCGTTGAGAATCTTCATGGCCTCAACGATACAAATGGTCTGACCCACCTTGACGGTGTCACCGATTTCCACGAAGGCCTTCGCGCCAGGGCTGGCAGCGCGGTAGAAAGTACCTACCATGGGAGAGGTCACGGCGTGCCCTGCGGGCTCAGCTGGAACAGCCACAGGCGCGGCATCGACCACTGCGGCAGAGGCCGGCGCGGCGGCCACAGGAGCCATGGCGTAGGTCACCGGTGCAGGGACCATGCCCATCGGCATGCTTTTGACGATGCGAACCTTGCCTTCGGCTTCGGTGATTTCCAGTTCAGACACGTTGGATTCAGAGACCAAGTCAATCAAGGTCTTCAGTTTTCGCAAGTCCATAGCTTCTCCAATAAATTGCCGCCAATTCGGTGTCATGTTCGTTCATCGTTCGAAATGATGGACAGAACACCGCACCCATGAATGGGCCACAGTTTACCGCAAAGAAAGGCTTTGTTGGCCACCTCCCTGCTCATTCACGGAGCAGGGAAATTTAATTTACTAGCAATTGAATATCAAATAACAGCAAAAGACGACACTTAATGACATCAAGAAAATAAACCGCCCAAACGCGCCAAATCGGCTGCCGTCAGCTTGCCGATTTGGCGGTGCGCCACTTCGCCCTTGGGGGAGAACACGACCGTGAAGGGAAGTCCCCCGGTGGTGTTGCCCAAAGCGCGGCTCAGCTCCACGCCTGGCAAGCCGGCCATCCCGATCGGAAAGCTCACCGGCAAACGCCGCAAAAACTGCTGCACCGCAGGCGCTTGATCAACCGCCAAACCCAAGACCTGCCACCCCTGATCTTTTTGCTGTCGGTAAAAAGTATCCAGCAGGGGCATTTCTTCCACACAAGGCGGGCACCAGGTGGCCCAAAAATTCAGCACCAGCGGTTTGCCCCGAAAGTCGGCCATGACCCAAGACCGGTCGCCTGGCGGGGAATCGAAGGCAGCCGCCCAAAAACCATTCACAGCGTCATCCGCCAAAGGTTGGGGTGTCCAGCGACGCCAAGACACCACCGCACCGGCGGCCGCGGCCAGCAAGCCGGCGCCCCCCCAAACCAAAGTCCGTCTTCTCAAGTCGCTCATCCCACGTTCTCCAACAAGTTTTGTAAAGCCGCCGTGTTGCCCCTGGGTGCCCGCCCCATGGCATCGGGTTTGAGGGCACCACGCACGTCGTCCGCAGCGTGCAGCATGAGGTGAATCAGCACCGGGCCCAAGGCCTCATCGGTGTCCTGCACGGTCAAGACCGGTACCATCTCACCGCGCCAGCCCTTGGCCGAGCCGGGGTGGTAGGTCACGCGGCGCTCCATCAACAACCACTCGACGGCTTTTTCGTCGTCCAGGAACAGCTGCAAGAACACATCGTTGTGGCGAGTCGCCGTGCCATGCCAGACCGACCCACTCACGTGCGGCTGGAATGCCGACAAACGCGCCATCCAGCGCAAAGCCACGGCACGCAAAGCCAACAGTTCTTGGGCTTGGCTCTCCGGGCAAAACACGGCGATGTGCTCGCGCACGGCCGCGTCCATCATGGACTCATCGGGCCAACGCACGCGCCCCCTCAAACCCAGGTGCTCGGCCGCGCGCTGTTTGGCCTCACTGGGGCGTAGGCCCTCTTCCACCACCCAGCGCGCAGCCACCGAGGCCAGCTCCAAGGCTTGCGGATCTTGAGACAAAGCGTGTTCGTGCATGCCGGTATTGTGCATGGGCACCTCGCGTGGCGCTGAGCCGAAAGGGCATGACCGTGCAGGCCTCTAAAATCGGGGCCATGCATATACACATCTTGGGCATTTGTGGAACGTTCATGGGCGGTTTGGCGGCGTTGGCTCGCGAAGCCGGTCACCGAGTCACCGGTTGCGACACGGGGGTCTACCCCCCCATGAGCGACCAGTTGCGGGCCTTGGGCATTGAGCTCATCGAGGGCTACAGCGCCGACCAATTGCAGCTCGAGCCCGACATGTACGTGGTCGGCAACGTGGTCAGCCGCACGCGAATGTCCGATGGCACGCCGCGCTATCCCTTGATGGAAGCGATTTTGGAGTCGGGCGCCAACTACACCAGCGGCCCACAGTGGCTGAGCGAACACGTGCTGCAAGGCCGACACGTGATGGCGGTGGCGGGCACGCATGGCAAAACCACGACCACTTCGATGTTGGCTTGGATCTTGGAGTACGCGGGTCTGCAACCCGGTTTCTTGGTGGGTGGTGTGCCGTTGAATTTTGGCGTGTCGGCGCGTCTGGGCAGCCCAGCCAGCGTTGAACTGGGTGCGCCCTCTGCTCCGTGTCCCCCGCCCGCTTTGCGGGCTCCTCCTTTACCTACGCAGAGTGCACACCCAGCCCAACGCCCGCTGTTCGTCATCGAAGCCGACGAATACGACACGGCTTTCTTCGACAAACGCAGCAAATTCGTGCACTACCGCCCACGCACGGCCATCGTCAACAACCTCGAATTCGACCACGCCGACATTTTTGACAACCTCGCCGCAATCGAACGCCAGTTCCACCACCTGCTGCGCACCGTGCCCGGCAGCGGCCGTGTGGTGGCCAATGGTTTAGAAGAAAGCATCGACCGCGTGATCCACCAAGGGCTTTGGAGCACCTTGCGCACCTTTGGTTCGGCGGTGAGCGACTTTCGCGCCGAAGGTGAACCGCACGACTTTGCCGTGCTGCAGTCCAACCAAACCGTGGCCCACGTGCGCTGGTCACTCAGCGGTGTGCACAACCAACTCAACGCGCTGGCGGCGATTGCCGCGGCCGATCATGTTGGTGTGGCGCCCGCTCTGGCCGCCGAAGCCTTGGGGCAATTCCAAAACGTGCGCCGTCGCATGGAAGTCAGCGGCACCGTCCTGCGCGCGGGCGGTGACATCACGGTCTACGACGACTTTGCTCACCACCCCACCGCGCTGCGCACCACGCTCGACGGCTTGCGCCGACGCATCGGGCCGCAGGGCCGCATCTTGGCGGTCTTCGAGCCGCGCAGCAACACCATGAAGCTCGGCACCATGAAGTCGCAGCTGCCTTGGAGTTTGGAATCGGCCGACTTGGCGTTTTGCCACAGTGGCGGCTTGGACTGGGACGCCACGCAAGCACTGGCGCCCATGGGCACCCGTGCCGAAGTGGCCGCCACCATCGACGCTTTGGTTGAGCGCGTGAGCGCCCAAGCCCAAGCCGGGGACCACATCGTGTGCATGAGCAACGGTGGCTTTGGCGGCATCCACGCCAAGCTGCTCAAAGCCTTGGCGCGTTGAGCCGGGGGCAAGCCCCCTGGGCTCAAGCGCGGGCCGCGATCACCGCCTGTGACAACACGTCCAAGGCGGCCAAAGAATCGTCCCAACCCAAGCAAGCGTCGGTGATGCTTTTGCCGTAGGTCAAGGCGTCCACGCGGTCTTTGCCGGGGGTGAACTTTTGCGCACCCGCTTGTATGTGGCTTTCGATCATGACACCGAAAATGCTGCGCGAGCCGCCCCGGATTTGACCCGCGATGTCGCGCGCCACCTCGAGTTGTTTCTCGTGCTGTTTGCTGCTGTTGGCGTGGCTGCAGTCCACCATCAAACGCGGGGCCAATTGGGATGCCGACAAATCGGCCACGGCCGTGGCCACGCTGGCTGCGTCGTAGTTGGGGGCCTTGCCGCCGCGCAGGATCACGTGGCAGTCTTGGTTGCCCTTGGTCTGCACAATGGCCACTTGGCCGTTTTTGTGCACCGACAAAAAGTGGTGGCCGCGTGCTGCGGCTTGGATGGCGTCGGTGGCGATTTTGATGTTGCCGTCGGTACCATTCTTGAAACCGATGGGCGCCGACAAACCCGAGGCCAATTCGCGGTGCACCTGGCTTTCGGTGGTGCGCGCACCGATGGCGCCCCAGCTGATCAGGTCGCCGATGTACTGCGGGCTGATCACGTCCAAGAACTCGCTGCCCGCAGGCAAGCCCAAGCGGTTGATCTCAATGAGCAATTGGCGCGCCATGCGCAGGCCTTCGTCGATACGGAAGCTCTCGTCCAAGTAGGGATCGTTGATCAAGCCCTTCCAGCCCACGGTCGTGCGTGGCTTTTCGAAGTAGACCCGCATCACAATTTCCAGGCTGTCGGCGTATTGGTCGCGCAAGGGCTTCAAGCGGCGCGCGTAATCGATGGCGGCGGCAGGGTCGTGGATCGAGCAGGGGCCGATGATGACCAAGAGGCGGTCGTCTTGGCCGTGCAAGATGCGCGATATGCGTTGGCGGGTTTGCCCAATGAGTTGCTCCACCGGCGTGCCAGCGATGGGGAAAAAGCGGATGAGGTGTTCGGGAGGGGGCAACACGGTGATGTCCTGGATGCGTTCGTCGTCAGTGCGGCTGGTCTTGTCGGCAGGACGCGAATACGCGGTGTCGCGGGTGGGGTTGGCGTTCATCGGGGTCTCCTGAAAAAATCAAACGGTTGATGGGTCAAAAAAAACCGCCGGGCTGTGAGGGCCGGCGGTTTGATCGAGATCGGGGTTTGCTTACAGCATCGCCTCTCGTCCGCCGGGGACTGAGAACCAAAAATAAAAAGCAAAGAAAGCGATGCGTTTCATGGGAATCACTTTAGCACAAGCTGGCCTCAGGCCGTTCAGGCCGTGCCGCCCACGGTCAAACCGTCCACGCGCAGCGTGGGCTGGCCCACGCCCACCGGCACGCTCTGGCCTTCTTTGCCGCAGGTGCCCACACCCGAGTCGAGCTTCATGTCGTTGCCGATCAGGCTGACTTTTTTGAGCGATTCTGGGCCGCTGCCAACCAAGGTGGCGCCCTTGACCGGGTATTGGATTTGGCCGTTTTCCACCCAATACGCTTGGCTGGCGGAGAACACGAATTTGCCCGAGGTGATGTCGACTTGGCCACCGCCGAAGTTGGCCGCGTACAAGCCCTTCTTGATGCTGCCGATGATTTCTTCGGGGCTTTTGTCGCCGCCGAGCATGTAGGTGTTGGTCATGCGCGGCATGGGCACGTGGGCGTAGCTCTCGCGGCGACCGTTGCCGGTAGGCTTGACGCCCATCAGGCGCGCGTTGAGTTCGTCTTGGATGTAGGCGCGCAAGATGCCATCTTCAATCAACACGTTGCGCTGGGTGGTGTTGCCCTCGTCGTCGATGTTGAGCGAGCCGCGGCGGTCGGCGATGGTGCCGTCGTCGAGCACGGTCACGCCCTTGGCCGCCACGCGCTGGCCGATGCGCCCCGCAAACGCGCTGGAGCCTTTGCGGTTGAAGTCGCCCTCCAAGCCATGGCCCACGGCTTCGTGCAACAAAATGCCCGGCCAGCCCGCGCCCAACACCACGGTCATTTCACCGGCCGGCGCGGGACGCGCGTCCAGGTTGGTCAAGGCCGAGGCCACGGCCTCGTCCACGTAAGACTGCACCATGGCGTCGTCAAAATAGGCCAAGCCGTAACGACCACCGCCGCCGGCCGAGCCGACCTCGCGGCGACCGGCCTGCTCGGCGATCACCGTGACCGACAGGCGCACCAAAGGGCGCACATCGGCGGCCATGGTGCCGTCGGCACGGGCCACCAAGACCACGTCGTGCTCGGCCGCCAAACCGGCCATGACCTGCACCACGCGCGGGTCTTTGGCCTTGGCCAAGCGCTCCACGCGCTCCAGCAAGGCGACTTTTTGGGTGCTGTCCAAAGTGGCGATGGGGTCCACCGCGGGGTACAAGGAGCGCGAAGACGCCACCCGGGTGCGGGCGATTTTCACGCGCCCTTGTTGGCCTTGGTTGGCGATGGTGCGCACCGTGTGGGCCGCGTCGATTAAGGCGCTCCACGACAAATCGTCGGAATAGGCAAAGGCGGTTTTCTCGCCACTGACCGCGCGCACGCCCACGCCTTGGTCGATGCTGAAGCTGCCGGTTTTGACAATACCTTCTTCCAAGCTCCAGCCTTCGCTGCGCGTGGTTTGAAAGTACAGGTCGGCGTCGTCCACGCCACGCGCCATGATCTCGCCCAAGGCGCGCTGCAACAAGGCGGGCGTCAAACCAAAGGGATCGAGTAAGCTGGCTTGGGCGGTGGAGAGACGGGACTGGGTGGACGCTTGATTGATCATGCCGCCATTGTAGATAAGCCCCGTGGGCACAGGGGGTTTAGGGCTTTGACGGTGGCGCCTCGCCGCGCAGGTGCGCAAACACCGCGCCGTCGTCGTGTTCGGCCCAGCCGGCTTGGCGGGTTTGCGCAAACACCGCGGTGGCACCTGCGCCCAAAGGCCCCTCGAACCCCACGCGCTGGGCCGCGGCCATGGCCAGACCGGTGTCTTTTTCCAGCAGGGTCACGTGCGCCAGGGGTGCGAAATTCCCCGCCAGTGCACGGCGCATGCGGTCCGAGCCGATCCAGCTCTGACCGCTGGAGCGCTCGATCACATCCAGTGTGGTGTTCAGGTTCAAGCCCATGCGCTCGGCCAAGGCCAAGGCCTCGGCCGTCCCCACCAAATTGATGCCGGCCAAGAGGTTGTTGACGAGTTTGGTGCGCGAACCATCGCCGCAACGCTCGCTGACATGGAACACCGGGTTGGCCAACAGACGCCAGAGCTCGGGGTGTCGGGCCAACGCGGCCTTGGGCCCGGCCAGCATCCAGCTCATGGTGCCGGCACGGGCGCGCAGCGGGCCACCCGACATGGGCGCATCCACACAAGCCACGCCCATCGCCACCAATCGCTCGGCGATGGACTCCACCGCCTCAGGGGCCATGGTTGGGCACAGGACCACGGTCTGTCCGGCTTGCAGTGCAGCCGCTGCGCCTTGCTCGCCCCACAACACGTCTTCGCATTGCGCGTCGTTGACGACCACGATCAAGACCACGCCATTGAGGCCCAGGCCTTGCACGGCGGCCGAGGGGGTGGGCAGGACCTGAGCGCCCACGGCCAAGGCCTCGGCTTGGCGCTGCGCATCGGGGTCGCACACCGCCACCGACACGCCATGTTCGCGCAAGCGGGCCACCAAAGCGCCGCCCATGTTGCCAGCGCCCAGCACAGCGAGGTTGGGCCAAGCCATCATGACTGCATCAAGCGTTTGGACTTGGCCACGGACAACAGAATGCCCAGACCCAAGCCCATGGTGACCATCGCCGTACCGCCGTAACTCACGAAAGGCAAAGGCACTCCCACCACCGGCAAGATGCCGCTGACCATGCCCATGTTCACGAAGACATAGACAAAAATGTTCAGGGCCATGGCACCAGCCAACAGACGGGCAAAGAGCGTGGGTCCCTCCAAGGCGATCGTCAGTGCACGCACAATCAAAAACACAAAGGCCACCGCCAAAGCCAAGAAACCGATCAGACCAAACTCTTCAGAGAAGGCCGCAAAGATGAAGTCGGTGGTGCGCTCAGGAATGAACTCCAAATGGGTTTGGGTGCCTTGCATATAGCCCTTGCCCCAAGCACCACCCGAACCAATGGCGATCATGCCTTGGATGATGTGAAAACCTTTACCCAAGGGGTCTTGGAAGGGGTCCAGCAAGGTGCACACCCGAATCCGTTGGTAATCTTTCAAGACCACCCAGTCCACCCCTGGCGCACACCAGGGGTCTTCCATCACGATGAGCACCGTCACACCCACCAAGCCCATGAGCACCGGCGGGATGATGAGCTTCCAACTCAAACCCGCGAAAAACAAAACGAACAAGCCCGAGGCCAAGACCAGCAACGAAGTGCCCAAATCGGGCTGGATGAAGATCAGCGCCCAAGGCACCATCAGCAAGCCAGCGGCCACCACGTAATCCAAAGCGCGGATTTGTCCCTCGCGGCGCTGAAACCACCAAGCCATCATCAGCGGCAGCGCCACTTTCATGATCTCACTGGGCTGGATCACCACCCCGATGTTGAGCCAGCGCTGCGAGCCCTTGCGCTCGATGCCAAAAAACTCCACAGCGAACAGCAGTGCCACACCAATGGTGTACATGGGAATGGCCAAGGCCATCATGCGCTGGGGTGGAATTTGGGCCACGGCGAACATCACGACAGCGGCGATCAAGAGGTTGCGCGCATGGCCCACAAAACGGGCACCATGATCGGCACCCACGGAGTACATGGTGATCAGGCCGATGAGGGACAAAATGAGCGCGGCCAACAGCAAAGGCCCGTCATAGGTTTGCAACGACGCCACGATGCGTTGTTGAAGTGAGGGTTTGTCAAAGGTGGTGGCCATGGCCTGCCATTATCCTTGCTCTGAACTTGACTTGTTGCGTTTTGACCATGCTGCCCACCACCCACCTGCTCTACCTGCACGGGTTTCGCTCGTCCCCCCAATCGACCAAAGCCCAACAACTGGAGCACCGGGTGCGCAGCCAACACCCCGGGGTGCATTGGTGGTGCCCGGCCTTGCCGGTGTCGCCCCGCGCCGCCATGGACCTGCTGCTTCACGGGTTGGCCGACTGGCCGCGCGAGCAGATGGTCGTCGTGGGTTCTTCCTTGGGCGGCTTTTATGCCCGGGTCTTGTCGCACCGCTTGGGCTGCCGCAGCGCCTTGATCAACCCAGCCGCACACCCATCCAGGGACTTGCAGCGCCACATCGGAGAACACCCCGCTTGGCACGACCCTCAAGAGCGGGTGCATTTTCAACCAGCGTTTATCGAGGAGTTGCGCGAATGGGAGGCCACCCTGCCCCCCACAGGCGTGGCCCATAACCAAGAGCGGCAGCGCCACTGGGCCATCGTGGCCCAAGGCGACGAGGTGCTGGACTGGCGTGAAATGCAAGCGTTTTGTGCCCACGCCACGGTGCGGCTCTTGCCGGGCAGCGACCATGCCCTGAGCGACTTTGAACAGCACATGGACGCTTTGATGGATTTTTTGAACTTGGCAACCGAATCGCCCCCCAAAGCCTGAGGGGCTGCGTGGGACAATAGACTCCATGCACTTATTGTTTGACGATGCCGGCAAGCCCACGACCGGTCGAATCCTTTCCGAGGCCGACAACTCCTTGCAAGTGGAGCTCGATTCGGGCAAACGGGTCAAGGTCAAAAGCGCCAACGCTTGGCTGCGTTTTGACAAGCCCGAACCCAGCGCCCTGATGAGCCAAGCCTTGGCTTTGCAAGCGGACATGGAGTTGCCACTGGCCTACGAATTCGCGCCCGAAGACGAATTTGACTTCGCGGCCTTGGCTGGCGTGTATTTCGACGACCCGCCCAGCGCCGTTCAACAAGCCGCGGCCCTGCTGTGCTTGCAATCCGCACCGCATTACTTTCGACGCATGGGCAAAGGTCGCTTCAAAAAAGCCCCCGCCGACATCTTGGCCCAAGCCTTGGTGGCGATTGAGAAAAAGCAGCAAGTCCAAGCGCAGATCGAAGCCTGGGCGGCTGAGTTGGTGGCCGGCACCTGCCCCGATCCGGTGCGCGCACAGCTCTACAAAATCTTGTTCAAGCCCGACAAGAACAGCCCCGAATACAAGGCCGTGGTTCAAGCCGCGCGCGGCAGCCACACAGCCCCACTGACCCTGTTGCTGCAATCGGGCGCCATTGAAAACGCTTACGAATTCCATTGGCAACGCTTCCTGTTTGAGCACTTCCCCAAAGGCACCGGGTTTGGCGAGTTGGCCGTGCCCAGTTTGAGCGAAGCCTTGCCCTTGGCCGACGTGCAAGCGTTTTCCATCGACGACTCTCAAACCACGGAAATCGACGATGCTTTGTCGGTTCAAGGCCTGGGAACCGGCTGCGTGACATTGGGCATCCACATCGCCGCCCCGGCCCTGTCGATTGCCCCCGACAGCGCCTTGGATCAAATCGCGCGACAACGCATGTCCACGGTCTACATGCCGGGCCACAAAATCACCATGCTGCCCGATACGGTGGTGCAGGCCTTCACCCTGCAAGCCGGCCAAGCCTGCCCAGCCGTGTCTTTGTATGTCCGCATCGATGAAACCAGCTTGGCGGTGCTCGACAGCCACACCCGCTTGGAGCGCGTGCCGATCGCCGACAACCTGCGCCACGACCAAATCGACCACATCGTCACCGAGGCGTGGTTGCAGGGCGAGCCCAACCCCGAGGCCCCTGCCGAAGCCCAGCGCTGGCAAGCGTCGTTGTCGTGGCTGCACGGCTTGGCCAAACACCTCAAAGCCGCACGCGAGGTCGTGCGTGGCAAGCCAGAAACCTTCAACCGACCCGACCACACCTTCAAATTGGACGGTGTGGGCGAACGCGGCCCACAAGGGCACGAGACCGTCGTCATGGGCCTGCGCCAGCGGGGCGCACCACTGGACCTGATCGTGGCCGAAGCCATGATCGTGGCCAACAGCACCTGGGGCCAATGGTTGGCCCAATGTGGCGTGCCTGGCATTTACCGCAGCCAAGCCAGCTTGTCGCCGGGCATCAAGGTGCGCATGGGCGCCAAAGCCTTGCCACACGCGGGCATCGGTGTGCCAGCCTATGCGTGGAGCACCTCCCCGCTGCGGCGCTACGTGGACATGGTCAACCAGTGGCAAATCATCGCCTGTGTGCGCCACGGCGCCACCGCCGCCTTGGTCGCTCCGTTCAAACCCAAAGACGCCAACCTGTTGGCCGTTATCGGTGCATTTGACGCCGCCTACGGCGCTTACAACGACTTCCAGCGCGGCATGGAACGCTACTGGACCTTGAAGTACCTAGAACAAAACGGCATCACCGAGCTGGACGCGACGCTGATCAAAGAGCAACTCGTGCGCGCCGACACGCTGCCCTTGGTCATGTCCGTCATGGGGGCCGATGGCTGGCCACGCGGTGCGCAAGCCCGCGTGCGCTTAGGTCGATCCGACCTCATGGCCTTGGACATATCGGCCACCGTCGTCGCTCGATTGGACAACCCCGACAGCACCGATGACGACGCCTTGATCGACCCCGAGGATGATGACGCAGTTCTGACCACCCCTGTGGCCTTGGCCATTGAGGTGGATGAGGCCGAGCCCCCAGTCGAAAATCCCGCCCCATAATTCGACCATGCAAGCGATGGTCTCAACCGTGATCCGATGGCTTCGGCGACGCAGTACCCTGCAATGGGCACTCGGAATTTCCGTGGCCTTTCACGCCGCCTTGTTGACCATCCGCGCCGTGGACCCAGCAGGCTTTAACCGCCTGTTCAAGAACACGCCGCTGGAGGTGATCTTGGTCAACACCCAAAGCGACCAAGTGCCCGACCAGGCTCAAGCCATTGCCCAAGCCTCGCTGGCCGGGGGCGGTAGCGCCGAAAAAGGCCTGGCCAGCGCCCCCCTGCCCAGCATGGCGACGGCTCAAATCGGCAATGCGCCAGAGCCCCAAGCCTCCGCTTTGGCCTCCTTGCGCCAACGTCAACAGGCCTTACTCACGCAAGTGCGCCAACAGATCGCACAACTCCCGCCGGTGGACCCCAACGCCAGCGCGAACACACCACAAGCCCAAGAAGAAGAGCGCAAACGCCAAGCCCTGCTCAACATGCTCGCGCAAATTGAAAAGCGCATCCAAGAAGAAAATGCGCGCCCGCGCAAGCACTACATCAGCCCGGCCACACGCGAGGCGGTGTACGCGGCGTACTACGACGCTCTGCGCCAGCAAATTGAAGAACAAGGGACCCAGCAGTTCCCTCAGGAAAACGGCCAAAAACTCTACGGTGAATTGACCATGGTCATCACCGTGAACCACACCGGCGAGGTCATCGACACCGAAATCGCTGAGCGCTCGCGCTCGCCGGCCTTGGACCGACGTGCTCAAGCCATCGTGCGTTCACAACGTTTTTCAGCGTTCACCCCAGCGATGCGTCGCCAAGCCGACCACATCGTGGTGGTCTCGCGTTTTCGGTTCACGCGCAACGAAACCCTCCAAACCCAGCTGAGGAGCCAGTGAGATGAAGCTTGTCTGGCGCTACCTGTCATGGTGTCTACTCGCTGGTTTGGCGCTGCAAGTGTTTTTCTTGGCGCGCATCGCGAGCATGGCGGTGGTCGCGCCTGAGAGCACGGCCTTCATGCGGTCCGAAATGGTCCGCGTTGGCGTCAAGGCCTTGCTGGGCGACAAGGCGTGGCGTTGGTCGCAAGAGTGGGTCGAGCCCAAGGCCATCAGCACCCATTTGCGCCGCGCCGTCATCGCCTCCGAGGATGGTGGTTTCGTGAACCACGCCGGTGTGGACTGGGCGGCCATCGAATCGGCATGGGACAAAAACCAACGTCGCCAAGCTCAAGCCGAGAAGCGGGCCGCGGCCGCAGCCGCACGCGCCGCCCAAAAACCCAACGCGGCCCCACCGCGAACCCGCCCGGCCAAAATCATTGGCGGCTCCACCATCACCCAACAGTTGGCCAAAAACCTCTTCTTGTCGGGCGAGCGCAACCTGCTGCGCAAAGGCCAAGAACTGGTGCTGGCCTTGATGATCGAAGCCGTGCTGGACAAAGACCGCATTTTGACGATCTACCTCAACAGCGTCGAGTGGGGGCACGGGGTGTTTGGTGCCCAAGCCGCCAGCCAGCGCTACTTCAAAAAGTCAGCGGCCCAACTCAGCCGGGTCGAAGCCGCCCGATTGGCCGTCATGCTGCCATCGCCCAAATTCTTTGAAACCCGCACCGGTTCGGCTTACCTGAGCAACCGTGCGGGCACCACCCTGGCCCGCATGCCCTCGGTGGAACTGCCATGAGCGCTCAGCCCAAGACCGCCACCCGCATTTTGGGGATCGACCCCGGTTTGCAGTGCACCGGTTTTGGGGTGATCGACGTCGAGGGCTCCGCCCTGCACTACGTGGCCAGCGGCACCATCCGCACCGAGCCCGACCACCCGCAACTCTTGCCAGGGCGACTGAAAATTTTGTTTGAGGGCATCACCGAGGTCGTGCAGCGCTACCAACCGTCGGTGGCCGCGTGTGAGATTGTGTTCGTCAACGTGAACCCACAAGCCACCTTGTTGCTGGGTCAGGCCCGTGGCGCCTGTCTCACGGCCTTGGTGGTCAACGGTTTGCCGGTGAGCGAGTACACCGCGCTGCAGCTCAAGAAAGCGGTGGTGGGCTACGGGCGGGCGGCCAAGCCGCAGGTGCAGGAAATGGTCAAACGCCTGCTCAACCTGCCCGTTCTACCAGGGAAAGACGCGGCCGACGCGCTGGGCTTGGCGATCACCCACGCACAGGTGAGCAAAACCAAACACGCCATCGAGCAGGTCAGTGCGCTGCAAGGGCGCACCCACGCGAGCTACAAAGACGGCCGTTGGTATTGAGCAGATTGCAGGGGGTCAGAACAGGCGCTGCACGACCAGCACGGCAAAAAAGCCCAGGCCAGCGAACACGGTCCATTTGAAGATGACCAAACCCCAGCGTCGGTAAGCCATGTGGCCCGTGACCATATAAGCCACAAAGCACGCGGCGGCCACCACGAACAAGAACAGAATGACCCAACGTAACCACATCTTGGGGATCCTTAGGCCTTACCAGGCCGGCGCCAGTGCGGCAAAACCCGCAGGCGCGTCGCGCTCTTTCTCGAAGCTCACGATCTCGTAGGCGCTCTCGTCGCTGAGCAAAACGCGCAGCAACTGGTTGTTCATGGCGTGGCCCGAGCGGTAAGCGCTGTAGGCCGCCAGCAGTGGCTGACCCAAGATGTAGAGGTCGCCAATGGCGTCCAAGATTTTGTGTTTGACAAACTCGTCGTGGTAGCGCAAACCATCAGCGTTGAGCACCTTGACGTCGTCCATCACGATGGCGTTGTCCAAACCGCCGCCCATGGCCAAGCCATGCGAGCGCATCATTTCCACGTCGCGGGTGAAGCCAAAGGTGCGGGCACGGGCGATTTCACGGGCGTAGCGGCCACTGCCGAAATCGAAGGTGACCTGCTGACCTGTGGAGTTGACCGCGGGGTGGTTGAACTCGATTTCAAAGCTCAGCTTGAAGCCGTGGTACGGGTCCAAGCGCGCCCACTTGACGTTGCTGCCATCACCTTCGCGAACCTCGACGGGCTTGAGCACGCGGATGAAACGCTTGGCCACGCCTTGGGTCTCAATGCCCGCGCTTTGCAGCAAATACACAAACGAGGCCGAAGAACCATCCAAGATGGGCACCTCTTCGGCCGTGATGTCGACCATCAGGTTGTCGATGCCCAAGCCCGAACACGCGCTCATCAAATGCTCAATGGTGTGCACCTTGGCCCCACCATGCGAGATGGTGGATGCCAAACGCGTGTCGGTGACCGCCGTGGCGTTGACGGGGATGTTCACCGGCTCTGGCAAATCCACCCGCCGAAACACGATGCCGGTGTTGGGCGCAGCTGGGCGCAGGGTCAGCTCGACGCGTTGCCCGCTGTGCAGACCCACCCCAACGGCGGTGGTCAGCGATTTGAGGGTTCTTTGAGCCAGCATGGGACGATTTTATTTCAATCGGCCTGTTTGCGCAGGAAGGCAGGGATTTCAAAGTCGTCCATGCCGCCCGAGGACAGGGCATCCACCTTGGCCGCGGCTTGCGTGCGGTTGGGGGTGCGCCAAACCGCTGGGCCTTGCAAGCCCGCGTAGTTGGGCTGAGCCATGGCGGCCGCGCCAGGACCATCGATGGCTGTATTGACCGTGGGAATGTCGAACGGCACGTTGTCGGTACCAGTGCGCAGGGTTTGCACCATTTGGATGTTGGGGGTTCGGCCGCGCGAACCGTGTTTGGACAAGCCCGTGGCCACAACGGTCACGCGCATGTCTTCGCCCAAGCTCTCATCGTAGGCAGCGCCATAAATCACGTGCGCATCGGGCGAAGCATAGGCGCGGATGGTGTTCATCGCCTGCTTGGATTCGGACAACTTCAAAGATCCCTTGGCGGCGGTGACCAAAACCAGCACGCCTTTGGCGCCAGACAGGTCGATGCCTTCCAACAAGGGGCATGCCACGGCTTGTTCGGCCGCGATGCGTGCGCGATCCGGACCGTTGGCCACCGCGGTGCCCATCATGGCCTTGCCAGGCTCACCCATCACGGTGCGCACGTCTTCAAAGTCGACGTTGACGTTGCCGTACTCGTTGATGATCTCGGCAATACCACCCACCGCGTTTTTCAGCACGTCGTTGGCGTGTGCAAAGGCTTCCTCTTGGGTGATGTCATCGCCCAACACGTCTTGCAACTTCTCGTTCAACACGACGATCAAGGAGTCCACATTGGCTTCGAGTTCACCCAAACCACCGTCGGCGTTGGACATGCGGCGACCACCTTCCCAGTCAAACGGCTTGGTGACCACGCCCACAGTCAAGATGCCCATCTCTTTGGCCACGCGAGCGATCACAGGCGCTGCACCGGTACCCGTGCCGCCGCCCATGCCCGCGGTGATGAAGAGCATGTGTGCGCCCGCGATGCTGTCGCGAATTTCTTGCTCGGCTTGCTCGGCCGCGTCACGGCCTTTTTCGGGCTTGCTGCCCGCACCCAAACCCGTGCCACCTAACTGGATGATTTTGTCGGCGGAGCTGCGCGACAAAGCTTGGGCATCGGTGTTGGCCGCGATGAACTCAACGCCTTGTACGCCGCGCTGGATCATGTGTTCAACGGCGTTGCTCCCGCCGCCGCCGACGCCGATCACTTTGATTTGTGTGCCTTGGTTGAAACCTTCTTCAACTTCAATCATTTCGATGGTCATGGTGTTCTCCTGTGTGAATGCCGCTTCGTTCGGCTTTCGGTTCAATGGTTAAAAAATGAATCGGTTGTGGGTTCTCAACCCGGGGGTTCGGTGGTGGATCGCCATCGACAGCGCCTTCGTTTGACCTTGCGGGTTTCCAGCTGTGAGGACTTGTTGAGTGTGTGCTCCATCAAAAACTCCCCACAAACCAGTCTTTGATTCGACCGAGTGCGCTGTGAACAGAGCCCGCTTTTTGAGCCACTTTGTGACCACGCACGCGGGCCAAGCGAGCGCCCTCAAGCAAGCCCATCACCGTGGCGGCTCGAGGCTGCGCGACCATGTCGTACAAGGCGCTGTTGTATTGCGGTATGCCGCGACGCACGGGCTTGAGGAAGATGTCCTCACCCAGCTCAGGCATGCCCGGCATCATCGCGCTGCCACCGGTGAGCACGATGCCCGAGGACAGCATTTCTTCGTGACCCGAGTCGCGAATGACTTGCTGCACCAAGGTGAAAATTTCTTCGATGCGCGGCTCGATCACACCAGCCAAGGCCTGGCGGCTGAGCATGCGCGGTTGGCGATCGCCCAAACCAGGCACCTCGACTTGTTGATCGGGATCGGCCAAGAGTTGTTTGGCAAAACCGCTCTCCACCTTGATATCTTCGGCGTCTTTGGTGGGCGTACGCAAGGCCATGGCGATATCGCTGGTGATCAAGTCACCGGCGATCGGAATGACCGCGGTGTGCCGAATTGAGCCACCCGCGTAAATGGCGATGTCGGTGGTGCCAGCGCCGATGTCCACCAGCGCAACGCCCAACTCCTTCTCGTCTTGCGTGAGCACTGCGTGACTGGACGCCACCGGGTTGAGCATCAGGTGGTCCACTTCCAAACCGCAGCGACGCACACACTTCATGATGTTCTCAGCTGCGCTCTGCGCGCCGGTCACGATGTGCACCTTGGCCTCCAAGCGCAAGCCGCTCATGCCGATGGGCTCTTTGACCTCTTGGCCGTCGATCACGAACTCTTGCGCCTCCAACAACAACAAGCGTTGATCGGTGGAGATGTTGATGGCTTGCGCGGTCTCGATGACGCGCGCCACGTCGTTGGCGCTGACCTCGCGGTCCTTGATGGCCACCATGCCGCTGGAGTTCATGCCTCGGATGTGGCTGCCGGTGATGCCGGTGTAGACCCGCGCGATGCGGCAGTCGGCCATCAACTCAGCTTCTTTGAGCGCTTGCTGGATGCTTTGTACGGTGGCGTCGATGTTGACCACCACGCCGCGCTTGAGACCGTTGCTTGGCGCCACACCCATCCCGGCAAGCTTGAGTTCGCCGTTGGGCAAGACCTCGGCCACGACGACCATGATCTTGGACGTTCCAATGTCCAGACCGACCACCAAATCTTTGTATTCTTTGGCCATGTGTGCTGTTTACCTTGTGTTGGCCGGCTGACCCGGCACGGTTGTGGCGAGCGTTGAAACTCCCCGCATGTTCAATGCGTACCCGTTGGGGTAACGCAAATCGACCTCCTGCATGTCGCCCGCAAACCGCTGGGTGACCTGGCTGACGGTCCGAATGAATTGCTGGTTTCTCGCGACCAATGCCGCGTGATCCCCGCGTCCAAGCTCAACGCGGGCCCCGTTGTCCAAGCCCACCTGCCAATTGCCGCGTTCGGTCAAAGCCAAACGCTCCACGCCAAAGCCCAAGTACTGGTACTGAGGCAGCAGGGCGTTGAACAAGCGCAAGGCATCGCCCGCGCTGTTGGCCGGCCCCGCCAAGACCGGCAAGTTGTCGCTGTCGTCCGGGTTGGCTTCAAAAACTTCGCCCCAGGTGTTGACCAATTGACCGGACCCTTCGGTCTGCCACCACGCCACGGCCTGGTGCTCCTGCAGCGTGATGCGCAAGCGGTTGGGGAATTCGCGCTGCACCACGGCCTGTCGCACCCAAGGCACCGACTCAAACAGATCGCGCGTGCGCTCCAAGTCCAGCGTCATGAAACTGCTGCCCAATTCGTTTCGCATGCGCGTGACCACCTGCGCACGCAAGGTGATCGCGTTTTGGTGTGCCACATCACCGACCACCACCATGGAACGCACCGACCACATAGGATGGTTCAAGGCCCAATGACCCAAGGCACCCAACACCAGCACGGCCAATACCCCCATCAGCAGACGGGTGGCCAGGCGCATGAGCCTGATGTCGAGGGGCAAAAGGGCGGTGGTGGACATGGTCACGGCGTGGGGTTGTCCAGACTGGCACTGGCGAGCAAATGCAGGCACAGGGCCTCATAGTCCATGCCGGTGGCACGCGCCGACATCGGCACGAGCGAGTGGCTGGTCATGCCCGGCGAGGTGTTGATTTCCAACAAATAGGGCTTTCGCGTGTGCTGGTCGATCATCACATCGGCACGGGCCCAGCCACGGCAATCCAAGGCCTGAAAGGCTTTGAGCACCAGCGCTTGGATGTTCGCTTCTTCGGAGGCCGGCAGACCCGATGGCACCAGGTATTGGGTGTCGTCGGTGAAGTATTTGTTCTGGTAATCGTAGTTACCGTCCGGCGCCACGATGCGGATGATCGGCAGTGCCTTGGCCTGGTCCCCCGTGCCCAGCACGGGGCAGGTGACTTCATCACCGGCGATGAACTGCTCGCACATCACCAATGGGTCTTGTTCCCGGGCCAAAGCAAAAGCGGCATCGCATTGCTCGATCGTGGTGACCTTGGTCAGGCCAATGGTGGAGCCTTCCCGAACGGGTTTGACGATCATGGGCGAACCCAAGGCTTGAAATGCCTCGCGCGCTTGCTGAGCGCTGCGCACCTGGCGCCAAGCCGGTGTGGGCAGACCTTCGGCGAGCCAAATGCGCTTGGTCATGAGTTTGTCCATGGCAACGGCCGACGCCATCACGCCAGGGCCGGTATAAGGAATGCCCAGCAGCTCCAGCGCGCCTTGCACCGTGCCGTCTTCACCAAACCGCCCGTGCAAAGCGATGAAACAACGCTGCACGCCCTGCGTGCGCAAAGCATCCAAGCCTTGTGCGGCGGGGTCAAAGGCGTGGGCGTCCACGCCCTGCGCACGCAAAGCCGCCAACACACCCTGACCGGACATCAAAGAGACTTCGCGCTCGGCCGAGCGCCCGCCCATCAGCACGGCCACTTTGCCGATCTGGGTCACGTCAATCGAAGGAGTTTGCAAACTCATGGCTGGGTTCCTGTTGGGGCCGTCAAAGCCATCACCTGCGCCGCCACGGTGCCGATGGAGCCTGCGCCCATGCACAGGACCACATCGCCATCGCGGGCGTTTCGCACGATGGCTGCGGCCATGTGTTCAATCTCATCCACAAACACGGGCTCAACCTGACCGGCCACCCGCACGGCGCGTACCAGCGAACGACCATCGGCGGCAACCAGTGGCGCTTCACCAGCGGCATAAACCTCGGCGAGCAAAATCGCATCGGCCTGGCCCATGACCTTGATGAAGTCTTCAAAACAATCCCGGGTGCGGCTGTAGCGGTGCGGCTGAAAGGCCAACACCAAGCGCCGACCGGGAAATGCCCCGCGCGCTGCGGCGATCGTAGCGGCCATCTCCACCGGGTGATGACCGTAGTCATCGACCACAGTGCAATGGCCCCCTTGCGGCAAGGGTGCATCACCAAAGCGCTGAAAGCGCCGGCCCACACCTTTGAAGTTGGACAAGGCCTGAACCACCGCAGCGTCCTCCACGCCCAACTCCACCGCCACACCGATGGCGGCCAGCGCGTTGAGCACGTTGTGCACACCGGGCAAATTCAAAACCACCGACAGGGGTGGCAACTCAACGCCGTTCTTGCGCAGGACCGTGAAATGCATTTGGCCGCCCACCGCGCGCACATCGACGGCGCGCACTTGCGCATCGGGCGATAAACCGTAGCTGGTGATAGGTCGGGCAATTTGGGGCAACAAGCTACGCACGGCGGGGTCATCCACACACACCACGGCAGCGCCGTAAAACGGCATGTGGTGTAAGAAGTCCACAAAGGCCTGTTTCAAACGACCAAAGTCGTGGCCATAGGTGTCCATGTGGTCGGCATCGATGTTGGTCACCACCGCCATCACCGGCAAGAGATTCAAGAACGAAGCGTCGGACTCATCAGCCTCCACCACGATGTACTCACCCGATCCCAGTTGGGCATTCACGCCGGCGCTGTTGAGCTTGCCACCGATCACGAACGTGGGGTCCAGGTTGGCTTCCGCCAGCACACTGGCGACCAAACTGGTGGTGGTGGTTTTGCCGTGGGTGCCCGCGATCGCTATGCCTTTTTTCATGCGCATCAACTCGGCCAGCATCACCGCGCGCGGCACCACGGGCAAGAGCTTGGCGTGAGCCGCCACAACTTCTGGATTGTCGCCTTTGACCGCCGTTGAGGTGACGATGGCGTCGGCACCATCGATGTGGCTGGCTTGGTGTCCGATGTGCACACGCGCGCCGAGCACGGTCAAGCGTCGGGTCGCGGTGTTCTCGCCCAAATCGCTGCCCGAAATGGCGTAGCCTTGGTTGAGCAGTACCTCGGCAATGCCGCTCATGCCGGCTCCACCGATGCCCACAAAATGGATGTGACGAATGGCGTGTTTCATGGGATGTTTCTTTGGGCCAGAGCTTCACAGGCGTCCACGATCGCAGACACCGCTTGGGTTTGGGCTTTGAGTTGCGCTTGTTGGGCCATGGCTTGAAGCACGGGGCGACGTGTGTTGCGCAACACGTCCAACAATTTTTCAGGCGTGAATTCGTTTTGAACCGTCATCCAAGCACCGCCGGCCTGCGACAAAAATTCGGCGTTGTGTCGCTGGTGATCGTCCACCGCATACGGAAAAGGCACAAACCAAGCAGCCACCCCAATGGCCGCCACTTCGGTCACCGTGCTGGCACCCGACCGAGCGATCACCAAATCCGCCTCGGCCATGGCCAGCGCCATGTCTTGGATGAAGGGCACCAAATTGGCTTGGACACCGGCTTGTTCGTAGTTCGCTTTGAGGGCCGCGATTTGCGACTCGCCACTTTGGTGGGTGACCACAGGGCGCTCTTCGGCGGACATCATGGACAAGGCCTTGGGTACGATCTGGTTGAGCGCTTGCGCACCCAAACTGCCACCCACCACCAACAAGCGCAAAGGCCCTTGACGACCCGTCCACCGCTGGGCGGGAGTGGCTTGGCGGAAAAAATCGGCGCGCAGTGGGTTGCCGATCCATTCGCCTTTGGGCAAGGTGTTGGGGAAGGCGGTGAACACGCGATCGGCGATGCTGGCGAGCCAGCGGTTGGCCATACCAGCGACCGAATTTTGCTCGTGCAGGATCAAGGGTCTGTTGAGCCAGACCGACATCAGACCACCAGGGAAGGTCACGTAACCGCCAAAGCCCACCACCACGTCCGGGTTGAGTTTGAGCACAGCTGCGCGGGCCTGCCAAAACGCACGCAACAAGCGCAAAGGTAAGAAGGGCAAAGTCCACCATCCTTTGCCACGCACGCCACCGAACTCAATCGGCTCGACCACAAAACCTTTGGGGCGCACCAATCGGTTTTCCATGCCCGTGGGCGTGCCCAACCAATGCACCGCCCAACCTTGCGCACGCAGCGCTTCGGCCACCGCCAAACCCGGAAAAATGTGCCCGCCGGTGCCGGCCGCCATGATCAAAGCCACGCGTTGCCTCATGCTCGAATCCCCCGCATTTTCTGGCGGTTTTCGAAGTCCACGCGCAGCACGATGGCCAAGGCCACCAAGTTGATCAAAATGGCCGAGCCGCCGTAACTCATGAGCGGCAAGGTCAGGCCCTTGGTGGGCAAGGCGCCCAAGTTCACACCGATGTTGATGAAGGCTTGGAAACCCATCCACACCCCCACACCTTGGGCCAGCAAACCCGCAAACACCTGGTCGAGGGCCACCGCTTGGCGACCGATGTGCATGATGCGCCGGGTGAGCCACACGAACAAGCCGATGAGGGTAAGCACCCCAACCAGACCAAACTCCTCACCGATCACCGCGAGCAAGAAATCGGTGTGCGCTTCGGGCAGCCAATGCAATTTCTCCACACTGCCGCCCAACCCAACACCAAAAATCTCACCTCGCCCAAACGCGATGAGCGAGTGCGACAGTTGGTAACCTTTACCCAAAGCGTGCACCTCGCTCCAAGGGTCGAGGTAAGCAAAAATCCGCTCCCGGCGCCAGTCGCTGAAAAGAATCATCAACAAAAACGCGCCCACCAACACCACGCTGATGAGCAAAAACATGCGCATGTTCACGCCGCCCAAAAACAAAATACCCATGGCGATCACCGCGATCACCATGAAAGCACCCATGTCGGGCTCGGCCAACAGCAAGCTACCGGTCAAACCCACGGCCACCAACATGGGCGCCACCGCACGGCTGAAGCTTTCTTTGACCTCGATCTTGCGCACCATGAAGTTGGCTGCGTAAAGCACCACCGCCAACTTGGCCAACTCCGACGGCTGAAAATTCATCACACCCAAAGAAATCCAGCGGCGCGCGCCGTTGACCCCTTTACCAATGAAGGGCAGCAGCACCAAGATCAACAACACCAAGGCAAACAAAAACAGCAGCGGCGCAAATTTTTCCCAAGTCTTTATCGGGACCTGAAAAGCCAACAAGGCCACCACCAGGCCCACGCACATGGCAAAACCGTGGCGAAAGACAAAATGGGTGTGGCTGTAGTTCGAAAATTTGGGACTGTCGGGCAAGGCGATCGAGGCCGAATACACCATCACCAATCCCCAGATCAGCAGCACCGACACCACCGCCAACAAGGTTTGGTCAAAGCCCATCCACCCAGCCGTCGTGCGGCTTCGGTCGGCATAACCCCAACTCGCCGAGCCCAGCGGCAGTCCATCCGCTGCGGGGGCGCCAGCCCCCACCCAAGTTCGAAGCTGTTGCCAGGTGTGCTGCATCCACGCCTTCATCGCAGCACCTCCAAGTCCACGCCCGCGTCCAAAGCCAATTCGCCCACGGTCTGCACAAAAACCTCGGCGCGGTGCGCGTAATCGCGGAACATGTCCAAACTGGCACACGCGGGTGAGAGCAAAACCGCATCTCCGTGGCGCGCTTGCTCAGCCGACCAACGCACCGCCTCGGGCAAGGTCGATGCCATGCCCATGGGCACTTGTACATCGTCCAAGGCGTCGCCCACCGCTTCACGCAAGCGCTGGGCATCGCGACCGATGAAGACCACCGCACGCGCGAAGGTCGCCAATGGCTGAGCCAGGGGTGAAAAATCTTGCCCCTTGCCCTCACCACCCAAGATCACCACCAAACGCTGGTCGGGACCCAAGCCCTTGATGGCCGCCAAGGTGGCGCCCACGTTGGTGCCCTTGCTGTCGTCAAAATAGGTCACGCCGTGGATCACGCCCACGAGCTCCACCCGATGGGGCTCGCCGCGGTACTCGCGCAAGCCGTGCAACATGCGCCCCATGGGGTAACCGGTGGACGTGGCCAAAGCCAAGGCGGCCAAAGCATTCGC
>CAMDCY010000004.1 GCA_945890705.1 Hydrogenophaga intermedia | reverse complement strand
ATCTGGTCGTAGGCCTTGGCCGAACCACCAAACTTGGCCGCCAACACGGTCGTGATCGCCGCGGTCAGCGTGGTCTTGCCGTGGTCAACGTGACCAATCGTGCCAACGTTGACGTGCGGCTTGGTCCGCTCAAATTTCTCTTTTCCCATGATTCAATTCCTAAAATGAACAAGCCCGTGTGTGTTTAAGGTTTCCAGCACGGACCTGCCACGGGCAGCAGGTCCACCGCATCAGCGGCGCCGAAGACCGGTTTAAAAATTACTTCGAACGTGCGGCCACGATGGCCTCGGCCACGTTGCGAGGCGCTTCGGCGTAGTGCTTGAACTCCATGGAGTAGGTGGCACGGCCTTGCGACATCGAACGCAGGGTGGTGGAGTAACCGAACATTTCGGACAAAGGCACTTCGGCGCGGATGGCTTTGCCACCGCCGACCATGTCTTCCATGCCCTGAACCATGCCGCGGCGGCTGGACAAGTCGCCCATCACGTTACCGGCGTAGTCTTCTGGGGTTTCCACTTCCACCGACATCATCGGCTCGAGGATCACGGGGCTGGCTTTCTTGCAGCCTTCTTTGAAACCAAAGATGGCGGCCATCTTGAAGGCCATTTCGGAGGAGTCCACATCGTGGTACGAACCGAAGTGCAAGGTCACCTTGACGTCGACCACGGGGTAGCCGGCCAACACACCGGTGGTCAGGGCTTCAATGACGCCCTTCTCCACAGCAGGAATGTATTCGCGTGGCACCACGCCGCCCTTGATGGCGTCGACGAACTCAAAGCCTTTGCCGGCTTCGTTGGGTTCGATCTTGAACACCACGTGACCGTACTGACCCTTACCACCGGACTGGCGAACGAACTTGCCTTCGGCTTCGTCGACGTTCTTGCGAATGGTTTCGCGGTAGGCCACTTGAGGCTTGCCCACGTTGGCTTCCACACCGAATTCGCGCTTCATGCGGTCAACGATGATTTCCAAGTGCAATTCACCCATACCGGCGATGATGGTCTGACCCGATTCTTCGTCGGTCTTGACGCGGAACGATGGATCTTCTGCTGCCAAACGCTGCAAAGCGATGCCCATTTTTTCCTGGTCGGCTTTGGTCTTGGGTTCCACGGCCTGTGCGATCACGGGCTCAGGGAACACCATGCGCTCGAGCATGATCACGGCTTCGGGATCACACAAGGTCTCACCGGTGGTGACGTCTTTCAAGCCCACGCAAGCAGCGATGTCGCCGGCGCGGATTTCTTCGACTTCTTCGCGGTTGTTGGCGTGCATCTGAACGATACGGCCAATACGCTCTTTCTTGCCCTTGATGGGGTTGAAGACGGTGTCGCCTTTTTTCAGCACGCCGGAGTACACGCGCACGAAGGTCAACTGGCCCACATAGGGGTCGGTCATCAACTTGAACGCCAAAGCGGAAAGCTTCTCACTGTCGTCGGCCTTGCGGCTGGTGACGGCGTCGTCTTCATCGGTGCCACCAACGGGCGGGATGTCCACGGGAGAAGGCAAGAAGTCGATCACGGCGTCGAGCATGCGCTGAACGCCTTTGTTCTTGAACGCGGTGCCGCACAGCATGGGCTGGATTTCGGTGGCCAAGGTGCGGGTGCGGATACCCAACTTGATTTCGGCTTCCGACAACGTGCCTTCTTCGAGGTACTTGTTCATCAGCTCTTCGCTGGACTCTGCGGCGGCTTCGAGCAACTTCTCGCGCCACTCTTCGGCTTGCGCCTGGAGTTCTGCGGGGATGTCTTGGAATTCGAACTTCATGCCCTGGGAAGCTTCGTCCCAGATGATGGCCTTCATCTTGATCAGGTCGACGACGCCGGTGAAGTTTTCTTCAGCGCCGATCGGGATCACGATGGCGACGGGGTTGGCCTTGAGGCGCAAACGCATCTGGTCGTAGACCTTGAAGAAGTTGGCACCGGTGCGGTCCATCTTGTTCACAAAGGCCAAACGAGGCACTTTGTACTTGTTGGCTTGACGCCAAACGGTTTCAGACTGGGGCTGAACGCCACCCACCGCGCAGTACACCATGCAAGCGCCGTCCAAGACGCGCATGGAGCGCTCCACCTCGATGGTGAAGTCCACGTGGCCGGGGGTGTCGATGATGTTGAAGCGGTGCTCTTCGAAGGAACGGTCCATACCCTTCCAGAAGCAGGTGGTGGCAGCCGAGGTGATCGTGATTCCACGCTCTTGCTCTTGCTCCATCCAGTCCATGGTGGCGGCGCCGTCGTGCACTTCACCAATCTTGTGGTTCACGCCAGTGTAGAAAAGAATGCGTTCGGTGGTGGTGGTTTTACCGGCATCGATGTGCGCGGAAATACCGATGTTGCGGTATCGCTCAAGGGGCGTGCTGCGGGCCATAAGAAAACTCCTGAATGGGGCAAGCCCGCCGCCCTTTTGGGGCATCGCGGGCTCGCCGAGAAAGACGGAAAAACGGTGTGCTTAGAAACGGAAGTGGCTGAAGGCTTTGTTGGCTTCGGCCATGCGGTGCACTTCATCGCGCTTCTTCATGGCGCCGCCGCGGCCTTCGTTGGCCTCGATCAGCTCGTTGGCCAGGCGCAAGGCCATGGACTTCTCGCTGCGCTTGCGGGCGGCTTCTTTGATCCAACGCATGGACAGGGCTAAGCGACGCACAGGGCGCACTTCGACGGGCACTTGGTAGTTCGCGCCACCGACACGGCGGGACTTGACTTCCACCATGGGCTTGACGTTGTTGATGGCGGTGCTGAAAGCTTCCAACGGATCTTTACCCGTCTTTTTCTCGATCTGCTCGAGGGCGCCATAGATGATGCGCTCGGCGACGGCTTTCTTGCCGCCTTCCATGATCACGTTCATGAACTTTGAGAGCTCGACATTGCCGAACTTGGGATCCGGCAGGATTTCACGTTTAGGGACTTCGCGACGACGTGGCATTTTTTCACCTCAAAAATTTGCTTCAGTTGACACCCTTTGGGGTGTCGCGAGCGACCATCAGGCCCCTCACTTACTCGACCCGACGCCAACATGGCGCTTTGGGGTCACTACGTTTGCACGGCCAGCCAGGCCACACAAACACCGACGATTCAATCCAGCGACAGGGCTTATTTGGCCTTGGGCTTCTTGGCACCGTACTTGGAGCGCGATTGCTTGCGGTCTTTCACCCCTTGCAAGTCGAGCGAACCACGCACGATGTGATAACGCACACCGGGCAAGTCTTTGACACGACCGCCGCGAACCAGCACGACGCTGTGTTCTTGCAGGTTGTGGCCTTCACCGCCGATGTAAGAGATGACCTCAAAACCGTTGGTCAAGCGCACTTTGGCGACTTTACGCAGAGCGGAGTTGGGCTTTTTGGGCGTGGTGGTGTACACACGGGTGCAGACACCGCGACGCTGCGGGCAATTTTCCATGGCCGGGCTCTTCGATTTGATCTGTTCGACCTCTCGACCGTGGCGCACGAGTTGATTAATGGTTGGCATGAAACGTCCCTAAACGTTTGAAAAAATAACGAAAACGTGAACTTCTCGGAAGATTCCGAAAAGCTCTCCAATGTAGCACAAGGCGCAAGAATCTCCAAATCGGGCGCAAAAAACCTGCCGATTCACTGCACCCAGAGCCGCAAAGCGTCCCAACCACGGCCCCAAACGCCGGCCTGCGGCACGGGCTGCAGGACGCTCAAGGGGTACTCTTGGATCACCACCCCCTGAGCCGAGCGCACCCGCAAAGTGCCCAAGACCTGGCCCCGCAGCAAGGGCGCGAGCAAGCGCTGCGGGCGAACCAGCTCGGTGCGCACGCCGGCGGCCGAACCCATGGGCACGGTGACCACCACGCCCTCCGGGTGGCCCAAGTCCACCGTGGGCGACTGCCCCATCCAAACGGGCAAGGAGACCGCCGCTTGGCCGGGCTGCAACAAACGCACCGCCTCGAAAGCGCCAAAACCCCAATTCAACAGCTTCTGGCTGTCGCGCGCCCGGTCATCGTCGCTGGTGGCGCCCCAGACCAAAGCCAAGAGGCGACGCTCGCCCGGTGCTCCACCGACGGACAACAAAGGGCGCTTGGCGGTGCTGATCAAGGCCCAGCGCAAGGCCTCACCTTGCGCGGCCATCAAACCGTCCACCGAGGGGTCGCGCGCGAGCAAAGGGTTGGGGTTGGCGTCATTGACCTGCGGGGCTTGCGCCCAGCGGTAACGGGCTTGACCCCAAAGGGCTTGGCGCGTGGGGAAATCCCGCCACACGCGCATCGCCAGCTGGGCTGTATCGCGCAAGGTCGTGACCTGCCCAGATTGCGACTCTCCGGTCGGGTTGAGGTAGCGCGTGGCGCCCATGCCCAAGGCCTGCGCTTGGCGGTTCATTTGCGCGACAAAACGCTCCGAACTCCCCGACACCGCCTCTGCCAACACCACGGCCGCGTCGTTGCCCGATTGCACGAGCAGGCCTTGCACCAGCTCCGACACGGGCACCTGAGCGCCGGCGGGCACGAACATCAGCGGGCCGGGCGCGCTGGCGGCGAGCTCGCTCACAGGCAGCGCCTGATCCCAACGCAGCTGCCCACTTTTGAGGGCATCCAACACCAAATAAGCCGTCATGAGTTTGGCCCATCCGCCCGGCTCGACCGGCGTGTCCAAACCGCGAGCCGACAAGCGCTGACCGCTGCTGAGGTCCCACAAACCGTGAGCGGTTGAGGTCAACTCGGGCGGGGTGGGGGATTGGGCCGCCGCGGTGGCACAAGCGCACACCACCGCACAGGCCAAGGCCCAGCGGCGCATCAAACGAAACGGCACACCAGGTCCTTGAGCAACGGCAGTTGGCCATGAAAGAAGTGGCCGCCGGCCGGCACCACCGAGACCGGCAAGACCTGCGGGCGCGCCCAGTCCATAACCGAGGCCAGCGGCACTGTGTCGTCGTGCTCGCCATGGATCACCAAGGTGCGGACGTGCAGATCGGGCGCGATCGGCTCGGCCGCAAAACGGCTGGTTGCCGTGCCAACCAACACGATGCGCTGCACGTCGCGCTCAGGGGCCAAGCGCGCCACCGCGTGGGTGGTGACAAACGCCCCAAACGAAAACCCAGCCAAGCACAGCGGACCCGACGGGGCTTGCGCTTGCACCACGGCCAACAGGTCGTCCAACTCGCCACGGCCTTCGTCGTACACGCCGCCGCTGCGGCCCACACCGCGAAAATTCCAACGCACCGCCAACCAACCCTGCTGCACGCAAGCGCGCGCCACGGTTTGCACCACCTTGTTGCTCATGGTGCCGCCGTGCAGAGGGTGTGGGTGTGCGATCAAGGCAGCGCCCCGTGGCTCACCCGTGGGGCGGTCCAGCGCCACCTCCAACTCACCGGCCGGCCCCGCTTGCAGCAGCACCTCGGTCTGTGCGTTCATACTCAGCGCCCCACGTCGGCGGGCAGCAACAAGCGCTCAACCACTTGGCCATCGCGCAGGTGCGATTGCACGATTTCATCGATGTCGCTGTTGTCGACAAAGCTGTACCAAACCCCTTCGGGGTAAACCACCGCCACAGGGGCGCCGGCGCAACGGTCCAAACAGCCCGCCTTGTTCACACGCACCTGTCCTGGGCCAGACAAGCCGAGTTGTTTGATTTGGTTCTTGCAATGGTCAAAACCGGCCTGCGCCGAGGCTTGCGCACAGCAGGCCTCGTTGTTGGGGCGTTGATTCAAACAAAAAAAGATGTGCCGTTGGTAATAGGCCACGGGGCTGGGGGCTGGTTCGTTCATGCCACCATTCTAGGTGGCGACGCCGCCGAGCGCTGCCTCACCAACGGCGCGTCGGTCGGCGCCAAACGCCACGCACGCCCAACCAGAGCGCCACGAATGGCCACACCCAACCCAACCACTGCGTCACCCCATGGAAGTGGATGAACTGGCCCTGCTCCCAAGCGTCCAAGGATTGGTCAAAGTATGGGCTCACCGCCGCGGCATTGAGCAAATACACACTGGTCAACACCGAAGCGACCAAGACCGCGCTGCACCAGCGCCTAGGCAAGCCCAAAAACACCAAGCCCGCCAAAGCCGCCCAAGTCAAACCCCACCACACTGGCACGCTCAGCCACGCCCAAGCTTGCGCGGGGCTCCACGTCAGGGCGGTCGACAAGGCTGGCACCAAGACCACCATGGCCAACCACACACACCAAAACACCCAGCGTTTGCGCACGTCGCGAATTTCGGCGTAGCCCAGCAACAAAGGCGTAAGCGCCCCCAAACCGATGCACACCGATTCCCAACCAGGGCCCAAAGGCAACAGGTTCAAGACCGCGGTGCTGGGCACCACATCGGCCCACGGCGTGGCCGCCATCCATGCGGCGGCGGCCAGCAAACTTCTTTCGGCCACCTGTCCCAAACCAAAAGGCACCGAAGGTGGGTACATCAGCGCCAAGGGCCACAAGGCCAACAACACCAAGGCACCGTGGGTGGTGGGTTCAAACCAATCGTCGCGAAACTGGTTCCAGCGCCGCATCAAGCCCATGCGCTCCAAGGCCAACGCCACGCCGGCGCCCAACACCGCGCCCAGCGTGTTCAAGGCCCAATCCACATTCGATGGCACGCGCCGTGGCAAATAGTTTTGCAAGGCCTCCAGCCCAAACGACAAGGCCGAAGACAGCAAACACGCCCAAACAAAGCTGCGCCGCCATTCGGAGCGCACCATCGCCAAAGCCAACAAAAACCCCAAGGGGGCGTAACCCAAGAGGTTGGCTCCCACGTCGAAGCCGGTCCAGTACTGGGGCCAAGGGGCCGACAAAAACGACCACGGGGCCAAACCTTGCGCGCGCCAACCCTCAAAGGGATACAGGCTGGCATAGACCACCACGCCCGCGAACAGGGCCGACAGCGGCCAAGCCGATGAGCGCCCGTGCATGGCCATCAGAACGGTTTGACGACCACCAAGATCACCACGACGAGCAATAAGATCACCGGCACCTCGTTGAACCAGCGGTACCAAACGTGGCTGCGCGTGTTCTCACCGCGCTCCCATTCGCGCAAATGACGACCGCACAGGTGGTGGTAGCCCAAGGTCAGGATGATGAACAACCACTTGGCGTGCATCCACCCATTGCCCGGGCCAAAGCCAATTTTGTAACCCGCCCACAACCACAGGCCCAAACCCACGGCGGGGACAGCCAACAGGTTGGTGAAGCGCATGAGTTTGCGCGCCATGAGCAACAAGCGATCGCGTTCGGCCGTGCTGTCGGCGGGCACCATGGCCAAGTTGACGAAGATGCGCGGCAGGTAAAACAAGCCGGCGAACCAGCTGGCCACGAAGACGATGTGAAGGGCTTTGATCCAGAGCATGGGCTCAGTGTAGCCCGGCCCAGACAAAAAAACCCGACCGCAAGGGTCGGGTGGGAAGCCTTTTTGCTGTCACACAAATCAGGCACCCGCTCAGGGAGGAAAAGCGGGGAACCCAGCCCAGAAGCCGGGTTCGGGGTAAATCCTAACCGAGCCCCACACCCCCAGGCAAGCACCGCCCACGATGTGTCTGACTTTTGTCACAATCCCAGCATGCACACCCCAGCACCCTACCCCCACAGCCGCCCGCGCCGCTTGCGCCGCGATGACTTCAGCCGCAACCTCGTGCGCGAGCACAGCCTGAGCAGCCACGACCTGATTTACCCGGTCTTTGTGCTCGATGGCCAGAACCGCCGCGAAGCCGTGGGCTCCATGCCCGGCGTGGAGCGCCTGTCGCTGGACTTGCTGATGCCGGTGGCTGAGGACTGCGTGAAGCTGGGCATCCCGGCCTTGGCGCTGTTCCCGGTGATCGACCAGTCGCTCAAAACCCCCGATGGCCGCGAGGCCAACAACCCCGACGGCTTGGTGCCACGCGTGGTGCGCGCCCTCAAGCAGGCCTTCCCCGAACTCGGTGTGATGACCGACGTGGCGCTCGACCCCTACACCAGCCACGGCCAAGACGGCCTGCTCGACGAGCACCACTACATCCTCAACGACCCGACGGTTGAGATCTTGGTGCAGCAAGCGCTGACCCAAGCGGCGGCGGGCGTGGACATGGTCGCGCCCAGCGACATGATGGACGGGCGCATTGGCGCGATTCGCCAAGGCTTGGAGGCCGCTGGCTTTGTGAACACCCGCATCATGGCCTACAGCGCCAAGTACGCCAGCGCGTTTTACGGACCCTTCCGCGACGCCGTGGGCTCGGCCGCCAACCTGGGTAAGGCCGACAAAAAGGTCTACCAAATGGACCCCGGCAACACCAACGAAGCGCTGCGCGAAGTGGCGCTGGACATCGCCGAAGGCGCCGACATGGTGATGGTCAAGCCCGGCATGCCGTACTTGGACATCGTGCGCCGCGTCAAAGACGAATTCGGTGTGCCGACGTTTGCTTACCAAGTGAGCGGCGAATACGCCATGCTCAAAGCCGCCGCGCAAAACGGCTGGCTCGCGCACGATGCGGTGATGATGGAAAGCTTGCTGGCTTTCAAACGCGCCGGGGCGGACGGCATCTTGACCTACTTCGCGCGAGACGCCGCGCGCTTGCTCAAGGCCTGAGCCTGAGCTTGGGGACCGCCGCGTTGGCTCAAGCCGCCAAGCGGCGCGCCAAGAAGTCCAGTCGGTCTTGGCCCCAGAACAGTTCACCCTCCACCCCATAGGTGGGCGCGCCGAACACCCCCGCGTCCATCGCGGTTTGCGTGTTGGCCGCGTAACGGGCCTGCACATCGTCGGTTTTGGACAAGGCCAGCAGGCTCTCGGGCAAGCCGCATTCGCCGAGCAACTGCACCAAGGTGGCCTCATCGGCGATGTTGCGCTCTTGCACCCAGACGGCCGCACCGATCGCGCCGGTCAAGCGCATGGCGGCGACCCAGCCCTCTTGGGCATCGGTGGCCACGATCAACTTGGCGGCCGGGTCACCGGGCACGGGGAAATACGCCGGCTCGGGGTTCAAGGGCACGTTCAAATGTTGCGCGAAGCGGCGTAATTCCACCAAGCGGTAAGCCTGTCGCTGCGGCGCACGCTTGGGCAAAGGCAAGCCGCCTGAGACGGAAAACACCTGACCCAAATCCACGGGCATCACGTGCACCTTGGCGCCGTGGGCTTGGGCCAAAACCGTCAAGCGCTGGTGACCCAAAAAGGTCCACGGGCTGTTGGGTGCAAAAAAATAATCGATGGTGGCCGACATGCGCGACTCCTGTTGGATGAGGTGCCACACAATAGCATCCATGGACTTCAAACCCCTCATCACCCTGCTGGCCATCGTCAACCCTTTGGCGATCGTCCCATTTTTCATCCACTACACGCAGGGCTTCACCGCCGCCCAACGCAAACGCACGATCGGCATCGCCAGCATCAGCGTGTTCATCGTGATTGCTGTGTGTGCCATCGTCGGCTTGGACGTGCTGGACTTTTTCAACATTTCGCTGGCGAGCTTTCAGGTCGGCGGTGGTTTGCTGCTCATGACCTCTGCACTGGCCATGCTCAACGCACAACCGGCCGAAGCCAAGGCCACCCAAGGCGAGGTCAACGACGCGCACACCAAAACCTCGATCGCCGTGGTGCCGCTGACCATCCCGCTGCTGACCGGCCCGGCCACCATGTCCACCGTGGTGATTTACGCCGACCAAGCCAAAACCGTGGCCCAACACAGCGCTTTGATTGGCTACGGCGTGGTCATCGCCTTGGCCACCTGGCTGTGCTTCACCTTGGCCAAGCCGATTGCGCGCGTGCTCGGTCAAACCGGCATCAACGTCATGACCCGACTCATGGGCCTGATCTTGGCCGCCTTGGCGGTTGAGGTGATGGCCGCGGGCTTGGTCAAACTCTTCCCCGCTTTGGCCTGATTCGTTGGAGCGCCGCATGCACCCGAAGTGGACCGCCTTGTCTTGGCAGCACGCCATCGTCCAAGCCCCCATGGCCGGCTCGCAAGGCAGCGCCTTGGCGCTGGCCGTGTGCCAAGCCGGTGGCATGGGCTCCTTGCCCGGCGCCATGCTCAGCCACGAAGCCTTGAGCGCTGAGCTGAAGATCCTGCGTGAGCAAGCCAGGGGGCCTTGGAACGTCAACTTTTTTTGCCACACCCCGCCGCCGCCGGATGAGGCTGCGCAAGCGCGGTGGCGCGACACGCTGCACGCCTTCTACGAGGAAGCCGGTATCGACCCCAGCAGCATCCCCGCAAGCCCCGGGCGTGTGCCGTTTTCACACGCCGTGGCGGACGTGGTCGAGCCCTTCGCGCCGCCGGTGGTGAGTTTCCATTTCGGCTTGCCTGCGCCGGACCTGCTCGCGCGGGTCAAGGGCTGGGGCAGCTTGGTGATGTCCAGCGCCACCACGGTGGACGAAGCCCGCTGGCTGCAATCCCATGGGGCCGACGCGATCATCGCGCAAGGCTTGGAGGCCGGTGGCCACCGTGGCCTGTTTCTGAACAACGACCTGTCTACACAACTGGGCACCTTCGCCTTGCTGCCGCAGGTGCTGGCCGCGGTGGATGTGCCGGTGGTAGCCGCGGGCGGCATCGCCGATGCGGCGGGCGTGCGCGCCGCCTTGGCCTTGGGCGCCAGCGCGGTGCAGGTCGGCACGGCCTATTTGTGTTGCCACGAGGCCAGCACCAGCCCCGTGCACCGAGCCGCCTTGCTCAGCCCCGAGTCGCACCACACCGAACTGACCACTTTGTTTTCGGGCAGACCCGCGCGCGGCATCGTCAACCGGCTCATGCGCACCCTGGGCCCACGCCACCCGGCTGCGCCCGCCTTCCCAACGGCCAACGCCGCGGTGGCGCCGCTGCGCGCGCACTTTGAAGCCCAAGGCCAGGGCGATTGCTCACCCTTGTGGGCCGGGCAAAACACCCGTGGTTGTCGCGCGGTGAGCGCCGCCGAGGTCACGCAGGCATTGGCCTTGGGCTTGGCCTGAAGCGCCTGTGCTCAGGGGTGTAACAAAGGCATGACGTGCACACGCTCTGGGTCTAGGCGCACGTGAACGGCCGCGCCCGCGGGCCAGTCTTGGCGGCGTGAGCCGGTCAAGGTCAACACCAGTTGTGGCCCAGCCAGCGACTCCAAAGCCAAGTTCAACAAGGTGGTGTCGCCCAAATAACGCGCTTGCACCACCCGCGCCGCGAAGTCATGGGGCCCCACCTCGCGGGGGTCGAGCAAGGTGATGCCGTCGTTGGGAATGATCCAATTCACGGCATGGCCAACGGGCAATTTGCGTTTGTCGCGCACCGTCAGCACGATCGACTCCTCCAACGCATTCGGGTGTGCAAGCCAACGCAATTGGCCACGGCCGGGGACGGCACTCGGTCCCAACCACAGCCCTTGAAAGCGGTTTTGAATGCCCACCAAATCGGCCACGCGCGCGCTGCGAGGCGCTTGGTGAATGCTCGCGGGCGTGCCCACTTGCAAAATCTGACCGCCATCCATCACCGCCATGCGGTCGGCCAACAAGCGGGCCTCGTTGAGGTCGTGCGTGACCAACACGATCGGGATCGACAGCTCTCGGCGCAAATCCGCCAACAATCGGTACAGACTTTGGCGGCTCATCTGGTCCACCGCCGAAAACGGCTCGTCGAGCAACAACAAGCGGGGCTCGCGGGCCAGCGCACGCGCCACCGCCACGCGCTGCTGCTGCCCACCGGAGAGCGCCGCGGGCCGCCGCGATTGCTGCTCGGTACTCAAGCCCACGTGGTCCAACCAGTGTTGGGCTTGGGCTTTGCGTTGTTGGGCCGGCAGGTGCAACAAGGACAAGGCCACATTGCCCAGCGCATCCAAATGCGGCATCAGCGCGTAGTGCTGAAACACCAAGCCCACGTGTCGGCGCTGCGGCGGCAGCCAGATGCCCTGCGCGGTGTCGCACCAAATCTCGTCGCCCACCACCACGCGCCCGCGCTCTGGGCGCATCAATCCCGCCAAGGTGCGCATGAGCGAGGTTTTGCCCGCGCCCGACGGGCCCACCAAGGCCAACAATTCACCGGGCTCGCAACGCAAACTGCCCGACAAGGGCATCGGCTCGCGCTGTTCGATCTCAACGACCAGCGCGCTCATCGACGCACCGCCAATCGCGCCGACGCAAAGAAGGACGCGGCCACCGCGCCCAAAGACAACAACAAGAGCAGCAGCGCCATTTGGTTGGCGCCCGCCAAATCAAAGGACTGCACGCTGTCGTAAATGGCGATCGCGATGGTGCGGGTTTCGCCCGGGATGCTGCCGCCCACCATCAGCACCACGCCAAACTCACCCAGCGTGTGCACAAAGGTCAGCACACAAGCCGACAAGACGCCCGGCCAAGCCAAGGGCAACTCCACGCGCCAAAACGTCTGCCACACCGACAAACCGCTGACCGCGGCCGCCTCCGACAGGTTGCCTGGAATGGACTCAAACGCGCGCTGCACCGGCTGCACCATGAAGGGGATGTTGAAGACCACGGAAGCGATCAAGAGCCCCAAAAAATTGAAGGTCAGCGTCACCCCAAACACCGACTGCACCCAAGCCCCGAGCGGCGAACCACCGCCCATCGACACCAACAAGTAGTAGCCCAAGACCGTGGGCGGCAAGACCAGGGGCAACACCACCAAGGCTTCAATCCACGACTTGCCCGCCCAGCGCGTTCGCGCCAGCCAACGGCCCAGCCACAAGCCCGTGGGCAAGAGCACGATCAAGGTGGCCGTGGCCAACTCCAAGGAAAGAACCAAGGCTTGCCAATCCATGGCGCTCAATCCTTGGGCATGGCAAACCCGTAGCGCACCAAGATGGCTTGCGCCGTCGGGGTGGACAGGTGGTCATAAAACGCTCGGGCTGCGGGTGGCGCGCCCTTGACCAGCACCATGCGCTGGCGCAGCGGCTGGTGCCAAGCCTCCGGAATCAAGGCGAAGCGCCCCGACTTGGCCACCTCAGGCGCCAAGGCCAGCGACTGCGCGACGATGCCGCCTTGGGTCGAACCCGACACCGCGAACTGCGCGGCCTGCGAAACGTTTTCGCCGTACACCAAGCGCGGCTGGATGGCGCTCCACAAACCCGCGTGTTGCAGCGCTTCTTGGGCGCGGGTGCCGTAGGGCGCGTGCTGGGGGTTGGCGATGGCGAACTTGCGCAAGCGCCCGTCTTTGAGCGCGGCGGCCAAATCCTGGAGCTCGCCATCGGCCTTCAAGGGCGAGCCCGGAGACACCAAGATGCCGATGCGGCCCACGGCATAGGCCCGCCCACGGTCTTCGGTCTTGCCCGCGTCGGCCAACTCAAACACGAACCGCTCATCGGCCGACATGAACAGGTGAAAGGGCGCGCCCTGCAAGATCTGCGTTTTGAAGTTACCCGAAGAACCAAAGACCAGCCGCACCGACTGGCCGGTTTGTTGTTGGAATTGCGCGGCCACGGCTTCAAGGGCGAACTTCAGGTCGGACGCCGCGGCCACGGTGGGCAAGGCCTGCGCCTGTGCGACCAATCCCATGGCCAAGGCGGCAAGGGCGACCCCTGTGCGGGCCCATGAGCGAAGAATGGAACGCATGGTGCTTGTGGTATTTTCGATATCTATGGCCAAGTATATCGATAAGCCCCTGTCCCCCACCTTCCAAGCCAAGGTGCGCTTTCGCATCAAGTTTCAGGACACGGTGGCCATGGGCCCGGGCAAAGCCGATGTGCTGCAAGGCATCCACGACACAGGCTCCTTGGCCGAGACGGGACGCCGATTGAACATGAGCTACCAACGCGTCTGGTCGCTGGTGCGCGGCATGAACGCTGATTTTGTAGAGCCCTTGGTGATGACCCAGCGCGGCGGGGCGGCCGGCGGCGGCGCGGCCTTGACCGAGGTGGGCCACCGCGTGTTGGCCCTGTACCGAAGTATCGAAGCCGACGCCGATCGCGCGGTCGCCAAAAAAGTCTCGCCCTTGCTCGCGCTCATCCGCAACGACGCGAACAGCCCCGGCTAATCCTTGAGCCAGCGCTTGAGCGCCGCCGCGTCCGACGCCTGCTCGGCCGCAGCCTCGAGTTGATCCACCTTCGCTTGCAAAACCTGCACCTGCTGCGACAGCGCGGCGGCCAAACGCTCGGCCGTCACGCCACTGCCCGGCGGCAGGTCGAACTCGTCGGCCAAGCGGTCATTGAGCGCGGCGCGCTGCCGCTCTTGTTCGGCCACCTGTTGCTTGATCAGCACGGTGATGTCGGCCAGCTGCGCGTCACTCGCGAGGCTACTGGTGGTGCTGATCGCGGCGCGCTGTTGGATGTCGAGCAAGGCCAGCCAATCGCGCCGTTCGTGCGCGGCGTTGGCTTCGCTCATGAGCGCGGTCTTCACCAGGCGCCGTTCGGGGTCGGGTTCGCGGTCGGGGTGCAAGGCGCTGGCGAGTTGGCGAAACAGGCTGCGCAAACGCTGCTGCGCCGATTCGGCTTGCGCCAGGTCGGCGGCTTGTGCCTGGTTGGGGGCTTTGCGTTGTTGCCGCGCTTGAGACGCCGCCTTGCGCTGCGACTGCGCTTGGGCCTGCGCGGCCGCGGCTTGGTGCTCGGCCTGCCAAGCCTCGCGGCGTTCTTGCTCCAGCTCGGCCCAAGTGCGCGGGTGGTGGCGGTCGTGCAACACCACCATCTCGGCATCCCCCGCGCGCGCCAGCAATTGGGCCATGACACACAAACGCTGCTGCGCGGTCTCGCGCTGAGCGCCCGACAGCTGCTTGGCCACCAAGCTGGCGTCGAGCGCCAACACCAAAGCGCGCATGGCTTGGCGGTGGCGCTCCTGCAAGGGGCTCAGGTTGTCGTGGCGCACCTGCCGGTGCGCTTGACCCACGGCCTCCAAGGTCTGCAGCTGGCCTCGGATTTGGTTCAAACGCCGCAGCTGCCAGTCGTGCGCCTTGGCCGCGGCCGAGGCGGCACTGGGGGCATCGGGCAAGACGGTCACGGCGGAGCCGTCTGGGCTGGGCCGGGAAGAAGGGGTGTTTCGTTGGCGCGGCATGGGTCTGTGTGTGAGCTGCCGCACTTTAGGCCATAAACTCAACCGGTGGCCAAAGAAAAAACCCTCTACACCTGCAGCGACTGCGGCGGCACCAGCCCGAAATGGCTGGGCAAGTGCCCGCATTGCAACGCTTGGAACACCTTGATTGAATCGGTGGCCGAGTCCAGCGCGCCCACCAAAAACCGCTTCGCATCCCTGGCCAAAACGGCCGAGGTCATGCCGCTGGCCGACATCGAAGCGGCCGATGTGGAGCGCACGCCCACCGGCCACGAAGAGCTCGACCGCGTGCTCGGCGGCGGCATCGTGGAAGGCGGTGTGGTGCTGATCGGCGGCGACCCCGGCATCGGCAAGTCCACGCTGCTGCTTCAAGCGCTCGATTCGCTGCAACGTGCCGGCCACAAAACGCTGTACGTGACGGGCGAAGAAAGCGGCGCGCAAGTGGCGCTGCGCTCGCGCCGTTTGGGGCTGGACGGCTCGCAGGTCAATGTCTTGGCCGAGATCCAGTTGGAAAAAATCCTCTCCACGCTGCAGTCGCACCAGCCGGCGATCGCGGTGATCGACTCGATCCAAACCGTGTACTCCGAGCAGCTCACCTCGGCCCCCGGCTCGGTGGCGCAGGTGCGCGAATGCGCGGCGCACCTGACGCGCGCCGCCAAGGCCACCGGCACGGCCATCGTGCTGGTGGGCCACGTCACCAAAGAAGGCGCGCTGGCCGGCCCGCGTGTGCTCGAGCACATGGTGGACACGGTGCTGTACTTTGAAGGCGACACACATTCCAATTTCCGTCTGATCCGCGCCATCAAAAACCGCTTCGGCGCGGTGAACGAAATTGGCGTTTTTGCCATGACCGAAAAAGGACTCAAGTGCGTGAGCAACCCGAGCGCGATTTTTCTGAGCCAACACAGCGAGCCGGTGCCCGGCAGCTGCGTCATGGTCACGCTCGAAGGCTCGCGGCCACTGCTGGTGGAAATCCAAGCGCTGGTCGACAGCGGCGGCCCCAGCCCGCGCCGCTTGAGCGTGGGCCTGGAGCGCGACCGCTTGGCCATGTTGCTGGCGGTGCTGCACCGCCACGCGGGCGTGGCGTGCATGGACCAAGATGTGTTTGTGAACGCCGTGGGTGGTGTGCACATCCGCGAACCCGCCGCCGACTTGGCGGTCATGCTGGCCATTACCAGCAGCTTGCGCGGCAAGGCGCTGCCCAAGGGCTTCATTGCGTTTGGCGAAGTGGGCTTGGCCGGCGAGGTACGCCCCGCACCGCGCGGGCAAGACCGGCTCAAAGAGGCCGCCAAACTGGGCTTCACCACCGCCGTGGTGCCCAAGGCCAACGCGCCCAAGAAAAACGACAAAGCCTTTGAGGGCCTGACCATCCACGCGGTGGAGCGCATCGAAGACGCCATGAATTTGGTGCGGGGTTTGTGATGCCCACCCTGCCCCCGCGCTGGCGCAGCCTACTCTTCCCCGCTTTGGCCCTGGCCTTGATGTTCGGCGCATGGCGCAGCTACGGCGGCCAAGGCGTCTTGCTGGCCGCTTTGATGATCAGCTTTTGGGTCTTGCTGCACTTCACGCAGCTCATGCGCGTGCTGCGCATCGCCGCGAGCCGCCCCATGGGCCAAGTGGCCGATCTCGCGCCCGTACTGCACCGCTTGCGCGTGGGTCAGTCGCAGAGCGACGTGGTTCGCCTCACGCGCAGCTTGGGTTTGCGCGTGAACGCGGCCGAGGAAACGACCAGCGTCTTGTCGTGGTCCGACGAAGCGGGCCACACGCTGGTCGCGACCTTTGTCCATGGCCGCCTGAGCGCCTTTGAACACCGCCCGCCCGAGGCCCCCTCGGCGCAGTCGTAAAATCTGTCTTTTTGATCAACCCGGCCGCGGTGCATCCCCGGCCACCACACTTCAGAGGCTTTGCACATGTCCCCCATTCCTTCGATGTCCGACCGCGACGGCAAAATCTGGATGGACGGCCAAATGGTCGAATGGCGCGACGCCAAGATCCATGTGTTGAGCCACACACTGCATTACGGCTGCGGCGCCTTTGAAGGCGTGCGCGCCTACAAAACCCAGCAAGGCACGGCCATCTTCCGCCTACAAGAGCACACCGAGCGTCTGTTCAACAGCGCCAAGATCCTGCGCATGAACATCCCCTTCACCCAAGAACAGGTGAACGAAGCCCAACGCGCCGTGGTGCGCGAGAACAAGCTCGAGAGTGGCTACATCCGCCCCCTGACCTGGATCGGCGACCGCAAACTCGGCGTATCTCCCAAGGGCAACACCATCCACCTGATGGTCGCGGCTTGGACCTGGGGCGCTTACCTCGGCGAAGAAGGCCTCAAGCGCGGCATCCGCGTGAAGACTTCGAGCTACACCCGCCACCACGTCAACATCACCATGACGCAAGCCAAGGCGGTGAGCAACTACACCAACTCCATCTTGGCCAACATGGAAGCCACCGACGACGGTTACGACGAAGCCCTGCTGCTCGACAGCTCGGGCTTTGTTTCCGAAGGCGCGGGCGAGAACATTTTTGTGATCAAGAACGGCGTCATCTACACCCCCGACTTGTCGGCCGGTGCCTTGAACGGCATCACCCGCAACACGGTGTTCCACATCGCCAAGGACTTGGGTCTGGAGATCGTGCAAAAGCGCATCACCCGCGACGAAATCTACATTTCGGACGAAGCCTTCTTCACAGGCACCGCCGCTGAAGTGACGCCCATCCGCGAACTCGACCGCATCGAGCTGGGCAAGCCCGGCTACGTGGGCAGCCGCGGCCCGATCACCGAAAAAATCCAGTCGGCTTTCTTTGACATCGTCAACGGCCGCAACCCCAAATACGCCCACTGGCTCACCCAAGTCTGATGTCCATGAGCACCCCTGCCACCATCGAACTCCGCGCCCAAGACCTCAACACCCACGGCGGTGTGGTCTGCCCCAGCCCGCAGTCGGGCATGGCCACATGGAACAGCCACCCCAAGGTGTCCTTGGACGTGGCCAAAACCGGCGAGGCCCGCTGCCCTTATTGCGGCACGCTCTACCGCCTCAAAGCCGGCGAGTCGGTGGCCAACGGCCACTGAACGCCCCCACATCCGCCAAAAAAAAGCCACCCGTTAAGGGTGGCCTCAAGTCCATGCGTGGACGTCGTTGAAGAACCTTTGAATCGGTACCCCCCTCCCAGGGGACCTGACGCGCTGTGACAGCAACAGTTTCATTGTGTCTATTGCAAAGGTGTTTGGACACCCTTAGTGTGGTTTTAATGGTTATTTTTAAGTACTTTTTAATACTTAAATGGCATCTTTTATGGCCACGTGCCGCCCTGCCAACACCACCAGCGCGATGACGGGCAAGCCCATCAGCGCGGTCAACACGAAGAAGCCCGGGTAACCCAGCGTGTCGACCATGCCACCCGAATAGCCTCCCAAGGTCTTGGGCAGCAGCGTCATGAGCGAGCTGAAGAGCGCGTATTGCGTGGCCGTGAACGACACGTTCACCAAGCTCGACAAAAAGCCCACAAACGCCGCGCTCGCGAAGCCCGCGGCCAAGTTGTCGGCCGAGACGACCGCGTACAAGAGCGGCAGGCTGTAGCCCACCTCAGCCAAGACCACGAACGCCAAGTTGGTCAAAGCGGCCATCACCGCACCCCAGAACAGGCAGCGCATCACGCCCCAGCGCGTGGCCAAGATGCCGCCCAGCAAACCGCCCACGATGCCGATGACCACCCCATAGGTTTTCACGGCGTTGGCGATTTCAATTTTGGAATAGCCGAGGTCCGCGTAAAACACATTGGAGATGACGCCCAACACGATGTCCGAGATGCGGTACAGGCCAATGAGCGCGAGCAGCAACCACGCCGTGCGTGCGCCGTAGCGCGCAAAAAAGTCTTGGATCGGCACCACCCAGGTTTGTCGAGCGACCGAAGCTTGGGCCACACCCCAGTGCACCAACAACCACCCCAAGGCCCCCGCGGCACTCAAGGCGGTGAGCATGCGCACGGTCTCCCAAAGCAAACTGCCCAGCGGCCCCAAGGCGCCGCCCCACAGGGCCTGTGCCCATTCGCCGAGCCAGAAAAACACCGCCACAAAAGCCCCCACCCCGCCCGCGAAGACCGCGAACAAGCGCACATTGCCCTCGGCCGACCAACGCTCGGCCTCGGGCCGCTCGGGCTCGGGCATGAAGAGGTTGGTCAAGATGCCGATGGCCATGGCCGCAGCCATGACGGCATAGGTTTGTTGCCATGCGCTGTAGAGGTAAGCGTCTTTGGCCGACCCCCAGTAGGAGGCCAGATACAAAGCCCCCGCACCGGCCACGATCATGCCCACGCGGTAGCCGCCGATGTACGCCGACGACAACAAAGGCTGCAAGCTCGGCGGGGCCGACTCGATGCGGTAGGCGTCGATCACCACGTCTTGGGTGGCCGATGAAAAACCCAGCAACACCGCCAAGGCCGCCATGAACACCAAGGACGTGCCACCCTGGGCTGGGTCCACACTGGCCATGCCCAAGAGCGCCACCACCACACCGAGCTGCGCCAACAACAGCCACGAGCGGCGTTGACCCAACCAGCCCGTTAACACGGGCAAGGGCATGCGGTCCACCAAGGGCGCCCAAACGAACTTGAACGAGTACCCCAGCGCGGCCCAACTGAAGAAGGTCACTGCCTTGCGCTCCACGCCGGCTTCCAGCAGCCACAACGACAGCGAGGAGAAGATCAACAAGATCGGCAAGCCCGCCGAGAAGCCCAGCAATGCGAGGGTCAACATGCGCCGGTCCCACAGTGCTGTGAAACTTTGCGCCCATGTGGGGTTTTTTGCGGGTGTGTGGTTCATGCGTGTAAGTGGTGTGATGCGTCACTCGCTATTATTGATCCATGTGCCTACTCTGTGACTTCAAAGCCTCTCGCCGCCAGGTTCTGTGCGGCGGCATCGCCTCCCTCGCCACCGTGGGATTGGCTGCGCACGCTCAAGTGGACGTGGGACCACCATCGTCTTTGCGCAAATTGGTGTCGGCCGAGCAGGTTGAAGGTGCGGCGGCCCAACAGTACAGCCAAATGATGAGCAGCGCCGACGCACAGCGCGCGCTCTACCCCAACAACCACCCGCAGGTGCGCCGTTTGCGTGAAATCGCGCGCCGCTTGATCCCCCATAGTAACAGCTGGAACCCCAACGCAAAAGACTGGGAATGGGAAGTCAACCTCATCCATAGCGACCAGATCAACGCGTTTTGCATGCCAGGCGGCAAGATCGCTTTTTACAGCGGCATCCTCGACAAGCTCAAGCTCAGCAACGACGAAGCCGCCATGATCATGGGCCACGAAATGGCCCACGCCCTGCGCGAACACGCACGCGCCCAAATGGGCAAAGGCTCGGCCACCAGCTTGGGCTTGCGCATCGGCGCGGCGCTATTGGGCTTGGGCCAAGTGGGTGACATCGCCGCCGACCTGGGCACACAACTGTTGTCGCTGCAGTTCAGCCGATCGGATGAAACCGAGGCCGACCTGGTGGGTTTGGAGCTGGCCGCTCGCGGTGCGTTCCAGCCCAACGCCAGCGTCACGCTGTGGCAAAAAATGGCGGCGGCTTCGGGCGGCGCATCGTCGATGTCGTTTTTGTCGACGCACCCCAGCAGCCCCGACCGCATCAAGACCTTACAGCGCAACGTGCCCAAGGTGCAGGGTCTGTTCGAACAGGCCCGCGCAGCCGGTTAAGCGACTTCGCCCACGTATGGGTTGGTGCGGCGCTCGCGCCCCAAGGTGCTCTCGGGGCCGTGGCCGGGGATGAACACCGTCTCATCGCCCATGGGCCACAAACGCTCACGGATGCTGCTGAGCAACTGCTCGTGGTTGCCCTGCGGAAAGTCGGTTCGCCCAATGCTGCCGGCAAACAGCACATCACCCACAAATACCCGCTGCGCTGGCGCGCTGTGAAACACCACATGGCCCGGCGTGTGCCCCGGGCAGTGGCGCACGGCCAAGGTGCAGTGCCCAATCGAGACCGTGTCGCCATCGGCCAACCAACGCGTGGGCGTGAAGTCTTGCGCGAGCGGAAAACCAAACATCTGGCTTTGCTGCGGCAAGCCGTCGATCCAAAACTGATCACCCGGGTGCGGCCCCACGATGGGCAGGCTCAAGCGGCTGGCCAACTCACCCACGCCACCGGCGTGGTCGATGTGCGCGTGCGTGAGCCAAATGGCCTTGAGCGTCACACCCAAACGCGCCACCTCGACCAACAACACATCCAAGTCACCACCGGGGTCGATGACGGCAGCGTCCATGGTTTCGTCGCACCAGACGATGGAGCAGTTTTGAGAAAAGGCGGTGACGGGGATGGTGAGGTACTGGAACATCACTTCAGTATAGGTAGCTGACCAAAATATTTCGATTTTTTAAATTGATTTGCAGAATGGTCGGGTTTAATCAAATGAGTTCACCAAGGTGCACTTTCCCACATCTTGGCTCATTTTTCAAAGGAAGCCCAACATGGACTTAACCCGAAACACCCAACACGACGAGGGCTACGCGGGGCACTCCCTACACAACTTGATTTATTGCAGCTTGGCCAGCCCTGACATGGACCCCGCTGAGATTCACAAGATCATCGCCACCGCCAAGCACCACAACCCCCGTTACGGCATCACGGGTTTGCTGGTGTTCGGCAGCGGAATCTTTTTCCAGTGGCTGGAAGGCCCCAAAGACAACGTCACCAGCTTGATGAAAATCATTGGCGATGACCCGCGACACTTAAACGTGGTGGTTCTCAGTGAAGAGGACGAGATCCGTGACAGGCTTTTTCCGGACTGGGACATGGAGCTGGTGGAGGCTGCAGAAATTGGGGACGTATTGGAAAATGCACTCAAGGAAGCCTCCGATGACAAGCAAAAACAGATGCTGGCGATGTTCCTCCAACAACTCAAACTGGCCTGACGAAGGCCATCAAGGCTCTTGACTTGGCGTTCTTTGGTAAACCCTCAAGGCAGCCATCTGGCCGCGGCATCCAACAAGCCTGACGAACAGCATCCGCTGACCCACAAGTCCTGCGACAGATCCCGTTGGTCGGTGCCTCAAAGTCGCAACGGGACGCGCCTGCAATCAGCAAAGGTGCATGGCATATGGTTCCTGAACATAAACTTCGGGTGAGTTTCCGTTCAAGCTATGGCTGTTATGGGGTACAGCCCAACAACTTTGCTTGTTGCGTGCTTTGCCGACGCAGCAAAGTCCCTTGATCCAATCAAAGGGCCATGTCTTGCAACACCTCTTGATTGTGCAGTTGACGCGTCAATAAGTGCCCGCCTTCGGGGTAAACAACAAAAACCAACGCGAAAGTGTTGCACGTGTGGATCAAAGGCTTAGCTGTGGTCGTTCAAGCCGTGTACGCCTAGCACAATGTGTCGGGGGTCATGGACCCTGCAGCCACTGGGGGAGTTGCGGTGAAGCCAAACGACAGTCAGCAGACGAGTGTTAAGAGACCGTGGTTGATAAGCCTCCAATGAAAAACCGAAGGGGTGCAATCCATTGGCTGTGTGGCGTCAAACGCATCAGCTGATTCGGCACTTGCCTTTGAATTCCCACTGGTGTTGGATCGTGTTTTCGAATGAATGGTTGACATCAAAAATGACGCCTGTGGAGACGTTGTAAACAACACGGTGATTGCAGAATTTTTTACAAACAGCGTCATCACTGGGAGTCAGTTGGAAAGACAGAAAATTGTCACCCAAAACATCTGGCGTGCTGTTGCTCAACTTCCCATCTTGGAACACATAGGTTTGCTGAAAGTTGTTCCACTGCGCATTTTGACCACCAACACTGGCCACACTTTTGCTCCCGACGCAAACCAAGGCAGTGGTTTGGGGCCAAGCGAGCGTTGAGTGGCTCAATGCACAAAACAGGAGCAACAGTGCCTTGAGCGAGCTCGTTGCATCAGCGCTGAAACGTTCATTAGCTGAGAAAAAGTGCATAGAACACCTTTGGGTGTGGATTTAAAAATGGGCCGTACGAGTTGGGACGTGAACATCAGGCCACTGATAATCGGGACGTCGATGGCATCTGTTGATGCCTCAGCCTTGATCAGTCCGAGACTCAAGAAAAGGGACATTGAAACTCATGCGCTGAAAGAAACTGATGCAATCCCCAAATGGGGGTTGCCCTCACCAAACTCCCCGGTCGTATTCGTCAGCGTAAGCGTGGTTAACGTCGCGGTGCTCTTCTTCATCTTTGCGCACCGCGATCACCACATCGCGCAAAGTGGCGTTTGCTGGCAGCTTCCAGTAGTCGATGGCAATTTTCGGAGCCGCGATATTGTCGATCCGGCCTTCATCAATCTCGCGCAAATACTCGGTGTAGCTGAAAACCGCTTCTTCTTCAAAGTAGCCCACGATGCGGTGTGCCGTTCGGGGAAAGAAGACATAAATTGCAAAGTACAGATGCCAGAAAACAGCCTGGGCGATCAGGACCACAACCCTTTCAAACATATTGGGCTTTGAAATTTCGATGAATGTCATCAGGTGCATGCGTTCGTTTTCTGCCTCTCCCAACAAGGTCCTGATTTTCGGCCCGTAGCCAGTGCGCATTTGTCGCAAGCTCTTGAGGTGTGTCCACATCCCCGCCACCATGCCGGGTACGGCAGCCACGGTTTCCAGAATCACCGCACGGTGACCGTAACGTTTTGAAAAAAACGTGTCTGCAATGAAGCGCAAGCTTTTGGTGAAACCCCGCGCCACGCGGTCAGAAAGGTTGATGGGTGTGTAGTGTTCCATCGCTCGATTTTTCAAATAGCTTTCATTGAAGCGCCCAGAAATTCTGGGCGCTTTTCGTTCAATCCTAAATATGTGATGCGCAGCCATTGGGCAACACATATTTGGTGCTGACTGGAGAAAACTCCATCAGACCATCGTAACTTACTTGGGCATGATCACGGTATCGATCACGTGAATCACGCCGTTGTCGGCCACGATGTCGGTTTTAACGACTTTGGCGTTGTTGACCATGACACCACCCATGGTGGTGATGGTGATCTCTGAGCCTTGCACGGTTTTGACCTTACCCGCCTTGACATCGGCTGCCATGACCTTGCCTGGCACAACGTGGTAGGTCAGCACCGCGGCGAGTTTTTTCTTGTCTTTAAGCAAGGCTTCCAAGTCGGCTTTGGGAATTTTGGCGAAAGCTTCATCCGTGGGCGCGAACACGGTGAAGGGGCCTTTGCCTTTAAGTGTGGGCACCAGATCGGCTGCGCCCAAGGCGGTGGCCAAGGTTTTGAAGCTGCCGGCGCCAACAGCAGTATCAACGATGTCTTTGGCTTGGGCAGACAAAGCCATGCCGATGGCAAGGAAAGAAGCGACAAGTGTTTTTTTCATAGAAACTCCAAAAAGATGTTTGCTTTCAAGCGCCAAAAATGCAGCGCACACACAAGTTACCCGCTTAATGCTTTTCTCGTTGAAATTAGGGGTTTGGCTATGCTTGTTCAGGTTTATTTTGGCCAAACCGAGTAACCATTTGAGGATCCAAGAATCCTGTCGAGTTACAAGCGCAATGGTGCGCCATAGCCCGTGAGCTCCAAATACCCCCGGCCCAACAAGCGCTCGCCCTGCATCAGGCTGACCGCACCCTCCCAGTAATAGCCGCCCGTGCTGGTGCGCGCATCCACTTCTTGCAACAGCATCAGGGGCACCAACTGGTAGAGCTGGTCACCCACCATCAGGTCCATGGGAACGGGGTATTCGATCAAGGAAGGCGCGCGCCAGCGGCCGCTTGCTTGCCACTTCAACCCTTGCCAGCCCATGTTGGCTTGGCCGTCGCGGCCCCGCGCGTCCACGTGCGTGAACAACGGCTCGGAACGAGCGTTGCGAATTTGAAAAGCCATCAGCGTGCCGCCGTCCAGCAAGTTGATACCCAGCCAGTCCCAGCCCACCGCTCCGGGCATCAACAACTGGCTAGACCATTCGTGGTCCAACCACGCGGTACCCGATAAGTTGCGCGTTTGCTGACCCACTTGCACTTTGGCACGGACAGCCAACGGTGCGCGACTGTAGTAATGGCTGGCTTGGATGGGGTCCGGACCTTTGGCCGACAGCCCGTCTTGGCCGCGCAGCAAGGGGGTTTGGTTTGTGCTGGCCTCAAACGTCACCGCATAACCCTGGTCTGAAAAACGGCCTTGGTAAACCTCGGTATTGCCGCTGGGTAAACGGCGGAAGTGCCAGTCTTCAAATTGCAGGTCGGTGTCGCGGGTATCGGCGCGCAGGCTGGTACTGTTCATGCGCCCAGCGCGGTTGGCGTGTAAAAAAGTGTTGGACTCAGCCACCGCCAAGGCGGCGTGAGCAAACAGCAATTGGGTGGGTGCCAATCGGCTGGGATTGTCCGACGCGTGCCGAGTGCGGCTGCGAAAGAACGTGATCTGAAACCCGATGGCCGATGACCCTTGACCCAACCAACCCGTGAGGTACCACCACTCGGTGCGGTACTCGGGGTGCGAACCATAGTCTCTGGGAAACACCAAAGGCCTCGGTTTGACGGCTGGATAAAACTTGTCCGTATCGGTGCCGGCCGACACAGACCAGGGCGACAAGCCGGCCAACATCAAGGCGGTGGTTTTAAGGGCGTGGCGGCGGGGAATCATGGGGCTCACCAGTCGGCGCGCAGGCTCTCGGCCAAACGCTGGGGGTCGTGTCCTTGGCGTGCGGCCCAACGCGCGGCCCACACACCCAAAAACATCATCAGGCCACTGATCAACGCCCACTGCACGCCATCGATGTGGGTGTCCATGGTCCAGTGGAAAGACTCGGGGTTGACTTTGTGGATCAAAATTTGGCTCATCAAAAAGCCCATGCTGCTGGCCCAAAGAACGGCCACCAACAACAGCAAGCCCAGTTCCCAAGACACCAAGCGCAAACGGTCGGCGTCCGACAAACCCAGGTGCGCCAGCAGACCAAATTCGCGGCGGCGCATGAGCAACTGGCCCGTCACCCCAGCGGCCACTGAGAACAGTGCCACAAACAAGGCGGCGGCTTCGAGCGCGTAGGTCATGGCAAAGCTACGGTCAAAAATCTTGAGCGACAGTTCACGCACGTCGCTGGCGCTGATCCAGTTCAAATTCGAAAGCTCGGGCACTTGCGCTTGAATTGCGCCCATCACCAGCGCAGGGTCGGCGTCAGTATCCAGCCAGACCGATACGCCAGAGCGCGTCAGGTCGCCCGTCAGGCGCTCGTAGTCTGGCGCTGACATCACCACCGAGCCGTGCTGACGCCCGTAGTCTCGGTAAATACCGGCCACCCACACGGTTTGCAGGCCTTGCGCGCTGAGCGGCAAGCTGGCCGTTTGGCCGGCACGCCAACCATACACATCGGCCATGGCTTCAGAGCCGAACACCACCAAGGCCTGCATGCCTTCGGGCGGTAGGTGGGGCAAGCTGACCAAGGCCACCGAGCGCATGGGGTCTTGCAGGTTCACGGGCTTGGCGATCAACACCACCTCGGGCCGATCGGGCTGCAGGCTCAGGCTTCTTTGACGGCTGGTCTCGACCCGTTGCACCTGAGGCAGGCGCGCAATCAGCGTTTGCACTGAGGCATCGAAGCCAGGCCGGTCGCTGGCCGAGGGCTGGCTGGCGTAAACGTCGGCTGGCAATATCAGCGCCAACCAATCGGACACCGAGGTGCGAAAGCTGCTGACCATGACCATCATGGCCACCGTTAAAGAAAATGCAGCCACCGTGCCGGCGATCAAGGGCGTAGCTGCCGCAGGGGCTTGCGACAAGCGCCACACCGCCAAGCGCAGCACCACCGACACGCGCCGCTGCGCCAGCGCACGCGACAAGCCACCCCACAGCTGCGCCAACAACCAAGGCACGGCCGCCAAACCGGCCAGCAACAAGGCCGCCACCGAGGCGTAAGCGGCCCAAGGCAAACCGTCGATGGTAGGCAAGAGTAACAAGGCCGCGCACAGACCCAGGGCCAACGCGCTCCAGCGCAAGCTTGGGGGCGTCAGCACCAAGGTTTCGGCTTGCCCAGCACGCAACACCGACATGGGTTGTCGCCACTGAATTTGGGACAAAGGTAACCACGCAGAGGCCAATCCCATCAGCACCGCCGCCATAGCAAACAGCCCCATGGCTGGCCAGTCAATGACCATGGGCGGGCGTTGCTCCGCAAAGTAACTGCCACCCAAATCGCCGCCCACCAGCTGCATCAACAGCGCCGCCATCGCCAGCCCCATGCCCACGCCAAGCAGGCCGCCCAGCGCACCGATCAAACCGCCCTGGGCCCACACAAAGCGGCGCAACCAAGTCTCGCTTGCGCCCAGCACGCCAAGCAAGGCCAACTCGGCGCGTTGGCGAACGATGGACAACTGCACCGCCGTGGACACCAAAAAACCACCCGTCAACAGGGCCACCATGGCCAGCACGCTCAAGTTGACGCGGTAGGCCTTGGAGAGCAAAGACATGCGCCGGTCGCGGTCTTCGGTGGCCACCAACTGGAGCGCGTCAGGCATGGTCTGCAAGCGGCTGCGCAAACCCGCTGCGCTCTGCCCATCTTCCAAACGCAGGTCCAAGCGCGACACCCGCCCCAAGCGCTCAAAAGCCCATTGCGCACTGCCGATGTCCATGACCCCAATCACCTGCGAGCCCGCGCCCGGCACCTCGCCGGCCACCCGCAACGTTACGGTACGGCCGGCGTAGGGCAACGCCACACGTTCGCCCACGCGCAACCCCAAGGCTTGTAAAGCGCCCGCCGACAAAAACAGTGCTTCGGCGTCGAACAGGTCGTCGCGGCTGTCAGCGTTGGGCAGCAAAGACGGAGACACCTGCGCGGCTTTGAAAATGTCCAAACCCAAAACGGTTAAGCGTTCGGTTTGCACCACGAGCACGGGGCTGAGGCTGTGAATACCCAAATCGGCGCGGCGCTGCTCCCAGGCCTCGATGAGTGCGTCGTCCATGTCGCCCAAGGGGGGCACCAGCTGGGCCGAAGCTTGTCCGTTGACGGTGTCCAACGCCTGGCCAAACGAGGCCAAGGCCGAGTGGTTGACGGTGTGAATGGCTACAGCCAACATCACGCCCACCGCCACCATGGTCAGGGCCACCAACCAGCGCAGCCACGCCTGCACAGACGCGCCTTTGAGCATCCACACAAACAGCAAGCGCTGACCCGACCCGCGCATCAGACAAGGCCCTGTGGCGTCAAGCGCAGGCAGCGGCCCATGGCGCGCGCCGCCTCATCGGCATGGGTGACCATCACCAAGCTGGTGTTTTGAGCGGTGCACAACTCAATCAGCATGGCCAAGCTGCTGGCCGCGGTGGTGGTGTCCAAGTTGCCCGTTGGTTCGTCGGCAAACACCACTTGGGGCTGGTGAACCAAGGCCCGCGCCAGCGCCACGCGCTGCTGTTCACCTCCAGAGAGGCTGGCGGGTTTGGCGTCCAAGCGCTTGTGCATGCCCAAGCGATTCAGCAACTCACTGGCTGCGTGCGACGCCTCGGGGCCAGATTGCCCACCCAACAAACACGGCACCATGACGTTTTGCAGCGCGGACAAATGGGGCAATAAATGGAAGGCCTGAAACACAAAGCCCATCTCGGACTGCCGGCAAGCGCGGCGCTGCTCGGCTGTCCAAGCCGAGGTGGCTTGACCGCGCCACCAAACCTCGCCGTGCGAGGGCACTTCCAGCCCCGCCATTAAATTGAGCAAGGTTGACTTGCCGCAACCTGAGGTACCTTGGATGGCCACATGCTCGCCGGACGCCAGATCAAATTGAAGGCCTTGGAACAGCCACTCGCCCGGGGTGTAGGCATGACCCACCGATTGCAAACTTAAAACAGACATCGGTGCCTCTTTGGGAAAATTGAATTATGAAACGCATGGCCCCCCACCCCATGCACACGTGCAAGACCTGTGTTGTTGAGATTGGCGGCAAAGCAAGTTGTCATGGCACCACCGATCCCCATACACCGTCTGGCGTGATCCTGGCGCGCTGGTGCCCCTCTCTGCTCAACACCAACCAGTCCATGGACCTGATTTTGAAATTTAAAACCGCCAAATGGTGCTCACGCACAGGCTGTAAAGATTCTTGCGCAACGGATGCTTTTGCAGGTTTTATTTGGCCGGGAGCCAAAACGCTTAGGTAGTCAGCTGCAGCCGGTGACGACTTCATCCGCTCCCAGGCTGCTTTGACCTGTTCACCATCGACGTTGACCGTTGCCACCGCAGAAACACGTAGCTGCCAACTCAGGCGCCGACTCCAAAAGGTCAACTGTGCCAATGGTTGTGCCAGCAGCTCGGCGCATTTGGGTGAGCGGGCGTCGGTGTAGACGCTCAAAGTCCAAAGGGATGCGTCGGCCTGCCTGAGCACCACGCTCCGAGCTTGGGGTCCGTCGTGGTGGAGTCCCTGTGTGGCCAAAACAGGCGTTCGCCAGTCGTGGTGCTTGTCGTGTGGTGCACGTTGGAGCTCTTGCCACAAGCGCGCAATTCCTGCGTTGGGTGAATTTTCTGGTGTCACAGTTTCCCTTTGCTTTTGCTGCGTCGGGTGGGTGGGTTGAAGTTGCTCGGTTTGCTTTGAACCCAACGAATGAAGCGCGCCATCTCAGGATGGTCACGCAGCGCTTGTGCTGTGGGGTATTGCTGCGCCAATTCGGTTTCTGTGAACAGGGCATGAACTTGTTTGTGGCACGCTCGGTGCATGAAAACCGTCAGCACGCCGCCTCGCGATTTGGGGATCAAATGGTGCGCATCGCGCAGGGCAGGGGGGATGGGTCGATCACAGAGTGCGCAAATCGCCACCTCTGCTTGTTTAAAACGCTCAAACTGAGCGCGAGACTCAGACTGCAACCGCTTGACACGCCCCTGAGCCATTGTTCTTGCTTGGCCTTGAGTGGTCAACGAGCCATGTGAACCAATATGGCAGCGGCAACAACGATGTGCCCCAAAGTCAACAGAACCGAAAATCCATGCAACCACGCAAAGCGTTTGGTGTGGCCCATATCGCTTGCAAGGTTGATCGCTGGCATCAGCCATTGGCGAGCAGCGATCGCAGTGAACATGACCGAAGCCATCCATGCAGTGGTCATGGCATCAGATTGCCAAGACAGCAGACCAGCCAAACCAGCAGAAAAAATCACAAACAGGTAAAACGTCGGAAAGGCCTTTCGAATCAGCATGCGAGCATCAGCAGGGGGTAGGTACTTGAACAAAAACGCTGCAAAGCTGGCTGAGAACAAAAACATACCGCCAAAAAGGCCCGCCACGACCAATAGGCTGGCCATCTGCAAATAACTGCTGGACATGATCGAACCCTCCAAGTCTCATCAGTTTAGAGAAATGGCATTCCCCCTGTAGGGCCAAGCTTATGTGGTGGTGAATCTGTTGGTATCTGGATTAAACGGATTCATCTAATCGCTAGGGTGGTGGCGCGCAGGTCGAAGCGCATGGGTTGCTATTTCATCCAGCTTCAGCCGAACGCCCAGTGATCCGTTACCCGCGCGGACAGGTGATTTTTTCAAGCAAATTTCTATGTGCTGAATGGCCGGGTACGCGGCACAAGCACCAGCGATGCGGGTGATCAGCCGTTCTTGTGTTTCATAGTGCCCATCACCTGCTAGTCGGTCGATTTCCAAGATGAGTGGGTCATAGTCAAACACGTGCGCCATGCCATCTTGGGTGATGAGAACTTGTTCGACCGCAATGCCCAGCGTCAAGTCCAGGATGTGAACGTCGGGCCGGGTGTCTTGGGGCCCATAGGTTCCGATGTCCGTCTTCAGTTCTAGGTCTCGCAGCTCGATGACTGCTGTTTGCTCGGGCTTCATGTTGAAGCCTTTTTGGCGATGAATTGCATCAAGCCATCGCTGGCTTCTTCGATCAGATCCAGCACGTCCTCAAACCCCTGTTCGCCCCCGTAGTAAGGGTCTGGAATAACCGAAGCTTGGCTTGTTTGCAAAAATTCATCCAAGCCCCGAATTTTGTGGCTGTGCTCAGCGGGGCATCGCTCTTCCAGCAAGGCACGGTTGTCCCAGTCCATGGTCAAGAGCAAATCAAAGGCCTCAAAGTCACGCTCAACCACCGCGCGTGCCCTCAGCTGTGACAAGTCATAGCCCCGTTTTCGCGCATGCGTCTGACTGCGCTCATCGGGTGGGGCGTTGGGATGAAAGTTGTGCGTGCCAGCGGAGTCAACTTTGACTTTGTGTGACCACGCTTTCTGGTGGAGTTTTTTTAAAAAGACCGCCTCTGCTGTGGGGCTTCGGCAGATATTCCCCATGCAAACAAACAGAATTTTGAAGTCGGGCTTGTTCATTCCGCTTTTTCCTTTTGGGCATTGGTACACGCAGCGGTGAGTAACCCAGCCAAGTGTGTGCTCATACCAATACGTTGGATCATACGCAGCTCCATGTTGATTTTTATTGAAGGAATGCAATGACGCTCAACCCAATAGCCATCGTGACGGGCGCCAGTGGCGGCATTGGCCGTGTTGTGGTGGAGCGACTGAGGGCGCGAGGCATCAAGGTGGCCGCCGTGGGGCGAGAGCTGTCGCGCTTGCAAGAAGTGGCGGCTGACCTTCACATTGAAGCCGATACAACGACCCCGCAAGGCGCCAGCCATGCGGTGGATATCTGCACATCGCAATGGGGCTTGGCCCCCTCGCTGATGGCGCACGTCGTTGGCAGCACCTTGGTGGCACCGTTACACCGCTCACGCGAAGACCAGATCCGTGATGTGTTGCGAATCAACCTTGAAAGCAGCCTTTGGATGCTTCAGGCTTGGATCAACGGGCTCAAGGGCGGCCCTGGTGCGGCGGTGTTTGCCAGCTCCGTGGTGTCGCAGATCGGTGTTTCGAACCACGAAGCGATTGCCGCCGCCAAAGGTGGGGTTGACGCGCTGGTCCGCAGCGCTGCTGCCACCTATGCAGCCCAGGGTGTGCGCGTCAACGCTGTGGCGCCGGGTCTCACCGAAACGCCCATGACCGAAGGGATGCTGAAGTTGCCCGCCATGCGCGAAGCCGCCGGTAAACAGTACCCTTTGGGAGGCATACAAGCTGCCCAAGATGTGGCATCCGTGATGGATTGGTTGCTGTCTTCGGATGCGGCGCGTTTGACAGGTCAAACGCTCGCCGTGGATGGTGGTTTCACCACCATCAGACCTTTGGTCAGGTGAGAGGTTTTGCTGTTGTGGGCTCTGTTGGGGTGACATTGGTCAGACTGTTGACTCCCCACGCAAAAGGTAGACAACAGTGAATATCAAATTGAAGCACTTTCAAACGCCTCATGACTGACGCTCCCCAACAGATGACCGTGAGGTTTTACCTGGTTCTAAAAAAACTCGATGTCATCAAACACAGTCGCCTGAGCTATAGCGCAGAATTCACAAAAGTCGCTATAAAAAGCGAAGAAATCTCTGTAAAAGTCATAGCGATTTGAAAACATGACGTCATCGAGCTTATAGATTACCCAAGAAAAAAACACGAAATTCGAAACTTTGATATCCCAAATGAGGTGCTTTTTAGGGTCGCGCCAAAGGGAGCGAAATTCAAAACATTGTTAGCAGTTACCTAGCATAAGTCAGCAATCGATTGACCCATTGACATGCGCTAAAGTGGGTGACTCCAGCACACCCCGTGCGGGTCGTCGATTGCCCCTGTGCCCGGATACCTCACCCAGCAAACAGCGGTCGCGATTGCCGGCGTGGCCGACTTGCAGATTCGGTCTTTGCTCAACCTTCAACAGTTCCACGACCCGCTGAACTTGGCGGCCGATCGGGGCATTTCGTCGGCCATGTGGCCGCTGTTTGGTTTGCTCTGGCCCTCGGGCCTGTGTTTGGCCGAGCGCTTGGGCCAGCGCGCCGTGCGCCCCGAACGGGTGCTGGAGCTGGGCTGTGGTTTGGGGCTGGCGTCTTTGGTGGGTCACCGCTTGGGGGCCAACGTCACCGCCAGCGATTGCCACCCCTTGGCTGCTGCGTTTTTGGCCGAGAATCTGCGCCTCAACGGCTTAGGGCCGATGCCCTTCGAGCACGGTCAGTGGGGCGCGTTTGAGTCCCGGGTGACAGGGCGTTTTGACCTGGTGATCGCCAGCGACGTGCTGTACGAGCGCGACGAGCAAGGCACCTTGGCGCACTTCATTGACCAGCACTGCGCCGAGAGCGCCGAGGTCTGGGTAGTCGACCCCAACCGCGCCAACCGGCAGGCGTTTCACCGGCACATGCGGCACTGGGGTTTTGAGATGAGTGAGGTGTTTTTGCACCGCCCCAGCCTGACGGGGCAGGCTGATTATCGGGGGCGGATGCTGACCTACCAGCGGCGCTGAAACGCAGGGCTGGCGATTTAGAACGGGATGTCGTCGTCCATGTCGTCAAAGCCGCTGGCGGGGCGGGCCGCTTGGGCGGGTGCCGCGGCGGATGCTTGACGGGGGGCTGCGGGGGCGCGGGGCGCGGCGGCCGCAGGGCGACTGTAGCCGCCGCCGTCTTCGCCACCACCGCTGGGGCCGCCCATGCCTTCGCGGCCGCCGAGCAGTTGCAGTTCGGTCGCGATGATGTCCACGGTGTTCTTTTCCACGCCGGTGGTTTTGTCGACGTAGGTACCGTACTTCAAGCGACCTTCGACGTAAACGGGGCGGCCTTTTTTGACGTATTCACCGGCGATCTCGGCCAAGCGGTCATAGAAGGTGACGCGGTGCCACTGGGTGTCTTCGATGGTTTCGCCGCTGTTTTTGTCTTTGCGGCGGCTGGACGTGGCGATGCTGATGTTGGCCACGGCCTGACCCGAGGGCAGGTAACGGATTTCGGGATCACGGCCACAGTTGCCGACGAGGATGACTTTGTTGACGGATGCCATGGTGGGTGTCCTTTGAAGAGAAGTTGGTTGACATTGTGCCGCAAGTGCAAAGCCGGGCCTTGCCCCGGCGGTGCTCAATCTCGGCCAGAAGACGGTGCCCTCATGGGCCAGGCCACGACCAGCCAAATCGAGGCTGCCGCCGCGCACACCACAAACAAACCGCTGGGGCCGCGGGCATGGACCAACCAGCCGCCCAGCGCGCCGCCGACAAAAAAGCCCAGCGACTGCAGCGTGTTGTACAGCCCCAGCGCAGCGCCGCGGGCCCCTGCGGGCGCCAAGCGCGAAACCAAGCTGGGTTGCGAGGCTTCCAGCATGTTGAACGACGTGAAAAACAACAGCAGTACCCCGCCCAGGGTCCACACCGAGGGCGCGGCCCCCGGCTGCACCAAGGCCCACAGCGCCAGCTGCACCAAGACCAAGAGGGCCACCGCGAACAAAAACGCGCCGCGCAAATACCCGCGCCGCTCCATCGGGAACAGCAAGCCCCCCATCAACAACAGCGACACCAGCACCGCGGGCAGGTAGACGCGCCAATGCTCGGGCTGGTTCAACCCGGCCTGCACCAGCATGGCGGGCACGGCCATCCACATGGCCAGCTGCACGGCGTGCAACACGAACACGCCCAAGTTCAGGCGCAACAAAGCGGGGTCGCGCAGCACCACGCCCCAATCGGTGCGGGGGCGCTGGGCGCCGGGCGCTTCAATCACCGGCTCGGGCGGAGCCCACCAGATCACCACCGCGATGCCCAACAAGGCCAAACCCGTGGTCAGGGCAAAGATGCCCGACAAACCCACCAGCGCCGCCAAGAGCGGCGCCAGCACCAAGGAGGTGGCGAACATCAGCGCGATGCTGCCGCCGATGATGGCCATGGCTTTGGTGCGCACGCCGTCGCGGGTGACGTCGGCCAAGAAAGCGGTCACAGCCGCCGAAATCGCGCCCGCGCCCTGCAAAGCACGGCCCACAGCGAGCCAGGTCAGGTCCGGCGCCACAGCGGCCACGACGCTGCCCAAAGCAAACACCAACAAGCCCACCACGATGGTGGGCTTGCGACCCCAGCGGTCCGAGGCCACGCCAAACGGGATTTGCAGGAGGGCTTGTGTCAGGCCGTACAGGCCCATGGCCCAACCCACGCGGGTGGCGTCATCGCCCCCGGGCAGGCGCGAGGCTTCCAGAGCGAAGACCGGTAGCACCAAGAACAAACCGAGCATGCGCAAGGCAAAAATGGCCGCCAAAGAGGCGCTGGCGCGCCGCTCGGTGCCGGTCATGCGGAAATCGTGGGGGTGGGTGGGCTCGGTGGACGCAGACAAGGGCAGGGCAACAAAGACAAAACGCCATTGTGCGCCACGGCGGTGCAGGGCTTATCATGCTCGGTTGCCCTGAACGCGCCGGCCCGCAGCCGGCCCACACCCCGTGAACCCCATGCCCCCTTCGCGCCCTGTGTTGCCCAGCACCGTTTTGTCGGTGCGCGGTGCGCGCACGCACAACCTCAAAAACATCGACCTCGACATCCCCAAACACGCTTTGGTGGTGATCACCGGCCTGTCGGGGTCGGGCAAATCGAGTTTGGCTTTTGACACGCTGTACGCCGAAGGCCAGCGCCGTTACGTGGAGAGTTTGTCGGCCTATGCGCGGCAGTTTTTGCAATTGATGGACAAGCCCGATGTGGACCTGATCGAGGGCTTGGCGCCAGCGATCGCCATCGAGCAAAAAGCCACCAGCCACAACCCGCGCTCCACCGTGGGCACGGTCACCGAAATCCACGATTACCTGCGTTTGCTCTTCGCACGCGCCGGCACACCGCACTGCCCCGAACACGACCTGCCCTTGGCCGCGCAAAGCGTGGCCCAAATGGTGGACGCTGTGTTGGCCATGCCCGACCAAACCCGCTTGATGGTGCTGGCACCCGTGGCGCGCGAGAAAAAAGGCGAATACGTCGAGCTGTTTGCACAGATGCAAGCGCAAGGCTTTGTACGCTTTCGGGTCGACGGCCAAGTGGTCGATGCCGACGCCTTGCCCACACTGAAGAAAACCGAAAAGCACAACATCGACGTGGTGATCGACCGCCTCAAGGTGCGCCACGAGGTGCCCGAAGACGGTACACCCAACCCGCTGCGTCAGCGCTTGGCCGAGAGCCTCGAGGCCGCGCTGCGCCTGGCCGATGGCCGCGCCTTGGTGCTCGACCTCGACAGCGGTGTGGAGCACGGCTTTTCTGCGCGCTTTGCTTGTCCCGTGTGCAGCCACAGCGTGGGCGAGCTCGAACCCCGCTTGTTTTCTTTCAACTCACCCATGGGCGCCTGCCCGACCTGCGACGGTTTGGGCCACACCGAGGTGTTCGACGCCGAGCGCGTGGTCGCCTTTCCCTCGCTGAGCTTGGCCAGCGGCGCCATCAAAGGCTGGGACCGCCGCAATGCCTATTACTTCTCGATGATCGAGAGCCTGGGCAAGCACCTGGGTTTTGACCCAGACACGCCATGGGAGTCTTTGCCCGCAGCGGTGCAGCACGTGGTCTTGTATGGCTCGGGTGAAGAAGAGATCAAGTTCAGCTACACCATGGAGTCGGGCAGCTCGGCGGGCAAGCGCGTGAGCAAAAAACACCCCTTCGAGGGCATCATCCGCAACTTCGAGCGCCGCTTGCGCGAGACCGATTCGGTGGCCGTGCGCGAAGAACTCAGCCGCTACCGCGCCACGCACGCTTGTCCCGACTGCCACGGCACGCGCCTCAAACGCGACGCGCGTCACGTGTTCGTGGGCGAAGGCGAGCAGCGCCGCCCGATCTACACCATCAGCCACATCACTTTGGGTGAAGCGTTGAGCTACTTCCAAACGCTGCAGCTCAGCGGCGCCAAGGGCGACATCGCCGCGCGCGTGATCAACGAAATTCGCCAACGGCTGCGCTTCCTCAACGACGTGGGCCTGAACTACCTCAGCCTGGACCGCAGCGCCGACACCTTGAGCGGCGGCGAGGCGCAACGCATCCGCTTGGCCAGCCAAATCGGCTCGGGCCTGACCGGCGTGATGTACGTACTCGACGAGCCCAGCATCGGCCTGCACCAGCGCGACAACGACCGCCTGATCGCCACGCTGCAGCACCTCCGGGACTTGGGCAACACCGTGTTGGTGGTCGAGCACGACGAAGACATGATCCGCACCGCCGACCACGTGATCGACATGGGCCCCGGCGCGGGTGTGCACGGCGGGCGCGTGATGGCGCAAGGCAGTTGCGCCGATGTCATGGCCACCCCCGGCTCTTTGACCGGTGAATACCTGAGCGGCGTGCGCCGCATCGCCGTGCCCACCGAGCGCCACGCTTGGTTGCCGGTGGTCAAAAGCCAAGCCCCCAAAAACCACAACCCCTTTGCGTCGAAAAACGGCTTGGTGAGCCCTGCGGCCGAACGCCGCGCCGCACGCGAAGCCGCGCACCAAGCCACGCTGGGCGACTGGCAAGCCATTCGGGTGCTGGGTGCGCGCGGCAACAACCTGCACAACGTGAGCGTGTCCTTTCCCGTGGGTTTGTTGACCTGTGTGACCGGCGTCTCTGGCTCAGGCAAATCCACCTTGGTCAACGACACCTTGCACGCCGCCGTGGCGCGCACGCTCTACCGTGCCCACGACGAGCCCGCCCTGCACGACGCCATCGAGGGCATTGAGCACTTCGACAAGGTCATCAACGTCGACCAAAGCCCGATTGGCCGCACGCCGCGCAGCAACCCAGCGACCTACACCGGCCTGTTCACCGGCATACGCGAGTTGATGGCCGAGGTGCCGGCCGCACGCGAACGCGGCTACGGCGCGGGGCGCTTTTCCTTCAACGTCAGCGGCGGGCGCTGCGAGGCTTGCCAAGGCGACGGCGTGGTGAAGGTCGAGATGCACTTTTTGCCCGATGTGTACGTGCCGTGTGACGTGTGCAGCGGCCAGCGTTACAACCGCGAAACCTTGGACGTGATCTACAAGGGCAAAAACATCGCGCAGATTTTGGAGATGACGGTCGAGCAAGCGCACGCGTTTTTCAACGCCGTGCCCACGCTGCACCGCAAGCTGCAAACCCTGCTCGACGTGGGCCTGAGCTACATCACGCTGGGCCAAAGCGCCACCACGCTCTCGGGCGGCGAGGCGCAACGCGTCAAGCTCGCGCTGGAGCTGTCCAAGCGCGACACCGGGCGCACGCTCTACATCTTGGACGAGCCCACCACCGGTCTGCACTTCGCCGACATCGAGTTGCTGCTCAAGGTGCTGCACCAGCTGCGCGACGCGGGCAACACGATCGTGGTGATCGAACACAACTTGGACGTCATCAAAACCGCCGACTGGGTGATCGACATGGGCCCCGAGGGCGGCAGCGGCGGCGGCACCGTGGTGTGCGAAGGCACACCCGAAGACTTGGCCGCTTGCGAGGCCAGCTTCACGGGCCGCTATTTGGCGCGCTTGCTCTGAAGCCTGCTGATCAACGCCACCGATGGAAACCGAGCTCAAACTCAGCCTGAACGCCGCCGACCTGCCGGCCCTGCGCGCGCACCCGCTGTTGGCGGGGCCCAGCGACACGCAGCGTTTGCTCAACACCTATTTCGACACACCCGCGCAGGACCTGCAGCGCGCGCGCATGGCCGTGCGCGAACGGCTCTCGGGCCGCGATTGGCTGCTGACCGTGAAGACCGCGGGCAGCAGCGTGGGCGGTTTGTCGCGCCGCCAAGAGTGGGAAGGTCCGACCACCCCGGGTGCCTTGGACTTTGCCGCGCTGGTGGACGACGCCGCACTGGCCGCGCAACTCATGGCCTGGCGCGCCGACCTGCAGCCGCTGTTTCGCACCGACTTTGAACGCCAGCGCTGGGTGATCACACACGCTGGTGCGCAGATTGAAGTGGCGCTGGACCAAGGCGAGGTCAGCGTACCCGGCACCGAGCTGCGCGCGCCGATCTTGGAGTTGGAATTGGAGTTGCTCAGCGGTCCCGACACCGCTTTACAGGCCTTGGCCCAAGCCCTGCGCCAAAGCCCCGCAGGCCCGCTGTTACTCGCACCCAGCGACACCAGCAAAGCGCAGAGTGGCATGGCGCTGTGGCGAAGCGCGGTTTAAACGTAACGCATCACCACAAAACCGAGTCGTCCAAGGCCGGTACACAACGGATGGTCACCGGCGCTGCTGGTTGCGCCAGCCCGATGGGCCACCTGGCTTGCCAACCCATGGGGTGCTCCAACTCATATGGAGGCATACACCACACGGCGTCTTCGGCGCGAAAACCGAAGCGACCGTAGTACGCTGGGTCGCCATAAACCAAGACCAGCGCTCCCTCCACCGCATTCAAGCCGTGACGCACCAAGGCCACGCCCACGCCTTGGCCGTGATGTTCGGGTAGCACACCCAAAGGGGCCAAGATGTGAGCAGGCCCCAAGCTTGGCGCCGTGACAGGACTAAAAGCCACATGTCCGATGACCTGCCCATGTGCTTCGGCCACCCAAGCATGGGCGCCGGTCTGGTTTTGGCTGTCCCACAAGTCCAGCGCGAGCTGGGCCACACGCTGGTTTTCGCTGTCCGCAAACGCACGCAGGTGCACGTGGCGAATGGCTTCGCGATCCGCGGCCGCAGCGGCTCGAATTTGCAGGTCGATGATCAAGCGTGCTGCGCGTTGCGCAAGGTTTGGCGGGTGGTTTCGGCCACGCGGCGAGCGGCTTGGGTGAAGTCGGCTTCGGCGCTGGCATACAAAATGGCGCGTGAGGAGTTCACACAAATCGGGCCGGTGGTTTGGCCTTGCGCGTCGGCGCGCCAGCCGGCTTTGACGGTGGCCGTGGCGTCGCCACCTTGTGCGCCCACACCGGGGATGAGCAAGGGAACGGTCGGCGCCAAGGCGCGCACCCGCTCGATCTCGGCTGGGTAGGTCGCGCCCACCACCAAACCGAGTTGGCCGTTGAGGTTCCACGGGCCTTGTGCAAGTTGCGCAATGTGTTCAAACAAACGCGGCTGGCCGTCCACCGTGGCCAGGCGCTGGTTTTGAAAATCGTCGCCGCCGGGGTTGGAAGTGCGGCAGAGCAAAAACGCGCCCTTGCCGTGGCGCTTCAAATAAGGCTGCACCGAATCGAAGCCCATGTAGGGCGAGAGCGTGACGGCGTCGGCGCCAAAGCGCTCAAAGGCTTCGATGGCGTATTGCTCGGCGGTCGCACCGATGTCGCCGCGCTTGGCGTCCAGAATGACCGGCACCTTGGGTGCCACGCGGCGCATGTGGGCCACCAAGCGCTCGAGCTGGTCTTCGGCGCGGTGCGCGGCGAAGTAGGCGATTTGGGGCTTGAAGGCCATGGCCAAGTCGGCCGTGGCGTCGACGATGGCGGCGCAAAAGTCGAATATCTTGCTGGCGTCGCCTTGCCAATGGCGCGGGAATTTGGCGGGTTCCGGGTCCAAGCCCACGCAGAGCAAAGAGGCGTTTTGGCGCTCGGCGCGCTGAAGCATGTCAATAAAGGTCATGCGCCGATTTTAGAAGGCTTGGGTTTTAAGCGGCCGGTGTGAGCTGCGCCCAAGCAAAACACAGATCGTCCCACGCCTTGGCTTTGTTCTGGGGCACGCTCAAGAGGTTGCGCAAAGGGTAGGTGACGATGACCGGCACGCCATCAAAGCGGTGCACTTGTCCACGCAAACGGCCAAGGGGTTCGGTGCTGCCCAACACGGCTTGGGTGGCCAAGCTGCCCATGAGCAAGATGACGCGGGGCTGCACCAAGGCGACTTGGCGCTTGAGGTAATTTGCGCATTGCGCGATGTCGGCGTCGGTGGGTTTTTGCCCGATCAAAGGGCGGCACTTGAGCGCAGTGGTGACGTAGGCGGCGTTGAGGCCGGCCTCGTGGCGGCTGCGGCCCACGGCGCGCAGCATGTTGTCGAGCAAGAGGCCTTCGTCGCCCAAGAACACTTGGCCCTGCTCGTCTTCGGCGTCGCTCAGCGCATCGCCCACGACCATCCAATCGGCGGGCAGGTGTCCGCCGCCGGCCACGGCGTGACGGCGGCCTTCGCACAAAGCACAGGCTTGGCACTGGGCGATGGTCTGCGCCAAGGCCTCGGCGTCCAGTCTGGCCAAAGCGGCGTCATCGATGGCGGGGCGCTGCACCACCGGCGCGGCTGCCGCGGGTGCGGGTGCAGGAGGCGCCACGGTGGCGACCCGGGGTGGGCGGGCCGCGGGAGCATGCGCCACCGTAGCCGCGGCAGGCGCGGGTGTCACAGCCACCCGGCTTGGGCTTTCTCCGGCGGTGCTGGCCGGCACCTTCTCGGGCGTGGGCGCCCACACGGTGATGCCCATGGCCTTGAGCATGGCGCGCTGGCGCGCGTCGAGTTGGTGCACAAAATCGGTGGCGCGTTCCATGGTCAGGCCTCGGCGTTCAGGGGTCGGTTCATGACGATGCCGTCTTCGCGCGCGGTGCGCCCGGCGGGGTAATAGCCTTTGCGCACACCCACGGCCACAAAGCCGCTGCGCTCATAGGTAGTGCGTGCGGCGAAGTTGCTGTCGCGCACCTCCAGCCACACGCGCTGCGCGGCGTGTTGGCGTGCCCACACACACAAGGCCTCCAACATGAAGCGGCCCCAGCCTTGGCGCTGGTGCTGGGGCGCGACGGTGATGTTGAGCAGGTGCGCCTCGTCCACGCCGGGCATCGCCACCCAATAACCCAGCAAGCTGGGTTCGCAGTGCTGCGGCTCTTGCGCCCACAACAACCACGCGGGGTAGCCGCTGCGCAACGAGTCGGCAAAATGTTGGCGCGACCAAGGGTGCGAGTGGGCGCGTTTTTCGAGTTCCACCACCGTGTCCAAATCGGCTTCTTGCATGCTGGCCCAACGCAAGGGCCACTGTTCGCGCGCACCAGTCAAGCTGGGGTTTTGCAAGCGCTGACCGGCTTCGCGCTCGGCGGTGGTCAGCGCCACTTTGTCGCGCACGTACAGCGGCAAGACATCGTGGGGGCGCAAGGCTTGGCCCAAGGCCAGCGGCGCCGCAGCCACGCGTAAGAGCGCCGCGGCGGTGGGCAAGGCGGTGCAGCGCACGCCCATCAAGGCGCGCAAGCGCGGTGCGTAGGGGCTGTCTTGGGCCCACACATTGCCGGCCCACAGCCATTGGCCTTGCGCCCAAGCGTCGCTGTCCAACACCACATGGCTCAAGGCCCACGCGGCCACGTCTTGCGGCGCGCACAAACGCGCGGGGCTGCGCTCGTGCCAAGCGCCGCCGTGGTGTTCGTACAAGGCCACGTACAACTCGTCCATGCGCGCATCGAGCACGGTGGCCACCCAGCGCACGGCGTAGCCTTGTGCGGCGCGTTGGGCGCGGGCTTCTTCGGCCACGGCGAGCAAGGTGTCCACTGGCAAGACTGGCAAACCCTCGGGGTGTTGCGCGCTGGGCGAACCATAGGCCAAGCCTTGGGCCACCGAACAGGCGGTGCGCAAACCGGTGAAAGAACCTGGGCCGCGACCGACCACGATGGCGTCCAAGCTGCTCAGCGGCCAATCGAGCTGCGTCAAGCCTTGGCGCACGGCGGGCAAGAGCGTGGCCGAGGCCTGCTGGCCGCCGGGGCCATCAAAGGCCCACGCCGGTGCGGACGCGTTGGCGCTGCCCAAGGCCAAAGACAAGGTGTCGGTGCTGGTCTCCATCGCCAACAGCCGCTGAGCGCTGGTCGGGGGGGAGTCGTGTGTGGACGCGGGCATGGCCGCCATTATCGGCCACGCCCACCGCCATAATGGGCCATGGACAAACGGATGCGTTGGCGGGTGTGGGGCTTGTGCGCGGTGCTGCTCGCGCACACAGCCGTGGCTGCCCGTCCCACCGCGTCCCAGCTGCCGCCCTCGGTGAAACAAGCGCTCCAGGCCGCGCGCTTGCCCGCCAAGGCCATGACCGTGGTGGTCGCACCGGTCGGTCCGACAGGCCAGCCGCTGTTGTCGATCGGTGCCGATCGCTCGATCAACCCAGCCTCGGTCATGAAGTTGGTCACCACCTACGCCGCCCTGGACCTGCTCGGGCCCGAACACCGCTGGCAGACTGGCTTCTACAGCAACGCCCCCGTGCTGCGCGGCGTGCTGCAAGGCGATCTGTATGTGCGCGGCGGCGGCGATCCCAAGTGGGTGCTCGAGCGCATTCAAGCCGATTTCGCGGCGCTGCAAAACCAAGGCGTGCTCGCCATTGCGGGCGACTTGGTGCTCGACCACAGCGGCTTTGCAGTGCCGGTCGTGGCCCCCGGCGATTTCGATGGCGAACACCTGCGGCCTTACAACGTCACTCCCGACGCGCTCTTGGTAAATTTCAAATCGGTTCTGTTGCACTTCACGCCCGACCCCGAGGCCGGTGTGGCCCACGTGCGCAGCGAGCCGCCCTTGGCCGGCTTGACGGTGGATGCGAGCGTGCCCCTGACCACCCGCGCCTGTGTCGATTGGCGCACACGTTTGCAAGCCGATTTTTCCGACCCCAACGCCATCCGTTTGTTGGGCAGCTACGCCCAACAGTGCGGTGAGCAGGTCTGGCCGGTGGCATACCAAGATCCGACGAGCTACGCGGCGCGAGCGCTCGAAGGCTTGTGGCGCCAAAGCGGTGGGGGCTTGACCGGCCGTGTGCGCACCGGCACCACCCCCACCTCAGCGCGGCTGCTGTTGGCGGCCGATTCGCTGCCGCTGAGCGACATCATTGCCGACGTCAACCAGTTCAGCAACAACGTGATGGCGCAACAGGTGTTCCTGAGTTTGGGAGCGCCAACCGAGGTGGCCCAATTTGAACGTTCGCGCGAGGTGCTGGGGCGTTGGTGGACGCAGACCTTCGGGGCGAAGGTGGCCGCTCCGGTGGTGGACAACGGCTCGGGCCTATCGCGCCAAGAGCGCGTGACGCCACAAGCGCTCTTGCATTTGCTTCGCCACGCCGCCCAACACCCCGAGGCCTTGACGTTCCAGCTCTCGCTGGCGGTGGCGGGCGTCAACGGCACCACCCGGCGCATGGCACAGCGCCCCAACAGCTTGGCCAATGGCCGGGCTTGGATCAAGACCGGCACGCTGCGCGACGTGGCAGGCATCGCGGGCTATGTGGACACGCGCACGGGTCAGCGTTTGGTGATCATTGCGTTCATCCACCACGAGCGCGCCAACCAAGGGCGTGCGGCCTTGGACGCAGTGTTGGAGTGGGCCGCCGAACAGCGGCGGTGAGTCTTTAGGCCGCGGCGCGTTGCAAGCGGTCGCGCACGCCGTCCCAGTCTTGACCCTCGGGCGGAGTTTGTACCCAAATCGTGTGGCAGTCGGGCGCGTCCAAACGGCGCAGCACCGCGAACACGTCTTGCGCACAGGTCGCCGCGTCGTCGGGCATGCGCTCAACGCGCACACCGGCCGGCACGGCCACACCGGCCTGGGCGTAGACCGCCACGCGCGCTGGCTCGGGCTCGGCGCGCAAGGCCTTGGTCAGAACGGAAGCGTCGGCCAAACGCACGCGCGCTTGGGGCGCGTAGTGCGAGGCCAATGAGCCCGAGACGCGCGGGGCTTGCGCATCGCGTTCGCGCACTGGCAATCCGCAGGCTTGGCTCAAGGCTTGGGCGGTGATCATGCCGGGGCGCAAGAGCACGGGCTCTCCGCGCGTGGCGTCCACGATGGTCGACTCGATGCCCACGCTGCAAGCGCCACCGTCCACGATGATCAGCTCGGCTTCGCTCAAGGCCTCGAATTCGCTGGCCACGTGCTCTGCCGTGGTGGGGCTCACACGACCAAAGCGGTTGGCGCTGGGCGCTGCCACGCCCCACACGCCCCAGCGCTGCGCCGCCAAGAGCAGGGCTTGTGCGGTGGGGTGCTCGGGGCAGCGCAGGCCCACGCTGGCGTGACCGCCGGCCGCGGCCGTGGCCACGCCCTCGCGCCGGTGCAAGATGAGCGTCAAAGGCCCGGGCCAAAAAGCCTGCATCAGGGCCCACGCAAACGGCGGCACGTCGTGGGCGTAACGGCCCACCAAGGCCTGCCAAGCCGCCTCACCCGGTGCTTCGGGCGCAGGGATGTGCACGATCAGCGGGTGGTCGCTGGGCCGGCCTTTGGCCGAAAAAATGCGCGCCACAGCGGTGGGGTTGTCGGCGTCCGCCGCCAAGCCGTACACCGTTTCGGTGGGCATGCCCACCAAGCCCCCAGCCACCCAATGCCGCGCCGCCGTCTCGAAGGTGGCGCGTTCGGGGGGCCAACAGCGCGCGCTCATGCGGCCAAGGCCTGCAGGCTGGGCAAACCCAAAATCGCCAAGGCCTGCGCGGTGGTTTGGCGCACCTGCGCCACGCTGGCGCCGGTGATGTTGAGGTGGCCCATCTTGCGCCCCGGACGGGCGCTGAGCTTGCCGTAGAGGTGCAGGTGGGTACCGGGCAAGGCCAGCACTGGGTCCCAAGGGGGCGTGGTCGGCGCGGCGCTGGCGTCGCCTTGGGGCCACCACAGATCACCCAACAGGTTGATCATGGTCGCCGGGCTGTGCTGCACCGGCTCGGGCAGCGGCAGGCCGACCAAAGCGCGCACCTGCGCTTCGAACTGCGAATAGCTGCACGCGTTTTGGGTGTAGTGGCCGCTGTTGTGCGGGCGTGGCGCCATTTCGTTAACCACCAAGGTGTCCCGGCCCGTGCCATCGTCCACCACAAAATACTCCACGCACAACACGCCCACATAGCCCAGGTGTTGCGCCAACGCGCGTGTGCTGGCTTGGGCGCGTTGCGCCAACGCCGGGTCGACCGCGCTGTCGTGCACCTCGGTCAAAGCCAAGATGCCGTCGCGGTGGGTGTTTTTTTGCACCGGGAAAGCCACGGTTTGGCCATCGGCGCCGCGCGCCACGATGACCGACAACTCGCTGCGCAAAGCAAGACGCTGCTCGAGCACGCAGGGCACCTGGCCCAAACGCTGCCAAGCCTGCGCCAGTTCTTCGCGGGTGTTGACCTGCGCTTGGCCCTTGCCGTCGTAACCCATGCGCGAGGTTTTAAGGATGCCGGGCAAGAGCACATCGGGCACGGCCGCGAGCTGCTCGGGGCTTTCAATGGCGGCGAACAGCGCCGGGCGCACACCGCTGACGCCGGCACAGGCGTTGAAGTGATTTTTTTCTTGCACCCGGTCTTGCGCCACGGCCACACAGGCGCCGTTGGGGGCGACGGGTCGCTGCGCCGCCAAGCTCAGCAAGGCTTGGGCCGGCACGTTTTCGAATTCGGTCGTGATGGCGTCGGCCACGGCACACAGGGCCTGCAGACCGGCCGGGTCGTCGTAGGTGGTGGCGATGTGGTGGTGGCTGATGAGGCCCGCGGGGCTTTGCGCATCGGGGTCGAGCACGGCAGTGAAGTAGCCCATGGCCTGGGCGGCCTGCACGAACATGCGGCCCAATTGGCCGCCGCCCATCACACCCACCGTGATGGGCTGCTGGTTCACCCCGATGCTGCCGGGCAACAAAGGCGTCTGGCTCATACGGGCAGCTTCATGTCGCGAGCGGCTTGGGTTTGCGCGGCGCGAAAGGCGTGCAAGCGGGCGCGCAAGTCGGGGTTGTGGTTGGCCAGAAGGGCCACCGCGAACAGGGCGGCGTTGGCCGCACCGGCCGTGCCGATGGCAAAGGTGGCCACGGGCACGCCCTTGGGCATTTGCACGATGCTGTGCAAGGAGTCCACGCCTTGGAGGTGTTTGCTGGCCACCGGCACACCGAGCACCGGCACCACGGTTTTGGCCGCGATCATGCCGGGCAAATGGGCCGCGCCACCCGCGCCGGCGATGATGGCTTGCAAGCCCCGTCCCTCGGCGGCTTCGGCGTAGGCAAACATCTCGTCCGGCATGCGGTGGGCCGAAACGACTTGGGCCTCAAAGCCCACGCCAAACTGCTGCAGAATCTGGACTGCCGATTCCATGGTGTCCCAGTCCGAGCTGGAACCCATGACAATGCCGATTTGAATGGTGTTCATCGCCGAATTTTACTTTTTACCCAGAACCGCCCCAAATGATCAACGTCACCACCGAGAATTTCAAAACCGATGTCGTCGAAGCCTCCCACCGCGTGCCGGTTTTGGTGGATTTTTGGGCGCCTTGGTGCGGCCCCTGTAAGGTGATTGGCCCCTTGCTGGAAAAGATCGAAGCCGAGTACGGCGGGCGCTTCAGCTTGGTCAAAATCGACTCCGACCAAGAACAAGAATTGGCCGGCGCCTTTGGTATTCGCAGCATCCCCACTTGCGTGTTGATGGTCGGCGGCAAGCCGGTCGACGGCTTCATGGGCGCGCTGCCCGAAGGCCAGATCAAGGTCTTTTTGGACAAAAACCTGCCCGCCGGTGACGCCCAGATGGCCGAGGAAGCCCCGATGGACGAAGCGGGCGAAGAAGACCCCGCACAAATCTTGGAGCGTTTGCACGCCGAGCTGCAACAAAACCCCAACAACCACGAAGCCCGTGCCGAACTCGCGCAGCGCCTGATCGAATTCGGTTTGCTGGACGAGGCGGCCAACACCTTGGCCCCGGGCTTGAACCAGATCCCGCCCCAATTGCGCTTGGAGGCCATGCACCATTGGCTGCTGGCGCTGCGCTTTGTGGATCAAGACCCCGAAGGCGGCCGCGGCGTGGACCACTGGGACGCCTTGATCGCCGCCAACAAACGCGACTTCGCCGCGCGCATGGCCAAGACGCGTTTGCTGATCGCCACCGGCGACTGGCCCGCGGCCTTGGATGAGTTGCTGGAAATCGTCATGCGCGACCGCGCCTGGGAAAACGAGCTGGCCCGAAAGACCTTTGTGGCGCTGCTCGAACTGATGACCCCGTCCGCACAAAAAGTGGACCCCAGCACCATCGGTAAATCGGCCGGCGGCATTGAGCTGGCCGGCCAAGCCGCGGCCCATCTTGACCCGCAAAGCGAAATGATCTCGCGCTACCGGCGCAAGCTCAGCATGGCTTTGAACTGAAGCTTCACTTCTCGGGTAAGACTTCACTCGCTGGACCGGGGCACCGGT
>CAMDCY010000003.1 GCA_945890705.1 Hydrogenophaga intermedia | reverse complement strand
GCGTATTTGTTGGTGAGTTGGCTGCCTTGGGCGGCCATGACGGCGGGCGAGGCGTAGTTCTCGCTGGCGATCAGCTCGATGTGGTGCTCTTGGCGCGCGTTCTCGGCTTGGATGGCGGCGAACAGCTCGGGGTCGGTTTGTTCAATCAGGTGCTGGGGGTCGTACATATTGGGCGTCGGTTGGGGTTGGGCAAACAAGGCTCTGACGGCCTTGCGGCAGGTGAACCATGTTCGCCGCAGTCCCGCCCAGAGACCATGCGGATAACGTCACGAACGAACGCTTTTACGACATCCCCGCCACCCCGGTGGCCCGTGCACAGATCAGGCGTTGGGGGGGAGCTTGTCGCCCCCTGCGGCGGCCCGTCGACGGCCAGAACCGCGCTGCAAATTGGCCCCGGGTGCGGCCCCGGCTTCGCGGCTTTGTTGGCCCGACCATTGCGCTTTGGCGCCGGTCGAGACGTCGCCGAGTTGCGACTCAATTTGCTCCAAGCTGGGGGAGGCTTGGCGGGTGTGGGTGAGCAGCGCTTGGTGCATGGCCGCGAGGTGTTTGGGCGAGGTGCCGCAGCAGCCGCCGATGATGCGTGCCCCGGCGTCAAACGCCATGCGCGCGTACAACGCCATCAGCTCGGGCGTGCCGTTGTAACAAATGCTGCCGCCCACAAACTGCGGAATGCCGCAATTGCCTTTGGCCACCAGCACCACGTCCGGTCCGGCCGCTTCGGCCAGGTTGCGGATGCAGGCCACCACTTCGGACGCGCCCACACCGCAGTTGGTGCCGCAGGCCGCGAGCTTGTGCGGCGAGGCTTGTTCGATCTGAGCCAAATCGTGGGCCGAAAGACCCATCATGGTGCGTCCATTGGTGTCGAAACTCACGGTGACGACGATGGGCAAGCCGACCGTGGCCGCACCGGCCACCGCCGCTTCCACCTCTTCGCGCGAAGACATGGTCTCGATCCACAACACGTCCACGCCCCCCTCGGCCAAGGCGCGGGCCTGTTCGGCGAACGCGGCTTGGGCGTCTTCGGCGCTCAAGCTGCCGATGGGTTCCATGATTTCGCCTGTGGGCCCGATGCTGCCGGCCACCGCCACAGGGCGGCCCGCCGCATCGGCCACGCCACGCGCAATGCCAGCGGCCTTGACGTTGAGTTCGTGCACCCGGTCTTGCGCTTGGTGTAGCTTGAGTCGGTAGCGGGTTCCACCAAAGGTGTTGGTCAGCACGATGTCCGCGCCGGCATCCACGAAGCCCTGGTGCAAGTGGGCGATGCGATCGGGGTGTTCTTCGTTCCAGAGTTCGGGGGCGTCGCCCGAAACCAGCCCCATGTCAAAGAGGTTGCTGCCGGTGGCGCCGTCGGCCAGCAGCCAAGGGCGGGTGGCCAGCAGGTGTGAAAAACGGTTGGGCGCGGCGGTCGTGTTCATGGGGATCTCGGTGGTCAAGAATCAAACCCCCATTGTTTCACAGTGGCTGGGCCGCGGCCCAGCCACTCAAGCGCGCCGACCGCGCCGACTCTTGGCGCTGGCTTCGACCACCACCCGCTCGGGCAGCGTCACCGCTTTTTGCAATTCGGTGAAGGGGTCGTTGAGGTGCGGAATCGCCATGGCGTCGACAAAAAACGCTTGGAATTGCGGCTCCACCGCGGTCTCGATTTTGTCGACCCGGCGCACCAAGTTTTGGATGTCCGTGCGGGCCTGGATGTCCAGCAAGGCCATGCGGGCGCCCGTGCCGGCGGCGTTGCCCGCCGAGCTCACGTGGGCCAAATCGCAGTCCGGGATCAAACCCAGCACCATGGCGTACTTCACATCGATGTGGCTGCCAAAAGCGCCGGCGAGCCGCACCGCATCCACCTTTTCAACGCCCATGCGCTCCATCAACAAGCGCACACCCGCGTACAGCGCGGCCTTGCCCAGCTGAATGGCGCGGACGTCGTTTTGCATGATGCGCAAGGCTGGGCGGTCGCCGGTGGCCGCCAACAGTTCGTAGCAAAAGGTTCGGCCATCGGATTGGATGCGGGGGGTCAGCTCGGCTTTGTTGCCATCGATGATGCCGTCGTGGCGCATGACGCCGCTGAGGTACATCTCGGCCATGGCCTCGATGATGCCGGAGCCGCACACACCCGTCACGCCGGTGGCGCCGATGGCGTCCGCAAAACCGGGCTCGTCCGACCACAGGTCGCAGCCGATCACCTTGAAGCGCGGCTCCAAGGTCGCGGGGTCGATGCGCAAGCGCTCGATCGCACCGGGCGCGGCGCGCTGGCCACAACTGATCTGCGCGCCCTCGAAGGCCGGCCCCGTCGGGCTGGAGCAGGCCAGCAAACGCTGGTTGTTGCCCAAGACGATTTCGGCGTTGGTGCCCACATCGACCAAGAGGGTGATTTTGTCCGTGAGGTCGGGCCGCTCGGCGAGCAACATGCCCGCGGTGTCGGCGCCCACGTGGCCCGCGATGCAGGGCAAAACATAAACCCGCGCACCGGGGTGCAATTCCAGGTCGATCTCGCTGGCCGAAACGTCCATCGCGCGGTCCACCGCCAAAGCGAATGGCGCACCGCCGAGTTCCACCGGGTTGATGCCCATCAGCAGGTGGTGCATGATGGGATTGCCGACGAAGGTGGCTTCCAAAATGTCCTGGGCCGTGATGCCGGCCTGAGCGGCGACGTCACGGGCGAGTTCGTTGAGCGCTGCGCGCACGGCGTGCGTCATGTCGACCTCGCCGCCGGGGTTCATCATCACGTAAGAGACGCGGCTCATCAGGTCTTCGCCGAATCGAATTTGCGGGTTCATCACCCCGGCCGAGGCCACCACTTCACCGGTGTCCAAGTTGCACAAATGGGCAGCAATGGTCGTGGAGCCCACGTCCACCGCCATGCCGAAGAGGTGCTTGTGCAGGCCGGGCCACACTGCGATGATGCGCTGGCGCGAATGCACCGCGACGGTGACCTTCCAGCCACCTTTGCGCAAAACCGGTTGCAGCACTTGCAACACTTTGAGGTCGCAACCCAGATCGGTCAAACCCCATTCGAATTCCAAGGCGTCTTCCAAGCGACGCAGATCACCCGATGGGTCGTGCATATCGGGCTCTTGCACCTCCACGTAGTGCAGGCTGACCAAGGGGTTGAGCACCAAGTCGTGCGCTTCGGCGGCTTTTCGAACCACCTGTTTGTGAACTTGGCTGTCGGGTGGCACGTCGATGACCACGTCGCCTTCGATCTTGGCGTGGCAAGACAAACGGCGGCCCTCGACCAAGGGTCGCTCGCCGTCGAAACCGCGCTCCACCTCGGTGAGCGCGCACAGGCTTGCCGCGCTGGACGTCAAGCCGTGCTTGGGGAAGTCGCCCTCGGACACCACCACTTGGCAGCGGCCACAAATGCCGCGGCCGCCACAGACCGAGTCGATGTCCACGCCCAAGGAGCGGGCGGCCTGCAACACGGGCGTGCCGATGCGAAAGCGCCCTCGGCGACCCGAGGGGGTGAAAACAATCAGCGCGTCGTTCGATTCACTCATGGTGTCGGTGGGTCCTTTAACTGGGGCGGCGACGGCTGGTGTCGCGGCGACCACGACCCGGGGCGCCATCGGCACCGGCCGGTGGGTCTTGACGGAACTTGCGAATCCAGCGGGCGCAGTCGGGGTCGTGGCCCATCATGACATCGGCACCCATGATCGCACGCACCACCTCTTCGTGCAGGGGGTTGGTGATGGCCGAGGTCATGCCAGAGCCCATGGCCATGGTCAGGAAGGCGGCGTTGATGCCGTTGCGCTCGGGCAAGCCAAAGCTCACGTTGGACGCACCACAGGTGGTGTTCACTTTGAGCTCGGTGCGCAGGCGGTGCACCAAACGCATCACTTGCACACCCGCGGTGTTGATGGCGCCCACGGGCATGACCAAGGGATCAACCACCACGTCGCAAGCGGGGATGCCGTAGTCGGCTGCGCGCTGCACGATTTTCTTGGCGACTTCGAAGCGCACATCGGGGTCTTCGGAAATACCGGTCTCGTCGTTGGAGATCGCCACCACCGCCGCGCCGTACTTCTTGACCAAGGGCAAGACGGTTTCCAGACGGTCATCTTCACCGGTCACGGAGTTGACCAAGGCCTTGCCTTTGTAGACCTTCAAACCGGCTTCCAAGGCGGCCACGATCGAGGAATCGATCGACAGCGGCACATCGGTCAAAGACTGCACGAGCTGAATGCAATGCGCCAGCAGCGCGGGTTCGTCGGCCAGCGGGATGCCGGCGTTGACGTCGAGCATGTGCGCGCCGGCAGCAATTTGGGCCAAAGCGTCGCTTTGCACGCGGCTGAAATCGCCGGCGATCATCTCGGCGGCCATGATCTTGCGGCCGGTGGGGTTGATGCGCTCGCCAATGATGACGAAGGGGCGGTCAAAGCCAATGACGACTTCTTTGGTGGCGGAACTGATCACGGTATCGGTCAAGGCAAACTCCTAATAAAACAGGTCTGGGAATGGCGTTAAACCACGTCGTTGTAAGGGGTATCGCGGCCGGGGTACCAAGGCACACGTCCGCCCAAAATACCGGCGCGTTCGACGATCTCGGGCACGGTGTCTTCTTGGCGGTAAGCCATGATGTGCACACCGCTGACGCCTTTGATTTCACGAATTTCTTGGATGAGGTCGATGCAGATTTGGCGGCCCTCGAGCGCGGGTTTTTCGGCACCGGCCAAGCGTTTGATGACCGAGTCGGGGATGTGCACGCCGGGGACGTTGCTGCGCATCCACTCGGCCACTTTGGCCGATCGCAAAGGGCCCACGCCCACCAGCATAAAGACCTTGTCCAACAGGCCCATGTCGTCGAGCGACTTCATGTACTCGCGCAAACGCGGGACGTCGTAGCAATACTGGGTTTGGATGAACTGCGCGCCAGCCGCGATTTTTTTGGCGGTGCGCTGCGCACGCCAATCGAACGGTGGCACAAAGGGGTTGGCGGCTGCGCCCAAAAACACGCGAGGGGCGAAGGTGATCTTGCGACCACTTTGAAAATGCTGCTCGTCGCGCATGGTGCGGGCGATCTCGAGCAAGGACATGCAGTCCAAATCGAATACCGGCTTGGCTTGGGGGTGGTCGCCCGACTGCACGCCGTCGCCGCTCAAACACAAGAGGTTGCACACGCCCAAGGCGGCGCCGCCCAAGATGTCGCCTTGGATGGCGATGCGGTTTTGTCGCGGCAAGAGATCTGCATCACTGGGGCGTAACCCGCCCGTGTGAGCAAAGCGCACACCGCTAGGCTCGACATGTGGCAGTTCGCGCCGCTGCCGTCGGTGGCATTGATGGCGTCCACATAGCCATCGAACAAACGCGCGCGGCGCAAGACCTCGTCCGGGTCGGCGGAATCGGGTGGGTCCATCTCCGCGGTGATGGCGAAGCCGCCGCTGCGCAGCACACGCTCCAAACGACCCGGGGAGGAATGCCCCGGCAGAATGGGCAGTGGGTAACCGGGTACAGGTTCGTCGTCAAAGCGCATTCGTGGACTCCTGGCGGCTCAGTGCGACGGCTTGGCCTTTTTCCTTGGCCACTTTGAGCCAAGACGAGCGTCCCTCCAAGCGCCGGTCGACGGCGATTTGGATCACGCGAATGGCCTGACCGTTGCGCATGCGTTCGCTGCCGGCAAAACCCTCGACCCACACGCAGCGCATCTCGGGTTTGACCTCGCAGTGGCCATTGGCCCGAACGCCGCCACACGGGCCGTTGCGGATCGTCTTGGGGCAGTTCATGGAGCAGGACATGCCGGTGGAGCTCAACGCGCACTGACCGCACATTTGGCAGTCGAACAAAAAGCCTTTGGTCAAGCGCTCCAGCCAAGCCATGGGCGCTTCCAAGCGCTCATAACCCACCCGCTCAAACCACGGGTGCAGGGCGACCAGCACGCGTTCAAACCGGTTGTAAAACCACTCAAGGGAACGGGCGTTTTTCACCGACCACAAGCGGGCTTGGTACATGGTGTGTGCATCCTAGGGGTGGGGTTGTTCAGGCCGCGTCCGCGCCGGGCTGGGCGGCCCGCTCAGACGGTGGTACCGAGCCAGGCTCCAAGCCATGGGCGCGGATCAAGACCAGCAGGTCTTCGTCGCTGTAACGCGACTCCAAGCCATCGGCCACGGTTTGGGCGGCGGCCTCCAGGTCGCCGGTGATGGATTCGGGCGCCGAGCGCTTCCAGTCCGCCAAGTAGGCGTCGGAGCTGGCTTTGCCCGCCCGCATCGCAGCGCGGTCAATCGCTTCTTGAAAACGGTGCGAGAGCTGGATCTTGTGGGCCTCTCGGCCCGCCTTGACCACGACTTGCGACGGGATGTCGCGCCAAGAAATCACGATCAGTTTTGCCATGACAAGACGCCCAAAGGTTGGTGGAGCGACGCGGCGCGTCGCAATCCGGTTTCAAGTCCACCGTAGCCTGTGAAACGGTGGGTGAAGGCCAGGCCCAAACGGCGGGCTGCGGCCTCGGCCAAAGCGATGCCGTCGGGGCTCTCTCGCTGGGCAAGGTACACCAAATGGGTGTAGTTGCCGAAATACACGGGCAAGAGCTCGGGGTGGCGATCGAGCCCCAAGCCTTGGATCACCAGCCGGTCAAAGTGGCGCAGCAAGAAATCGGTCAGGTAGAAACTGCCCAAAGCGGTTTCGTTGAGCTCATCGAAGAGCGCGTCGCCCGCGAAGAAGCCATAACAATGGGCCCCCGGCAAACGCTCCACGCCCTCGCGCTTGAGCAGGGCATCCAGCTGGCCACCCGTGCCGCAATCGGCAAAAGCCACGTAAATGTGTTCAAAGCCCGCCGCGCGGGCCCGTTCAATATGTCGGGCCACGCCCGGCGTGATTTTGTCGGGCGTGTTGTGCCAGTCCGCCGGCAAACACTGCACCGTCAAATGCGGCCAAGGGTTGAGCCGTTGTAAGGCGGTGATCTCGTGGGCCAATGCGCCACAAGCGATGACCAGGGTGTTGGCGTGGTGTTTCACGATCGGCCGTCACCCATTGCCGCGATCGCTCAGGCCGCTGCGCGGCGAGCGGCGAGCAGCGTTTTGGCGGTTTCCACCGCCACGCCCGCGTCGCGGCAGTAGGCATCGGCACCCACGGCCTTGCCGAACTCTTCGTTCAAGGGCGCACCACCCACGAGCACGATGTAGTCGTCGCGCAAGCCTTTTTCCTTGAGGGTGTCGATCACCACCTTCATGTAAGGCATGGTGGTGGTCAACAAGGCGGACATGCCCAAGATGTCGGGCTGGTGCTGCTCAATGGCCTCCAGGTACTTCTCCACCGGGTTGTTGATGCCAATGTCGATGACCTCAAAGCCAGCGCCTTCCATCATCATGCCGACCAGGTTTTTACCGATGTCGTGGATGTCGCCCTTGACGGTGCCGATCACCATCTTGCCGATCGGCTCGATACCGGTTTCGGCCAACAAGGGGCGCAGCACTTCCATACCGCCTTTCATGGCGTTGGCCGCCAGCAAGACCTCAGGCACAAACAAAATGCCGTCGCGGAAATCGACGCCCACGATGCGCATGCCTTCGACCAAAGCGTCGTTAAGCACGCGGTCGGCGGACCAGCCGCGGCCGAGCAAGATGTTCGTGGCCTCGACCACTTCTTCACGCAAACCGTTGTAGAGGTCGTCGTGCACCTGTTCGGTCAACTCTTCATCGTTGAGCGTGTTGAGGTCCAAGTCGTCATCGAAGTCTTCTGCCATGTTCATTCCTCTGGGTAGCGCCAAGCGCAGGGGTGGAGTTGATCGCAATCGTAAGCGGCCCATTGAACCAAGATGGATGCGTGTGCGACCAGCCTTTGTCGCGGGACGACAGCTGCTGGCACCATGCCTGTGCTCTGCATGCAGGAAGGTAGTGTCGCGCCGTCGTCTCGGTGGCGGGATGTGTCGCCAACAGACAATCCGAATCAAGGTGCATCATTAAACTGCCTCCATTCCTTGATCACTCCCGGAGAAAACCCCATGGATCCCCGCCTCGAAGGCAAAAAGCTCTTCACCCTCAGCGCCTCCTGTGACAGCCGTTTAGGCACCGTTGCAGCCGTATCTACGTTCCTGGCCACCCGCCACGGCTTCATCGTTGACATGCAGCAATACGATGATGTGATCAGCGGCAAGTTCTTCGTTCGCATCGTCTTCTTTGGCGACAACGACAAGAGTCCCGACATCAATGGCTGGCGCGAGCAGTTCATGGACGTGGCCCGGCGCGAGCAAATGGAGTGGGCGATTTACGAGAATGAAAAGCCCAGCCGGGTGCTGATCATGGTCTCCAAGTTCGACCACTGCTTGGTCGACTTGCTCTACCGCCAGCGCCGCGGCGAGCTGCACATGACCATCCCCGCGGTGGTATCCAACCACCCGGACATGCAAAGCTTGGTGGAGTCACACAACATCCCCTTCATCTTGTTGCCCGTGACCCCACAAAACAAAGCCGAGCAAGAAGCCCGCTTGTTGCAAATCGTGGAAGAGACGCAATCGGACTTGGTCGTGTTGGCGCGCTACATGCAAATTTTGTCGGACGACCTGTGTCGCCAACTGCGGGGTCGGGCCATCAACATCCACCACTCGTTCTTGCCCGGTTTTAAAGGTGCACGCCCTTACCACCAAGCCTACGATCGCGGGGTCAAGCTCACCGGCGCCACCGCGCACTACGTCACCGCCGACCTCGACGAAGGCCCGATCATCGAGCAGATCGTCGAACGCGTGGACCACAGTTTCGACCCCACACGCTTGGCCGCGGCGGGTCGCGACTCCGAGTGCCGCGCCTTGTCAGCGGCCGTTCGCTTCCACATTGAACACCGCGTGTTCCTCAACGGCAGCCGCACGGTGATCTTCCGCTGAGCATGGGCGGCATAGGGCCGCCAATCATTCTGCGCCCGAGGTGCTCAGGTTTTGACGGCGGTCCGAACTCGGCGAAAGGCCGAAGGTGCTGCGGTAGCACTTGGAGAAATGCGGCGGCGATTGAAAGCCGCAAATGACGGCGATTTCCGTGATCGACAGCGAGGTTTGGTTGAGCAACTCGCGGGCGCGCTGCAAGCGCAGGTCTAGGTAGTATTTGGTGGGCACTTGGCCCAAGTAGCGCTGGAACAAACGCTCCAACTGGCGCCGCGACACCCCAACGAATTTGGAAATTTCGTCCATGGAATACGGCTCTTCGATGTTGGCCTCCATGATGGCGGCGGCCTCGATGAGGTTTTCATGGTACTTACCGACGCGCGCTTGCAAAGGCACGCGCTGGCGATCGCTTTCGTTGCGCACCCGGTCCAAGATGAACTGCTCTGAGATGACGGTGCACACGTTTTGCCGCAGGTGCTTGCGGAAAATTTGCGACATCATGTCCAAGGGCGCCACGCCACCGGCGCAGGTGTAGCGATCGCGGTCTAGAACATAGACCTGGTCCAAAAACTTCACGTTGGGGAACAGCTCCTTGAGGGAGGCCATGTTTTCCCAGTGAATCACCGCCCGGTACCCGTCGAGCAAACCGGCCTTGGCCAAGAGGTAGCTGCCGGTGCACAAAGAGCCCACGATGCTGCAGCGCTGGGCCCAGTGGCGCAGCGTGGTTTGCAGTTCGGGGTTAAATTGTTTGGACACGTTGATGCCGCCACAAACGAAAAGCATGTCGGGCTTGGGCATGCCACTGACCCGTTGCACGGGCTCCAAGTAATGCCCGCAACTGGCCCGGACCGGCTCGCCGTTTTGGCTCACCACCACCCATTCGTACACGGTCTGACCACAGGACCGGTTGGCCATGCGCAAGGCCTCGATGGCACAGGTCAAGGCCAAGAGGGTGTAGTCTGGAACAATCAAAAAGGCAATTCGAACCTTCAGGTCGGGCACCAGCGGCTGAACGAGGCTGTTTTTCAGCGGGACGGGTTTGCTTGTCATGGGGGTTGTGCGCTTGCCTTGAGAACCATTTCAAATGCGACAAAAAATGCCGTAATCGCATCAGCCGGGGGGATTCTACCCCAAAGCCATCAGGGTTTTGGGTCCTCGGCGCAGGCTTTCACGATTGGCTCATCAACCAACTGTGAAACTGCTCGGCCGCGGGGCTGCGGCGCGGCGCCAACTGCACCCACCAATAGCCGTAAGGACCCTGGGTTTTGCGCTGCGGCAACAAGCGCAAGCGCTTTTGCCGCAGCTCATTGACCACCATGGCCTTGTCCACGATGCCAATGCCGGCACCTGCAAGCGCGGCGTTGATCGCTTGATCGAGGCTGGAAAAACGGATTTTGGCGGTGTGCTCATAGGACTTGGGTTGGCCCAAACCTTGGGCCTGCAGCCAGTCGCTCCACACCGGCAGGTCGACGGCACCGTTTTTGAGCAGCAGGCGCGGCGTGGTGGCCAGATCGGGCGCTTTGCCCCCTTCAAACCAGCTCGGACTGGCCACGGCGACGTGCTCCTCCAGCCGGAGCAAATGCGAGTGTCCGATGGACCAAGGCCGGTCCAAAAACATCACCAAACAATCGAAACGGGCGGCCTCGGGTTTGCTTATCACCGGATCGGTGCTGACATTGAGGGTGATCAAGGGGTGGGTCTTGGTGAACAAGCCCAAGCGCGGCGCCAACCAGCGAGAGCCAAAGGTTTGCGGCACGTTGACACTCAACTCGATGCGCCCTTGCGAACGCATCTGGTGCACTTGCTCAACCCCAGCCTCTAAAGACTCAAACGCGTCTTCAACGTGGCGCATGAGCAGCAAGCCCGCCGTGGTCAATCGCAAGCCGCGCGCTTCGCGCAAAAACAAAACTTCGCCCAAGTCGTCTTCCAAATCCTTGATCTGACGGCTGACGGCGCCTTGTGTCACGTGCAGGTGCTGGGCCGCGGCGCTGAAACTGCCCGCACGACCCGCGGCCAAGAAAAACCTCAAACCATTGAGCGATGGAAGTCTGATCATGGGAGCCCCTGTTTAGACATGAGATTAACTCATACCGTAGCCCGACAAAATTTCGATGGTCCAGACCCCCCTGCCCATCGTGGGCGGTGCCCATAATCCCACGGAATCCGACCCGACCTCCACGGGTCTTTGGCACCACAAGGAACCCCCCCATGTCTGATGAGACCAGCCCAACCCCCGCCGCCCGGCGCCGCCCCGGTCGCGCCGAACGGGCGGCCAGGCCAGCGCCCTCCACCTCGCGTTACCGCCACCTGCAACACCGCTTCACGCCCAGCGCGGTGGTCAGCGAAGACGAGTTGGAGGCCATCCACCAAACCTCGCTGCAAATCCTCGAAGAGATGGGCATGGACTTCATGCACGACGGTGCGCGCGAGATCCTGCGCCAAGCCGGCGCTGAGGTTAAGCCCGGCTCGGAGCGCGTGCGCATCCCCCGCGAATTGATCTTGCAAGCCATCAAAACCTGCCCCTCGGAGTTCACGCTGCACGCGCGCAACCCCGAGCGCAACGTGGCCATCGGCGGCAAGAACCTGGCTTTTGCGCAAGTGGCCAGCCCGCCCAACTGCTCGGACATGCAAGGCGGTCGCCGCGCGGGCAACCAGGTCGACTTTCGCAACATGCTCAAGCTCGCGCAACGCTACGACATCGTGCACTGCACCGGCGGCTACCCGGTGGAGCCGGTGGACCTGCACTCGTCGGTGCGCCACCTGGACTGCCTGTCCGACATCGCCAAGCTCACCGACAAGGCCTTTCACGCTTATTCGCTGGGTCAGGTGCGCAACCTCGACGGTCTGGAGATCGCGCGCATCGCCCGCGGCATCAGCGCCGAGCAAATGGAGCGTGAGCCATCGCTCTTCACCATCATCAACAGCTCCTCGCCCCTGCGCTTGGACACGCCTATGCTGCAAGGCATCATCGAGATGTCCTCGCGCAACCAAATCGTGATGCTCACGCCCTTCACGCTGGCCGGCGCCATGGCCCCGGTGACCATCGCCGGCGCCTTGGCGCAGCAAAACGCTGAAGCGCTCGCCGGCATTGCCTTCACCCAGCTGGTGCGCCCCGGTGCACCCGTGGTGTACGGCGGCTTCACCAGCAACGTGGACATGAAGTCCGGCGCACCCGCGTTTGGCACACCCGAGTACATGAAAGCGGTCTTGGCCGGTGGTCAGCTGTGCCGCAAGTACGGCATCCCTTACCGGACCTCCAACGTCAACGCGGCCAACACGGTGGACGCACAAGCCGCTTACGAGTCGGTGTTTTCGCTGTGGGCCTTGATGCAAGGCGGTGGTAACTTCATCATGCACTCGGCCGGTTGGATGGAGGGCGGGCTGACCTGCTCGTTCGAGAAGTTCATCTTGGACTGCGACTTGCTCCAAATGGTGGCCGAGTTCTTGACCCCGCTGGACGTGAGCCCTGCCGGGCTGGCCATGGACGCGATCCGCGAAGTCGGCCCCGGTGGCCACTACTTCGGCACCGCCCACACGCTGGAGCGGTTTGAGACCGCGTTTTATTCGCCTATCCTCTCGGACTGGCGCAATTTTGAAACGTGGCAAGAAGCGGGCAGCCCCACGGCTTACCAAAAGGCCAACGCCGTTTGGCAGCGCGAGCTCGCCGCCTATGAGCGGCCCGCGATGGACCCAGCGATCGAAGAGGAGCTGGACGCTTTTGTGACACGCCGAAAAGCCGAAGGCGGCGTGGCAACCGATTTTTAAATACAACGGAGACTTTGGACATGAAGACAAGCGCGCAAGTGGTGGTGATTGGCGGCGGCGTGGTGGGCTGCTCGGTGCTGTACCACCTGACCAAAAAAGGCTGGACCGATGTGGTCTTGCTCGAACGCGACCAACTCACCAGTGGCTCCACTTGGCACGCCGCCGGTGGCTTTCACACCCTCAACGGTGACCCCAACGTGGCCATGCTGCAGAGCTACACCGTGAACCTCTACAAAGAGCTGGAAGAAATTTCGGGCCAGTCGTGCGGCATGCACAAGTCGCCCGGCATCATGCTGGCCGACACGCCCGAGCGAATGGAATTCCTGAAGATGACCGTGGCCCGCGGCCGCTACCTGGGCATGGAGACCGAGATCATCTCGGTGGCGGAGGCCAAAAACTACTTCCCCTTCATCGAAGACCGCTACTTCATCGGCGCGCTGCTTGACCCCAACGAGGGCCACCTCGACCCATCCGGCACCACCTACGCTTACGCCAAAGCGGCCAAACTCGCGGGCGCCCAAATCGAAACCCAGACCATGGTCGAAGGCCTGTCGCAGCGGCCCGACGGCAGTTGGACGGTGCGCACCAACAAGGGCGAGATTCACGCCGAACACGTGGTCAACTGCGGTGGCCTGTGGGCGCGCGAAGTCGGCCGCATGGTGGGCATTGAGCTGCCGGTCTTGGCCATGGAACACATGTACTTGGTGACCGACGACATCCCCGAAGTCGAGGCCTTCAACAAGGCCACCGGCAAAGAGATCGGCCACGTGATCGACTTCGGCGCCGAGAGCTACTTGCGCCAAGAAGGCAAAGGCATGGTGCTCGGCGTGTACGAGCAAGCCGGTGTGCCGTGGTCGACCCGCACCACGCCGTGGAGTTTTGGCCAAGAGCTGCTGCAGCCCGACCTGGACCGCATCGCGCCTTCGCTGGAAATCGCCTTCAAACACTTCCCCACTTTGGAAAACGCCGGCATCAAGCGCGTGATCAACGGCCCCTTCACCTTCGCCCCCGATGGCAACCCACTGGTTGGCCCGGTCAAAGGCCTGCGCAACTTCTGGTGCGCCTGCGGTGTGATGGCCGGCTTCAGCCAAGGCGGCGGCGTCGGTCTGGCGCTCTCGAACTGGATGGTCGATGGCGACCCCGGCTTTGACATTTGGGGCATGGACGTGGCGCGCTACGGCGACTGGGCCACCCGCGACTACACCAACGCAAAGGTGCGCGAGAACTATTCGCGGCGCTTTCGCATCCGCTTCCCCAACGAGGAGTTGCCCGCCGCACGTCCACAACAAACCACGCCGCTGTACGACGTGATGCGCGCCCAAGGCGCGGTCATGGGCGACAGCTGGGGCATGGAGACCCCGCTGTGGTTCGCGCCGCCGGGCGAGAAGGCCGAGGACATCGTGTCCTTCCACCGCAGCAACGATTTCGGCCCCATCGGCGACGAGTGCCGTGCGGTGCGCGAAGCCGTGGGCGTGACCGAGATCGCCAACTTCGCCAAGTACCGCATCCAAGGTGCGGGCGCTGAGGCCTGGCTCTTGCGCATGATGACCAACACCATGCCCAAGCCCGGCCGTTTGATCCTCACCCCCATGCTCAACCCCCAGGGCAAGTTGATCGGCGACTTCACCATCGCCAAACTCGCCGACGGTGACTTCATGATGTGGGGCAGCAGCCAAGCGCAGGTCTACCACATGCGCTGGTTCGAACAACACCTGCCCGCCGATGGCTCCGTGTCGATCGACGCCTTGGGCATGCGGCTCATCGGCCTGTCCATCGCCGGGCCGAAGTCGCGCGAGGTACTCGCCGGCCTGAGCGACGAAGACGTGAGCAACGCCGCCTTCAAGTTCATGGACTGCCGACACATGACCATCGGCAACGTGCCTGCGCTGGTCAACCGCATCACCTACACCGGTGACCTGGGCTATGAAATCTGGGTTGCGCCCGAATATCAGTACCGCCTCTACCAAGCCGTCATGGCCGCGGGCAAGGACCACGGCATCCGACACTTCGGCATGCGCGCGCTCTTGTGTTTGCGCTTGGAGAAACATTTCGGCACCTGGTACCGCGAGTTCCGCCCGATTTACGGTGCGTTTGAAGCGGGCTTGGATCGCTTCGTCAAACTCGACAAACCCGACTTCATCGGCAAGGCCGCCGCCTTGAAAGAAAAAACCGAAGGCCCGCAACGCACTCGGGTGTTCTTGGAAGTCGACGCATTGGACGCCGACGTGATGGGCGACGAGCCGATCTGGGTCGATGGCAAGGTGGTCGGCTGGGTGACCTCGGGTGGTTTTGGTCACTTCGTGGGGCAGTCGTTGGCACAGGGCTACATCCCCACCGGTTTGGTGAGCTCCGATTTGCAGCTGGAGGTGGAAATCCTGGGTGAACGCCGCCCCGCGCGTTTGCAAATGAGCCCCCCGTTCGACCCCGACGCCCTGCGCATGCGCATGTGAAAGACGCCCATGAGTGAAGCTTATTCCGCATGGTCCTTGCTCAAGCACGCCATGGGCGGCCACAAAAACTGGGGGCGCGCTTGGCGCGACCCACAGCCCAAGAAACACTACGACGTGGTCATCGTCGGCGGCGGCGGGCACGGTTTGGCCACGGCCTATTACCTGGCCAAAAACCACGGCATCAAAAACATCGCGGTGCTTGAAAAAGGCTACATCGGACAGGGCAATGCGGGACGCAACACGACCATCGTGCGCTCCAATTACATGATGCCGGAGAACGCCCCGTTCTATGAGCATTCGATGGACCTGTGGCGCGGGATGTCGCACGAGCTGAACTACAACGTCATGTTCTCGCCGCGGGGCTACCTGTTCGTGGTGTGCTCCCCCTCGGCCATGGACGCGCAGGTGCGCCGCGCCAACACCATGCGCTTGCACGGTGTGGAGTGCGAGGTACTGAGCCGGGAACAAACCCAGCGCTTGGCACCTTACCTCGACTACAGCGACGAGGCGCGCTTTCCCATCTACGGTGCCATGCTGCAAAACGGGGCGGGCACCGCGCGACACGACGCCGTGGTCTGGGGCTATGCCCGCGCGGCCGACCAACTCGGGGTGGACATCATCCAAAACTGCGAGGTGCAGGACTACCTGTGGAGCGGCGAGCGCATCGTGGGCGTGAAGACCAACCGCGGCGACATCGGTGCGGGAAAAGTGGGCTTGGCCGCCGCGGGCGCCACCACCTTGCTCACCCAAAAAGCACACCTGCAAGTACCCATCGAAACCTATATGTTGCAGGCCTATGTGACCGAGGCCATCAAGCCCGTGGTCAACCACGTGGTGATCTGGTCGGCGGCGTATTTCTACGTTTCGCAATCCGACAAAGGTGGCTTGGTCTACGGCGGTCACTTGGACAAGCACAGCTCCTGGGCCCAGCGCGGCAACTTGGGCAATGTGGTGGAGGTGCAGCAAGACCTGGTCAGCGCCATCCCCTTCACCTCGCGCTTGCGCCTGCTGCGCCATTGGGGTGGACTCAACGACATGACGCCCGACAGCAGCCCCTTCATTTGCCAAACGTCCGTGCCCGGGCTCTACCTCAACGCGGGTTGGTGCTACGGCGGTTTCAAAGCCACGCCCGCTTCGGGCTGGACGTTTGCACACCTTTTGGCCACCGACCAAGACCACCCCTTGGCCGCGGGTTACCGACTCGACCGCTTTGCCCAAGGTCGCTACATCGACGAAGCCGGTTACGGCCCCTACTACCACCTCCAGTAACGCCATGCTCAGAATCCACTGCCCTTGGTGCGGCTTGCGCGACCACGAAGAGTTCACCCTCTGGGGTGAAGCCACCCGCCACTTTCCCGCGCTCGACGCGCCGCACGCGCAATGGGTGCAGTCGGTCTACGCACGGCCCAACCCGCGCGGTGAAACCCAAGAGTTTTTCCAACACAACCTGGGTTGCCGCCGCTGGTTGGTGGTGAGCCGCAACAACCTGACGCACGAGGTGTTGTCGGTGGTGCCCGCGCACGAGCGCAGCGCCGCGAAGGAGGATCGAGCATGAGCCGCCCAGGACCTCGCCGCTTGCCCACGGGTGGGCGCATCGAGCGCAAGCAAAGCGCCGACTTTTTCTACAACGGCCAAACGGTCACCGCCTATGCGGGCGACACCGTGGCCTCGGCCTTACTCGCCGCGGGCCACCGCGTGGTGGCTCGATCCTTCAAATACCACCGCCCGCGTGGCGTCGTGGGCGCGGGGGTCGAAGAGTGCAACGCGCTCATGGGCGTGGGCGTCGGTGCGCAGCACGAACCCAACCTGCCCGCCACCCTGGTCTCGGCGCACGCCGGCTTGCAGGTCTTCACCCAAAACGCTTGGCCCTCGGTGCATTGGGACTGGCGTGCCATCAACGGTTGGTTCTCGCCCCTGTTCAGCGCTGGCTTTTATTACAAGACCTTCATGGGGCCGTTCAAGGGCACGCGGGCTTGGATGTTTTTTGAAGAGCACATCCGCCGCGCCGCCGGCATCGGCCGCACCGACGAAGCGCCCGACGAACAGCGCTACGATGCCCAACACGACCACGTGGACCTGCTGGTCGTGGGCAGTGGCCCAGCGGGCTTGCGCGCCGCGCTGTCGGCGACCGCATCGGGGCTGGACGTCATGTTGGTTGAGCAAGACAGCGACTTCGGCGGCTCGCTCCTGTTGCAAGCCCCCGGCAGCGCTTGGGACCAGTGGCGCATGGCCGCCCTGGCGCAGCTGCGCGCCTCGCCTCGCGTGCAGATGCTCCACCGCAGCACCGCGTTTGGTTTGTACGACGGCCACACCATGGGCGTGGTCGAACTCGCCGCCCCCGGTCGCCACGACCCGGCCTTCGGCGAGCCCAAACAGCGCCTGCGCACGGTGCGTTTTGGCGCCGTGATCATGGCCTGTGGCGCCATCGAGCGACCCTTGGTGTTCGCGGGCAACGACCTGCCCGGCGTCATGTTGGCCAGCGCCGTGGGTCACTACCTGCAGCGTCACGCGGTGCAGTGCGGCCAACGCGCCCTGTTCGCGGTGAACAACGACGCGGCCTACGCCCACGCCATCGCCTTGGCGCACAGCGGCGCGCAAGTGACCTTGGTCGACAGCCGCAGCAACATCGATACGGCCCTGTTGCAAGCCGCCCAAGCCGCGGGCGTATCGGTGCGCCCGGCGTGCACCGTGGTGCAGGCACGCGGAGCCAAAGGCGTGCACAGCGCCACCATCGCCGCCTGGGACGCCCAGCAGCAACGCGCCGGCGCGATTCAAGCGCAGCTCAACGTCGACCTGGTGGCCATGTCGGGGGGTTACACCCCCACCGTGCACCTGAGCTCCCACCTGGGCAACAAACCGGTCTACCAAAAAAACCTGCACGCCTTTTTGCCCGCCGCCATGCCCGCGGGGCACCTGTGTGCGGGCGCCATGGTCGGCGAATGGGGCATGGCCGAAAGCATCAAGAGCGCCGAAGCGGCCACCGCGGCCGCCCTCGCCCACCTGGGTGTTGAGCTCAAAGGCGGTGTGTGTCCGCCCACGCCCGAAGCCCCCTTGGGCGACGCGATGGCGTTCACGCCGCTGCCGGTCTTGCGCCACGCGCAATGCCCAGGCAAGGCCTTCATCGACTTTCAACACGATGTGCACGCCGACGACGTCGAGCTCGCGCACCGCGAGGGATATGTGTCGGTGGAGCACCTCAAGCGCTACACCACCATGGGCATGGCGACCGACCAAGGCAAAACCTCCAACATGGGCGCGCTCAGCGCCATGGCCGCGGCACGGCAACTGCCCATCGAGCAGGTCGGCACCACTACCTTCCGTCCCCCGTTCACACCGGTCACGGTGGGGGCCTTGGCGGGGCGCGGTGTGCGCCACCATTACCGCGCGGTGCGCCGCACCGCCATGGAAGCTTGGCACCGTGAACAAGGTGCCGTCTGGGCCGAAGCGGGTTTGTGGCGACGCGCGCTGTGGTACCGCGTCAACGGCGAGACCATCGGCACGGCCTACCGCGCCGAGATGGCCATCGTGCGCCAAGGCACCGGCATGGCCGATGTGTCCACCTTGGGCAAGATCGATGTGCAAGGGCCCGATGCGGCCGAGTTCCTCAACCGCGTCTACACCAACGGTTTTGCCAAGTTGCCGGTGGGCAAGGCGCGTTACGGCTTGATGCTGCGCGAAGACGGCATGGTCTTGGACGACGGCACCACCAGCCGCTTGTCCGAGCACCACTTCTTCATGACCACCACCACCGGTCAAGCCGCGCGGGTGATGATGCACTTGGAGTTTTTGCTGCAAGTCGTCTGGCCCGACCTGCGCGTGACGGTGACCTCGAGCAGCGACCAATGGGCGGCCATGAGCATCGCTGGTCGCGACAGCCGGCGCGTGCTCGAGCGCGCCTTCCCCAGCGTGGACCTGAGCCCCGCGGCCTTGCCGCACATGGGCCTGGTCGACACTGAGGTGAACGGCGTGCGCCTGCGCATCATCCGCCTGTCCTTCTCGGGTGAGCTGGCGTTTGAGGTTTACACACCCACCCACCACGGCCTACCGGTGTGGACGCACCTGATGGCCGCTGGCGTGCCTTGGCAGCTGCGCGCTTACGGGCTGGAGGCCTTGGCGAGTTTGCGCATCGAAAAAGGCCACGTGGTCGGCTCCGAACTCGACGGTCGCACCACCCTGGGCGATGTGGGCATGGGCAAGATGGCCAGCACACTCAAACCCTTCTGGGGCCAGGCGCTGAGCCAAAGCCCCAACCTGACACGCACCAACCGCCCCACCTTGGTCGGGCTTGAGGCCATCGATGCCGACCAGCCGCCCACCAACGGCAGCATCTTGTTTTTCGAAGACGACGCGATCCGAGGCGTGGGCCGGGGCCACATCACCTCGACCTGTTTCAGCGCCGAGTTGGGCAAGTCGATCGGCTTGGGCCTCTTGCAAGAAGGTGCGGCGCGCATCGGCAGCACCGTGATCGCGGCCGCGCCCGTGCTCGGCCGCCAGTACCGCCTGAAGGTCGTCTCGCCCCACTTCATCGACCCCACGGGCAGCCGCTACCTCGACCCCAGCCCAACCGACCCCACTGCTGCCACCGGAGCCCCCGCATGAGTACCGCCCCTCTCTCACTGCTCAGCCCCGCCCAGGTCGCGCCATGGGGCGCCAAGCTGGCGCAGCGCCGCCCCAACCGCGAGGGCTTGGTGCAGGTTCAGTTGCGCGCCAGCACCTTGCCGCGTTTGACCCAATTGAGCACCTGGATCGGTGGCTGGCCCGCGCTTGCGGCGCGTTTGAGCCCCCTCATGCCCGTGCCCGCGTTGACCGGGCAAACGGCCCGGCACGGTGAAAATTGGATCGCCCGCACCGGCCCCGAAGAGCTGTGGCTGGTCAGCCCAGGCAACTCGGCGCTGTGCTCGCAAGCCACCTCAGCGCTGACGCCCGACATCGGCCACGCCTTGGACCTGAGCCACGCGCGTTGCCGCTTGTCGGTGCAAGGCGCGGGCACCGTGCCGGCGCTGCAAAAACTCTTCGCCTTGGACTTTCGCGAAGCCGCTTTTGGGGTGAACGAGGTCCGACTCACCGGGGCCCACCACCTGCCCGCCGTCTTGCACCGCACGGCCAGCGATGCCTTTGACCTCTACGTGCACACCACCTACGCGCACGACCAAGTCGAGAGCGTGTTCGACGCGGCCTTGGAGTGGGGTGCTGAACTGATCATCCTCCCAGCCTGACATGAGCGCCCAATACCTCAACGATGAACACCAACGCCAAGTTCAAGCTTGGCTTGAAGAACCCATGGCCCGCACGGAGTGGCCCACGTGGTTGCTGATCGGGGTCATCTACAGCGCTTGGTTGACCGTGGTGCTGCTCTCGCCCACCTGGGGCTTGTGGGTGTCCACGCCCTTGCTGGCCTTGTTGGGTGCTTGGCATTTGTCCTTGCAACACGAGCTCATCCATGGTCACCCCACCCGCTGGACGGCGCTGAACCAGGCGCTGGGCATGCCACCGCTGAGCCTGTGGTACCCGGTGGGGGTCTACCGCACCTCGCACCTCTTGCACCACCGCGACGAACTCTTGACACTGCCCGGGGTGGACCCTGAGACCAACTACGTCTCACCCGACGACTGGACACGCGCAGGCCCGCTCATGCGATTTTTCTGGGTGGCGCGCAAAACCGCGCTGGGCCGCTTCACCCTCGGGCCAGGACACGCCATCGCGCAAAGCTGGGGAGAGGCATTGGTTCAAGTCGGCAAGGGACAAGTCCCCGCCCTGCGCGACTGGCTGCCGCATTGGTTGTTCGTCGCGGCCTTATTGTGGTTCGTGGACCGTTACAGCGCCTTCAGTGCTTGGCAATACGCGCTGTTGGTGGCCTACCCGGCTTTGTCGCTGGCGATGGTGCGCTCTCACTACGAACACCGCGCAGCGGTCGAGCCTCAGCACCGCATCGTGATCCACGAAGGTGGCTGGTTCATGCGCCTGCTCTTCCTCAACAACAACTACCACTTGGTGCACCACGACCTGCCCAAGCTGCCTTGGTACCTGATCCCTCGCGTCTACCGCGCACAGCGTGCGGCCTACCAAGCGCGCAACGATGGGTTTATCCAATACGGCTACCTACAACAAGCACGTCAATTCGCCCTCACCCCCACCGACGGTGCGGTGCACCCCAACGCCGCGGAGTTGCTGGCCCGGGTGGAGCGACGGTCTTGAGCCTGCGCACGGAGGTCCCGCATTGGCGGCTGGCGCTGCCCATGTACAACAACAGCCCCGTCCTGGCCGAGGCAGCCCACACGCTCTTGCGCAACGTGGTGCAGGATTTGCGCGAGCTCGGTTGGAGTGACCCCATGTCCATCGTCGAGCCGGGCGAAGACTTGCTGGATTTTTGGACCTCGCCGTCCACCTTGCTGAGCCAGACCTGTGGCTACCCGCTGGTGACGCAGCTGTTCGATCGGGTGTCGGTGCTGGCCCGGCCCCAATTCGATATCGATGGCTGCGAAGACCACGGTTATTGCAGCGTGGTGGTCGTACGTGCCGAGGCCCCGGTGGCAAGCCTGCTGGATTTGCAGGGCTTGCGCTTGGCCGTCAACAGCCCCGATTCGCACAGCGGCATGAACGCTCTGCGCCACCAGTTGGCACCCGTGGCCGCGTCGCGGCCCATCGATGGGCGGTTTTTTTCTGAAGTGCTGCTCACCGGCTCGCACGTCAATAGCCTGATTTGGGTCCAAAACGAGCAAGCCGATGTGTGTGCGGTGGACATGGTGACTTGGCACAACGTCAACAAACACCGCCCTGAGACGGTTCAAGGCCTTCGGGTCTTGAACCGCACCGACCCAGCGCCCAGCCTGCCGTGGATCTGCAACCGCGCATTGAACGCTACACAGCAAGCCCAGTTGCTGGCCGCCGTGTTGGCGCTGCCGCAGCGCGAGCCCGCCGCTTGCGCGTTGCTGTGTTTGACGGGCTTCAAGCCGTCCACGCTGGCCGACTACCGCGTGATCACGGCCATGGAAAACGAGGCCGTGGCGCTGGGGTATCCGGTGTTGCGCTGAGACGCACCGCGCTCACGGTTAATGCGCTCACTGGTAGCGAACACCTTGGCGCGCCAACTCCTGCTGCACCGCAGGGATCGAGACCGCGTCGAGCTCCACACCGCTTTTCACCGATAGCGCCGCGGCGATACCTGCGCCTTGACCGGCCACGGCACAGCAGGCCATGTTGCGCGTGGCGGCGTGGCTGATGCGGTCGCCGCCGATGGCGCGCCCGGTGACCAACAAACGGCGCACCCCTTTGGGCAGCATGCTGCGGTAGGGGATGTGCATGTAGCGTCCGGTGGTGGGCAGTATCAGGATGCCGTAGCCGTCGATGAACTCGGGGTAAATGCCGATGCTGTCCTCAAAGCGCGCTTGCTCGCGCACATCGTGTTCGGTCAGGTTATAGACGGCATCGATCTTGCGCGTGTCCCGAATGCCGATGGTCATGCCGAAGTTGCGCAAGCGGGCGTTTTCGCAGCCGGGCGTGAAGCGCTTGAGCGCTTCGATGGCGAGCATGGCTTGCGAGCGGCCTTCGATCTCCTGCTGCGTCATGCTGTCGGGGTCGGTGCCATCACAACCGGCCAGGTGCACCAGGTTCATGTAGGTCAACTCACCGCTGTCGAGCATGGCGCCCCAGGTGCCCGCGATGGTGGTCAGGTGCGCGGGGATGATGCCGGCCTGCAGCGCTTGGGCAAAGGGTTTCTTCAAGAAGGGCGAGAACATCTTGTCCTCTTTGCCCGAGGTCTCGATCTTCCATTCGCCGGTGGCCCAGTCGGCGTAGGTTTGGGGGTCTTCGCGCACACCCGCCATGAAGCGGGTCTTGTCCACACCCGCGAGGTGGAACATCACCGAAGCGGCTTGCATCTGTTCGACTGGGGTGGTGTGGGTGATGGCGCCTGCGCGGTGCGCGATGTCGGCGTCGCCCGTGGCGTCGATGATGCGCTGCGCCAAGATGGCTTCTCGCCCGGCCTTGCTCTCAACGATAACGCCTTTGAGCCAGTCGCCTTCCATGATGGGCGCCACCACCAGTCGGTGCAGCATGGGGTGGATGCCCGCCTCTTGCACCAAACGGTCGGCCACCAACTTGAAGCCCTCGGAATCGATCTCGTAGGACAGCGATTGCGACTCTGGGCTGGCCGCGCCCATGGCCTTGGCGCGCTCTTCGAACTCCCAGCCGATGCCCATGGCTTCGACGGTTTTTTCGTGGCGATACCAGGCCAAGCCTTCCACACCGACGGTGGTGATGTTGCCGCCGAAGCAGCCGAAGCGCTCGACCAAGGTGACCGACACCCCGGCGCGCGCCGCGGCCAGCGCCGCCGCCAAGCCCCCAGGCCCTGAGCCCAAGACCAGTACATCACATTGGTGGATCACCGCGATCTCGCGTGCGGGTTCTTGAATCGTCATGGGGTTCATAGGAGCCTTGCTGGGAGCGATCAGGATTTGGGCTTGAGGTTTTCTGGGTCGTACAGCGGGCCATAACCCACGGCTTCGACCCGCACGGGGTAGACATCGTCGAAGTACTGGATCTGTAGCATGCGGCCGACCTCGCAATACGCGCGCGGCAGGTAAGCCAAGCCGATGTTTTTGCCGATGGATGGGCCAAAGGCCATGCTGGTGGTGAAGGAGCGACGACCCAATTCGTCGACCAAGGTGGCGCCGGTGGCCGGGTCCATCACGGGGCAGGTGCCCACGGGGTAACGCGCCACACCGTTTCGGTCCTTGTTCTCGGTCATCACCAAGGTGCACAGGGTTGCGGGTTGGTGTTCGCGCTCGCGAAACGCCAAGTGCGCGGCCTTGCCGTGGAAGTCGGCGGCCTTGACTTTGGGTCGGGCCAAGTCGCACTCAAACAGGTTGTACTCGGTCAAGAGGTCGGCGTTTTGCAAACGCAAACTCTTCTCCATTCGCCGGCTGTTGGCGTAGGTCTCCACGCCCACCGGTGTCACGCCTTCGGCGTGCAGGGCATCCCACAAGGCCAAGCCATCCTTGTATTCGAAGTGAAGCTCCCAGCCTTGTTCGCCCACATACGAGATGCGGAACGCCAACACCGGAACACCTTTGATCTTGAGGTTGCGCAGGGCCGCGAAGGGGAAGTTCTCGTTCGACCAGGCCTCGGGTTCGTCGGCGATTTTTTGGATGGTGGCGCGGGCGTTGGGGCCCCACACACCCAAGCAGCCGTACTTCGTGGTGGTGTCGGTGACGGTGACGTTGGCGCCACGGTCCTGCGCCATGCGGCTGACCCACACCAAGTCGCGGTGACCGGCGTCGGCGCCATCGATGACGCGGTAGTGGTCTTCGGCCAAACGCAGCACCGTGAGGTCGGCGCGCACACCGCCTTTGCTGTCCAAGAAGTGGGTGTAAATGCCTTTGCCCACGGGGGTGTCACCACCGACCTTGGCCACGCAGATGTACTCCATCAACTCGGCTGCATCGGGGCCTTGCACATCGAACTCGGCGAAGTGCGAGACGTTGATCATGCCCACGTCTTCGCTCATCTTCAGGTGCTCGGCGTTGGACACGCGCCAGAAGTGGCGGTTGTCCCACTCGTGCTCGCGCACCGGCACGCGGTCGCCGTACACGGCCAAGAGGTGCTCGTTGCTGGCGTAACCATGCGCACGCTCCCAACCTGAGAGCTCCATGAAATACGCGCCCAAGGCTTTTTCGCGTTCGTGGAACGGGCTCTTGAAGATGCCGCGTTGCGAGGCAAAGGGCTCGCGGTTGTGCACCGGGGGATTGTAGATTTTGAACGCGCCTTCGTAGCAGCGGTCGTGGATGTACTGCTCGTCTTGCTGGTAGGGGTAGGTGCGGGCCACGTCGATGCGGGCGTGATCGATGTGCGTGTAGCCATCGGTCATCCAATCGGCCACCAGCTTGCCAAAACCGGGCGCGTCTTTGACCCAAATGGCTTCGGTGTACCAAAGGCCACGCACCTTGGCGGACTCGCCCACGGAGGGGTTGCCGTCGGTGGTGACTTGCAGCAGACCGTTGAAAGAGTATTTGTCGTCGTAACCCAACTCGGCCAAGATGGGCGTGAGCTCGATGGCGCGCTCCAGCGGCTCCATGATTTGCTCGAGCTCCAGGTCGCGCTGCGAGGGCGACAAGCGGGCCTGGTCTTTTTCCAGCAGGTCGCGCGGGTGGCACATACGGGGGTTTTTCTCTTCGTAGTAACCCCATTCGATTTGACCGCCTTCGGGCGTTTTTGGGTCCCCGGTGTCGCGCAGGTAAGCCGAGTTGCCCTGGTCGCGCAGCAGCGGGTAGCCGATGTCTTTGCCCGTGCCGGCAAATTCCAAATACGGTTTGAAGAAGGTCAGCGGGTGGTCCACCGGCATGATGGGCAGGTCTTCGCCGGCCATGGCCGCGATCAAACGGCCCCACAAGCCGGCACACACCACGACGTGGTCGGCAGCGATGTAGCCCTTGGTGGTCTCCACACCTTGGATGCGGCCGTTCTCGATGCGCAAGCCGGTGCAGGCCGTGTTCGCAAACGACAGCAACTTGCCCGAGGCCACCGCGGCGTCGACCAACTCGCCAGCCACCATTTGTGAGCGCGGCTTGACCAAGCCCGCATCCGGGTCCCACAAAGCGCCTTGGATCATGCTTTCTTCCAACAGCGGGAAGCGCGCCTTGGCCTCGGCCGGGGTGATCATCTCCACCCGGTTGCCAAAGGCTTTGCCCGAGGCCACGCGCCGCTTGAGCTCTTGCATGCGCTCGTCGTCGCCCACGCGCGCCACTTCCAAGCCGCCGATGCGGTCGTAGCGGCCCATTTTTTCGTAGAAGTCGATGCTGTACTTGGTGGTGAAGATTGTGAGCTGGTCGTGCATCGTGTTGAAGCAGAAATCGGACGCGTGCGCGGTCGATCCTACGTCGGTGGGGATGCCCGACTTGTCTATGCCCACGATGTTGTCCCAACCCCGTTCGATCAGGTGGTGTGCCACCGAGGCACCCACGATGCCCCCCTGTCCAATGATGACGACTCTGGCACGTTCGGGAAATTTGGCCATTTGGGCTCGCTCCTGTGAAATGAGGGGGATATTTGTTGGGGTGCCGAGGCAGGCTCAAACCCGGCCCAAGCACCCACGATGCCACAAAGTGTATTCAGTGCCCCGGCGCTCAGGCATCCATTTGCGACAGCGGTTTGTGGAAATGCGGCAGTCTTAGGCCCCCAACGGCCCTTCAGTCGCTGACGCCGGCGTGGTGGGCCGCGAAGGCCCGCATGTGAAAGGCCACCTGCGCCGTCCCATACACCGAACCCGCCCCTTCAGGGCAAGCCGCGCGCGCCTGGCAGCCCTGCTCCAAACAAGTGCGCCCAGCCGGGGTGCGCAAGTGGCCGACACAGCGTTGCAGGTCAAAGCCGTGGTCGTGGGCGCCCACCGGGCAAGCCTTGACACACCGCGACGGGCACATGGCGCAGGCGCCTACCGCGGCGCTAGGGGCTGGTGCAGGGACGGGGGCGGGGATGCGCTGCGGCAGCACCAAGGCAAAGCGGTAGGCGTGCCACAGGCCGTGCTCGGGGTGCAAACGCAAGCCCAGTGGGCTGGGCGACAAGGCTTCGGCGCGATCGGCCCAACGCTGAAACGGCCAATGGGGTGGCCCCCCAAACGGGAACAGGGCATGGCCTTGCAAGCGATGCGCCCAATGCGTCGCGATGCGCGCGCTCCAACGGTCCAGCGCATCGGGCTGGCCGTCGCGGTGCTCGGGCGAGGCCGAAAACGGCGCCCACATGGCCGGGCCCACCGTGCCCACCAACCACAAGCAAGACGGTCCCTGGTCGGACAAGGCGGGCCAGGTGTCGGCGGCCGTGGCGCTCAGCACCCCGCGCAAGACCAGTCCGTGCTGGCTCAGGTCGTGGATCAGCTCGGTGGCCGACATGGGGCGAACTCAGTCGGTGCTGCGCCGGGGCCGGGCGGTGGCCACCGCGCCGACGCGGGCCTCGAAAAACACATCGCCATCGATGTCGTTGGAGACGCTGTTCTCGTCATGAATCCAATCGAGCTTGAGTTGGCGTTCGTCGCCACCGGCCTCCACCGCTTGCGTGCGCGCCATCTCGGCACAGGCCTGTCGCGCGGCCTCAAAGGCCTCGGGCAGCGCCGTGTAGTCCTGCGGCCCGTTCACACCGAAGAGGCGGAAAATGCCGCGCGAGGGTTGTGTGACCAGCAGGTGCACGCGTTGCACCACCTGACCCAAGACGGCGCCCACGGCGTTGGCCACGTCGGCGTTGGGCGGGCTGATCAGGTTCAGGCCCATTTCACGCGCCACCGTGGGGTAGTAGCTGTGCGAGGGCGCGCCCACGGCGATCAGCGGCAAGCCCGGCGCAAACTGGATTTGGAACACCGGGGCGGCCTGCCCGACTGGGTTACCCCGTCGGTGCAAGGCCATTTGGGTGAGCAAGGTCGACATCTTGCCCGCGTTGGCTTCGTTCATCTGCCCCGCGTCGTTCAGGCCCGCCTCGATGAGTTTTTGCGCAATGCCATCGATCACTTGGTCGATCACCTGCTGGCTGGGGCCCACTTCGTCGCCCGAGACCCATTTGCCCAAACCGTACAAGTGGCGCATCTGGCGCGCCCAAATGCGCGCGGCCAAGACAGCGCCTTCACGGCTCCAGTGGCCGCACAGGTTCATGACGTGGGCCGCGTCGCTGGGCGTGAAGCCACTGTACAGCGCCATGCCTTTGCGCTCGAGTCGGGCCACGGCCCGCGCCAGCGGTCGGTTGTTGATGTTGGCCCGCTCCACGTCCAAGGGGCCTTGGGCCAATTGGTCCCAAGCCATGCGCTCGTCGTCGGCCAAGCGATCGAGCTGGGTCGGGTCGCTTTGCAAGCGCACCGCAAAACGCATTTGGGCTGCGTGGGGGGTTTCGTTTTGTTGGCGCTCGAGCACCGCCAAGAGCGCGGGGTTTTGATGCACGAGCAAGCTGATGGGTAAGACCCGGCGCGGGCCGATCGTCATGCCCGAACCGCCTTGAAAGCGGACCTCGCTGTCGCCACCCAAACCGATGGCGTAGATCTTCACCGCCTCCACCATAGGACGCCATTGACCGATCAGGGCACCGTCTTCGCTCAAGGCCGGCATGCCGTTGCGTACCACCGCGATGTCGGTGGTGGTGCCGCCCATGTCGGCCATGATGGCGTTTTGGGTGCCGGCCAGCGCACACGCGCCGAGCACACTGGCGGCGGGCCCGGACAGCACGGTGGCCACGGGGCGCTGCAGCGCGCTTTGCACGTTGACCAAACTGCCATCGCCCTTGACCACCATCAGCGGCGCTTGGATGCCGCGCTCGCTGAGCGTGGCGCGCACCGATTCGATCATGCGTTGCACAAAGGGGATCATGCGCGCGTTCAGCGCGGTGGTGAGCGCGCGCCGCGGCGCGCCCAAGCTGCTGGCCAACTCATGGCCGCAGGTGATGGGCTTGTCGCACAGCTCGCGCACCCAAGCGCGCAGCTGCATTTCGTGGGCGCGGTTGCGCACCGCGAAGGTGCCAGAAATGGCGAAGGCGCTGACCCGGCCCACTTGAGCTCGGATGGCCGCTTTGGCCGCGGCTTCGTCCAACGGGCACAGGGCTTGTCCGGCGGCGTCGTGTCCGCCGACCAGCGAGACGATGGCGTCGTGGCCCAAGAGCTCGATCAAGCCGCTGGCCTTGATTTGCCGCTCGTCGTAGCCCGCCAACAGCACGCACACCGGGGCGCCTTTGCCCTCGACCACCGAGTTGGTCGTGAGTGTGGTGGACAGGCACACCAAGTTCACCGCCTGCAATTGCGCCTGCGGCAACTGGGCCAAAGCCCCCGCGATGCCTTGCGCCAAATCGAAATGCGTCGTCAGGCTCTTGGCGGTGGCGACGACTTGCTTGTTTTCATCCAGCAGCACCGCGTCGGTGAATGTGCCGCCGGTGTCGATACCCAAACCGTATGTCATAAATGTTGCTTGTCGATCAAAGACCCGCCGCGTTTTGAGCAAAGCGCGAGGCCGATTGCACCGTGTTGTGGACCAACATTGTGACCGTCATCGGGCCGACCCCTCCTGGCACAGGGGTGATGTAGGAGGCTTTTTGACGCACGCCCTCAAAATCCACATCGCCCACCAGTCGCCCATTGGGCAAGCGGTTGATGCCCACGTCGATCACCACCGCACCGTGGCGCACCATCTGCGGCAAGATCAGGTTGGGTTTGCCCGCGGCGACCACCAAGATGTCGGCCAAGATGGTGAACTGTGCCAGGTCGCGCGTTTTGGCGTGGCAGATGCAAACCGTGGCGTCTTTTTGCATCAGCATCAAGGCCATGGGTTTGCCCACGATGTTGCTCGCGCCCACGACCACCACGTTTTGGCCTTCGACCGGGATGTTTTCGTATTCGAGCATTTTTTGCACGCCGAACGGGGTGCAGGGCGGGAAGATGGTGTTGTCGCCCACGACCAAGCCGCCGACGTTGTAGAGGTGAAAGCCGTCCACGTCTTTGTCGCTGGAGATGGCGCCCAGCACCCGGCGCACATCGAAATGCGAGGGCAGCGGCAGTTGCACCAGAATGCCGTGCACCGCGGGGTCGGCGTTGAGGCGCTGGATGCACGCCTCGATCTCGCCGTCGCTCGTGTCGGCGGCAAAGGCATGCACAGTGGATTTCAGGCCCACCTCTTCGCAGGCCTTGATTTTGTTGGCCACATACACCTGTGAGGCGGGGTTGTCGCCCACGATGACCACCGCCAAGCCGGGGTGAACGCCGCGGCGTTTGAGCGCCTCGGTGGCTTCTCTGCACTCTTGTCGGACGTGGCGGGCCACGGCATGGCCGTCGATGATTTTGGCTGTCATGGTTGTTTCGCTGGTTGTTGGCCGCCCGATGCTAGGCCCGCGCCCGCGCGTCGGGTGTGCACCAGACGACCGCAGCCGTTTCATTCACGACAACGCGAACACCCGCCCGGGTGAGCCCCTTGGACGTGGGGTCTTTGGCTTGGCTTTGATAATGGCGTCACTGTGCAAAGCGGTGTCGCATGCGGACCAACCGCCGCCCACCGCATTGTCGATACTGCTTTTTCAATTTCAATGTTCGTTGACCACCAGCGATGACCGGAGCACGCCCCATGACCACCGAAGCCAGTTTAGACACCCCCTCCACCGACGCGTCCGTCGCACGCGGCCGCCGTGCCGGGGGCGGCCGTGAGGCCAAACGCGCCGCTCGCGCCTCGCGCAGCAGCCAAACGGTGCCCTACATCACCCGCCAAATCCCCTGCTTTGAGGTGATGAGCGAAGAAGGCCTGGCCATCATCGAACACAACGCCGACACCATCCTCGAAGAGGTGGGCATCGACTTCCGCGACGACCCTGAGGCGCTGCAAATCCTGAAGAACGCCGGCGCCGACGTTCAGGGCGAGCGCGTGCGCTTTCCCCGTGGCATGTGCCGCCAAATCGTGCAGGCCAGCGCGCCGCGCATCTTCACGCAGCACGCTCGCAACCCCGAGCGCAACGTGGTCATCGGCGGACCCAACACCGTGTTCGCCCCCGCCTACGGTTCCCCCTTCGTGCGCGACCTCGACAAAGGCCGCCGCTACGCCACCATCGAAGACTTCCAGAACTTCGTCAAACTGGCCTACACCGCGCATTCCTTGCACCACTCGGGCGGCACGATTTGTGAGCCGGTGGACCTGCCGGTCAACAAGCGCCACTTCGACATGGTGTACGCCCACATGAAGTACAGCGACAAGCCCTTCATGGGCTCGGTCACCCACCCCGAACGGGCGCACGACACGGTCGAGATGGCCCGCCGTTTGTTTGGCGATGACTTCATCGATCCGGCCACGGGCAAAAACAAAACGGTGGTGATCAACCTGATCAACGCCAACTCGCCCATGACCTTTGACGAAACCATGCTCGGTGCCGCCAAGGTCTACGCCCGCGCCAACCAAGCCACCATCATCACGCCCTTCATCTTGGCTGGCGCCATGTCGCCCGTCACGGTGGCCGGCACTTGCGCCCAAACCTTGGCCGAAGCCTTGGCTGGCATGGCTTTTGTGCAGTTGGTCAGCCCCGGCGCGCCCGTGGTGCTGGGTAGCTTCGCTTCGTCCATTTCCATGCAATCGGGTGCGCCGACCTTTGGCACCCCAGAACCCGCCTTGGTGCTCTACGCCATGGCCGCCTTGGCGCGCCGCTTGGGCGTGCCCTTCCGCTCCGGTGGTGGCCTGTGCGGCTCGAAAATCGCCGATGCGCAAGCGGCCAGCGAATCAGCCAACACGCTCTTGCCCACCTGCTTGGCGGGCGTCAACTTCGTCTTGCACACGGCCGGTTGGCTCGAAGGCGGCCTGTCCATGGGTTACGAGAAGTTCATCATGGACGTCGACCAAGCCGGCATGATGCACACCCTGCTCGCGGGCGTGGACATCAGCGAAAACGGCCAAGCCATGAGCGCGATCCGCGAAGTCGGTCCGGGCAAACACTTCTTGGGCTGTGCGCACACCCAAGCCAACTTCGAGAGCGCGTTCTACCGCTCGCCGATCACCGACAACAACAGCTTTGAGCAGTGGGAAGCCGAGGGCAGCCAAGACCTGGCCCAACGTGCCAACGCCTTGTGGAAGCGCCAGTTGGCCGAGTACGTGGAGCCCGCGCTGGACCCCGCCATCGACGAATCCATCTTGGACTACGTGAACCGCCGCAAGTCCTCGTTCGCCGACTCCAACGTCTGACGCGGCTCCATGCCCTTGGGGGACTGCGTACAGACCGCACAAGGCGCTTGCCTGTGCGGTTCGGTGCGTTTCGAGGTCCACGGCCCCCTGCGCGACAGCCTGGCTTGTCATTGCAACCAGTGTCGCAAAACCAGCGGGCATTACTGGTCGGCCACCCAATGCCGGCTCGAAGACCTTCACTGGATTCAAGACGCAGGTTTGACGTGGTTTCGATCGTCCGAACGCGCTCGCCGGGGGTTTTGCCGCCATTGCGGCTCCAGCCTGTTTTGGCAACTCGATGGCCACGGCTTCATTTCGATCGGCACGGGAACGCTGGATGGCCCCACGGGGCTGCGCACTCTCGGTCACATCTACGTCAAAGACAAAAGCGATTACGTGGACATCGCCCCGGGATCGCCCCAATGGCACGCCGACCGGGACAAGCCGCCCCTGAACTGAGCACGCAAGGGCTCAGCCCCAGTCGGCTCGCAGGCTCAGGCTGCCTCAGCTTTGCGCGCCGCCAGCACTTCTTCCAACCAATCGGTGCGCATCTCCGGCACGGCACTGATGAGCTTGCGGGTGTAGGGGTGCTCACGCGCTTCAAAGATTTGCTGCGTAGTGTCGAAGGCCACGAAATCGCCCTGGTACATGACGGCGGTGCGGTGCGCGATGCGGCGAACCACATCCAAGTCGTGGGTGATCAAGATGTAGGACAGGCCCAACTCGGCTTGCAGCTTGCGCAACAAGGCCAAAATTTCCTCGGCCACCAAGGGGTCCAAAGCGGAGGTCGGTTCGTCCAAGATGATCAATTCGGGCTGGGCCGCCAAAGCCCTGGCGATGCAAACGCGTTGTTTTTGACCGCCCGACAGTTGCCCGGGCTTGCGCTCCAAAAAGTCTTCGGGCAACTCCACCAAACGCATCAATTCCTTGGCCCGCTCCAAGGTCTGCTGACGGCCCAAGCCAAAATAAAACTGCACCGGCCGGCCGACGATATCGAGCAAACTTTGGCGCGGGTTGATGGCCACGTCGGGGATTTGGTAGACCAACTGGATGCGCCGCTTGAGCTCCTTGCTGCGCTCGCTGAGCAAATGCGGCAGCGGCTCACCTTGAAAAACCATCTCCTCGCTCTTGGAGGACAACAAGCCGGTGATGATCCTGGCCAAGGTCGACTTGCCCGAACCAGACTCGCCCACCACCGCCACGGTCTCGCCTTTTTTCACGTCCAGCGAAACCCCTTTGACGACGTGAAACGCGCCGTAGTAAGCGTGACAGTCCTTCATGGACAACACGGTTTGTGGCTGCACGGTGCCGACCACCGCGCGCTCACTCGCCGCGGCGCCGCGAACCGCCACCAAGCGGGCGGTGTAGTCTTCTTTAGCGTGGTGCAAGATCTGCTCGCTCAGCCCTTCCTCGACTTCTTTGCCGTGGCGCAGCACCTTGATGCGGTCGGCCACTTGGGCCACAACCGCCAAGTCGTGGGTGATGTAGAGGGCCGCCGTGTTGTACTTGCGGATCAGCGATTTGAGCAAAATCAGCACTTCGATTTGGGTCGTCACGTCCAGCGCGGTGGTCGGCTCGTCGAGCACCAGCACGTCTGGGCGACACGACATCGCCATGGCCGCCATGGCGCGCTGCAACTGGCCGCCGGAGGCTTGGTGGGGATAGCGTTCGCCAAAATGCTGCGGGTCCGGCAGGTCCAAGGCCACGAAGAGTTCGCGCGCCCAAGCTTCGGCCTCGGCACGGTTCATGACTTTGTGAATCAAGGGCGCTTCGCAGACCTGGTCCATCAAGGTGTGGGCGGGGTTGAAGGCCGCTGCGGCCGACTGGGCCACGTAGGCGATGCGTTTGCCGCGCATGCCCCGGCGCGCATCGACCCCCAAGCCGCGCAGGTTGGTGCCGCCTAGGTTGATCTCGCCCTCCGCGATGTGCACACCGGCGCGGGCATAGGCCATGCTCGACAAACCGATGGTGGACTTGCCAGCGCCACTCTCGCCGATCAAGCCGAGCACCTCGCCTTGGTGAAGTTTGAGGTCGACGTTGTCGACGATGACGTTGCCGGCGATGCTCTCCAGTCGCAGGCCTTTGATGTTCAGGATGACGTTGTTGTCGCTCATGTGTGGGCTCCCTGGTTCACAGTTCGGCTTGCGCGCCAGAGGGACGGGCATCGACCGACAACATCCAGTCCACCACCAGGTTGACGGCCACGGTCAACAAGGCGATGGCGGCGGCGGGGTAAATGGGAGCCATCATGCCGAAATTGATCGCCGCGGCGTTTTCTTTCACCATGCCACCCAAATCGGCGAACGGCGGCTGGATGCCCAGGCCCAAAAAGGACAAGCCGGCGATGAACAAGAAGTTGAAGCAAAAACGCAGGCCAAACTCGGCCACCAAAGGCGCCCATGCGTTGGGCAAAATTTCTCTCGTGATGACCCACCACAGGCCTTCGCCACGCAGCTTGGCCGCTTCCACATACTCCATCACCGCCAAGTTCATGCCCAGCGCTCGGGAGAGTCGAAACACGCGGGTGGAATCCAAGACCGCGATGGTCAAAATCAGCACGGGAATGCTCGAGCCGAACACGCCCAGGATGATCAGGGCAAAAATCAGGCTGGGGATGGACAACATCACATCGACCAAACGGCTGAAGAAGGTATCGACCCAGCCGCCGACAACCGCGCTGGTGAAGCCAATCACGATGCCGATGAAAAACGACAGCAGCGTAATGGCCAGCGCCACAGCGATGGTCATGCGGGTGCCATACAGGATGCGGGTGAGCATGTCGCGCCCGATTTGGTCGGTACCCAGCCAATGAAGGGTCGAGGCGGGATCCCAAGTGCCGCCCACCGTTTCGGCCTCGCCGAATGGTGCGATCCAAGGGGCGAACAACACCACCAATAAAAAGAGTCCCGTCACCACCAATCCAAAGGCGGCGGAAAAAGTGAGTTTTTGTCTAAAAAGTTTCATGACCCAAAGTTCTAGATATCGTATTGTTCAGACACTCAACGCTTGTGCCGCAGACGGGGGTTGACCAGAATCACCAGCACATCGGCCAGGGTGTTCAGGGTCACGAACACCAACGCAAAGACCAGTCCACAGGCTTGGATCACGGGCACATCCCGCTTGGACACCGCGTCCACCATGTACTGACCCAGACCGGGGTAGGTGAACACGGCTTCGATGACCACCACCCCCACGACCAAATACGCCAAGTTCAAACCAATGACCGTGATGATGGGCGCGGCCGCGTTGGGCAAGGCGTGGCGAGTGATGACGCGCCGGCGTTTGGCCCCTTTCAAAAAGGCCATCTCAATGTAGGGCGTGGACATAACCGACAACACCGAGCTGCGGGTCATGCGCAAGATGTGGGCCGCCACCAACAAGGTCAGCGTTAGCGCGGGTAAGGTGGTTTGGTAAATCCTCTCACCCAAAGGCATGCCTGCGAACACCGTCGAGAGCGATGGAAACCAAGCGAACTCCACCACGAAGAAAATGATCAAGAGGTAAGCGATGAAGAACTCGGGCAGGGAAATCGCCACCAACGTCACCACGTTGGAGAGTTTGTCGCTCAATTTGCCCTCGTTGATGGCTGCGATGATGCCCAAACCCACGGCCAAAGGAATGGCGATCAGGGCGGCGAAACCGGCCAAAAACAAGGTGTTGGCCAAACGGGGCAGGAGTTCGTCCACGATGACCCGTTTGTTGGTCAAGGCGGTACCCAAATCGCCCTGGATGGCCGATGTGAACCAATTCCAAAAGCGGATGGGGGCAGGCACATCGAGGCCCAATTCTTTGCGGAAAATCACCAACGCTTCCGGGGTGGCACCTTGGCCCAGCACCGCAGAGGCCACGTCACCAGGCAAAATCTCGGTGCACACAAAGATCAAAACCGAGACTGCGAACAGGGTAAAGACGGCCAACAGCAGCCGGTTGAATATGAGTTTTGCCATGATGTCTGAATAATCGTCGGAGCGCAGGAGGTGTCGGGGTCGCAAAACAGCAAAGCACCCTGAGGGAGCCCCACAAAAACCAAGGCGGGGTAGAGCCTGAGCTTACCCCGCCTTGTTCACCTCATGTGAAAGGGTCCTGGTTCTAGGATCAGGCGAACCAACCCTTTTCAGCGATGCGCTGATCACCCAAATCGTAACGAGCAGAAATGGTAAGGCCCATCAACTTGGTGCTGTGGGCGTCCAAATAGTCTTGCACGCAGAAGTTGACCATGCCCGCTTGCTGGCTGACGATCTCTTGGCAACGTGCATACATAGCGGCGCGTTTGGCTTGGTTGAGCTCAACGCGAGCAGCCACCAAGGTCTTGTTGAACTCTTCGTTGATGAAACGGCTGTCGTTCCAAGGGTTGGTCAGACCACCAGCAAAAATACTGGTGAGCTGGTTGTCGATGGTCGGGCGGTTACCCCAGTAGACCGCGCAGAACGGCACTTTGAGCCAAACGTTATCCCAATAGCCGTCACCCGAGACACGCTTGAGGTCCAGCTTGATGCCGGCTTTGGCCAAAGATTCTTGGAACACTTGGCCCGAGTCGGTGGCGCCGGTGAAGGCACCCTCAGAGACTTGCAGCTCGATGGCCGAGGTCACGCCAGACTTCTTCATGTGGAACTTGGCCTTGTCCAAATCGTAGGTGTTCTTTTTCTGCTTGGCGTCGTAGTACTTCATCTTAGGACCGACGCAGTTGTCGTTGCCCACCGAGGCATAGCCCGAGAACACGTTGTTGACGATGGTCTGACGGTCAATGCCGTGCTTGAGTGCCATCATCAAGTCGTTGTTGCTGAAGGGCGACTTGTCGGTGTGGGCCACAAAGCAGAAGCGGTTGCCGGCACCGGGCGTGCGTGAAAGCTTGATCGCTGGGTTGCGCTCGAGCAAACCGGCCGTTTTGGGGCTGGCACGGTTGATCGCATCGACCTGACCGGTCAACAAAGCTTGCGTGCGGGCCGCGGCATCGGGTATGTAGCGCAACTCGACGCGATCGAAATTGCCGCGGTTGGGCTTCCAGTAGTTGCCGGGCTTGCGCTTAAATGTGGCGCGCACACCAGGCTGGAACTCTTCCAATGTGAAGGCACCGGTGCCCACTGGCTTGCTCCAGTCTTTGAAGCCATTCGGGACTACGATGATGTGGTAATCGCTCAAGTTATACGGCAGGTCCAAGTTGCCCGACTTCATGAGAATCTGAACCGTGTTGGCGTCAATCTTCTTCACTTCGGTGATGTCGGCCAACAAGGCCTTGGCGGGCGACTTGGTCTCACCACGGTGCATGTTGATCGAATAAATGACGTCGTCGGCATCCAGCGTCTTGCCATTGCTGAAGGTGATCCCTTTGCGCACGTGGAAAGTCCAGTCAGCCGCACCGGGCTTAACGTCCCATTTTTCGAACAATTCACCCGTAGCATCGCCGTTATCGGCCACTTCGATCAAATTGTTCCAAAGCATCAGGCTCATGGCAATTGGAATGGAATCGGCGTAGGTCAGCGGATCCAAACTGTCTGAAGGCGAACCTCCTTCCATACCCAAGCGCAAGGTACCACCTTTTTTGGGTGTAGCTTGAGCCATCGCAGGCAAGGCCCCCAAAGTGGAAGAAAGGCCGACTGCGGCAGCGCCCGTCAGCAGTGTGCGACGGTCCAACCAGATGCCCGACTCGGTTTGCGTATCGAATTGACCCATGTTCTTTATCTCCTTGAAGTTGAAAAATGCTGCCTTCGCAGCCAGACACTCGGCAAGCCCGCCGAGCGACACCGCTCAAGCAAAACTTACTCTCATGATGAACCCATGCGGCCGATTTCACATCCTGATTGACCCTTAGTTCAATTAAAGTCATTGTCCTCTTTGCGACGCACTCCGTCATTTTGACGCCAAGGGCTGCACTGGGAGCCTTGGCTGGGGGACTTGAAAGCACACCTTCGGCCTCATTGCTGCTAGATTCAAGGGCTGGTCGGCCATGGGGCGAGGGCAGATTCGCTCACCTGCATCTCACCCCGACCGCTGTTTTTGTTTCCAATTTGAACTTTATACATGAGACTGTGGACGCATCAGCCCGGCCCCCCATTGGGCCAAGTTTTGATGCCACTGTCGCCGCTGCTGGCGGCGGTGGCCTTGGTCGTGATCGGGGTCGGCTTGCTGTTCTCGGTGATGGGCATCCGCGCGAGCCTGTCCAACTTCTCCAGCGTGACACTGGGCTTGGTGATGTCGGCGTATTACGTTGGCTTCTTGGTGGGCTCTTACTCTTCCCCTTGGCTGATTCGCCGCATCGGTCACATCCGAGCCTTTGCCGCCTTGGCCTCCATGGCCTCGACCATGCCCATCCTGCACGCCATTTGGGTCAACCCTTGGTTTTGGGGTGGGCTGCGGCTGCTGACCGGCTTGTGCGTCATTGGCATGTACGTGGTCATTGAGAGTTGGTTGAATTCGGCCACACCGAGCAAACACCGAGGCAAGGTATTCGGCACTTACATGATCGTGTGCTCGGTGGCCGGTGCGGTGGGGCAGTGGCTGATTTTGCTGGGCGACAAAATGAGCTTCGTCCCCTTCGCCTTGGTGGCCATTGTGTTTTCGGTTGCCCTGCTGCCCATCACCCTGAGCCCACAAGACGAGCCCGAAGTGGAGTCCGCCCCGCGCTTCAGTTTGCGCCGCCTGTTTCAGGTCTCTCCTTTGGGCGTCGTGGGCGTGACTGCAGCCGGCGTGCTCACAGGTGCCTTTTTCGGTATGGGCGCGGCTTTTGCGCAAGGGGCGGGTCTGAGCGACACCAACGTGGCCAGTTTCATGGGGGCGACCCTGCTCGGCGGGGCGCTGTTTCAGTGGCCCGTGGGTCATTACTCCGACAAGCACGACCGCCGTTTGGTGCTGTTTTGGGTCTGCTTGGTGGGTGCGGGCGTGGCCGTGGCCGGCTACCTCGCCAGCACCATGGTGCGGGAATCGATGATCGAAGAGTCGTTGATTTTTCTGGGTCTCCTGCTTGGGGGGATGATTTTCACGATCTACGGACTCTCAGTGGCCTATGTCAACGACCTGATCCCGCCAGAGGAAGTGGTGGAGACGTCAACCGGCTTGCTGTTGATGTACGGTGCAGGTGCGGTCTTGGGGCCATTTTTGGCCGGTTTGGTCATGAGCACGACCGAAAACGCCGGCTTCATGATCTTTCTGGCCGCCGTCATGGGCTTGGTGGCCCTGTATGTGCTCAAACGCCTGCCAGCGGGCAGCCCCATGCCCGAGTCCAAATCAGACTATGCGTTGACGGGACAAGGCTCTCCATCGGTCATCAAACTCGATCCCCGCGGCCAAGTGGCCGCCACCGAAGACACGCCCTAAGGCCTTTTTTTACGACTCCACTGCAGAAAGCACCCACATGAAATTGACCGGTTTTGTACACGGCTCGGCCCGCGAAGGTTCGGCCGAGGCTTGGGACAACCTCAACCCCGCCACAGGGCAATCGATCGGGCACTGCCGTGCCTTTGATGCGGCCGATGTCGATGCGGCCGTGGCATCGGCTCAGCGCGGGTTTGAGATTTGGTCACAAACCACCGCGGCCGAACGCGGCAAGGTCTTGCGCCGCGCCGCCGATTTGCTGATCGCGCGCAACGACGAGTTGGCCCGCTTGGAGGTGCAAGACACCGGCAAGCCCTTGCAAGAAGCCTTGGTCGTGGACGTGACCAGCGGAGCCGATTGCCTGAATTTTTTTGCCGGGGCCGCGGCCGCTTTTAATGGCCAACACATCCCGCTGAAGAACGCGTTCGCCTACACCCGGCGCGAGCCGCTGGGCGTGTGCGCCGGCATTGGCGCTTGGAACTACCCCATTCAGATCGCTTGTTGGAAGTCCGCCCCCGCGCTGGCCGCCGGCAACGCCATGGTGTTCAAGCCGTCCGAACTGACACCGATGACGGCGTTGAAATTGGCCGAGATTTACGCCGAGGCGGGCCTACCCCCCGGTGTGTTCAACGTCGTGCAAGGCGCGGGCGCCACGGGCGCAGCCCTGGCCTCGCACCCAGGCGTGGCCAAGGTATCCATCACCGGCTCGGTGCCCACGGGCAAGCGGGTCATGCACACCGCGGCCGACACACTCAAACGCGTGACCATGGAGCTCGGCGGTAAGTCGGCCTTGATCGTGTTCGAAGACGCCGACTTGGAGCAAGCCGTGGCGGCGGCCATGATGGGCAACTTCTATACCCAAGGCGAGGTGTGCACCAACTGCACGCGGGTCTTGGTTCACCGCTCGATCGCGGACCGCTTTTTGGCCCGCCTCAAAGCGCGCACCGAACAGCTGCGCGTGGGCGACCCGATGGACCCACAAACCGAAGTGGGCGCGCTCATCAGCGCGGCGCACCGAGACAAGGTCATGGGTTTGATTGAGGCCGGTGTGGCCGCGGGCGCTCAGCTGGTGTGTGGCGGGCAAGCCGTCCACGTGCCAGGCCATGAGGGCGGTTATTTTGTTCAACCCACCATTTTTTCAGCGCCCAGCGACGACCTGTGCATCGTGCAAGAAGAGATCTTCGGCCCGGTGCTCACGCTGCTGACCTTCGAGCACGAAGACGAAGCGGTGCAACGCGCCAACGCGACCCGCTTTGGCTTGGCCGCGGGGGTGTTCACGCGAGACCTGACGCGCGGCCACCGGGTCGCCGCACGGCTGCAGGCCGGCATTTGTTGGATCAACAACTACAACATCACACCGGTGGAGATGCCTTTTGGCGGTGCCAAGGAGTCGGGCATCGGGCACGAAAACAGCTTGGTGGCGATGGAGCATTACACCCAACTCAAGACGGTGTACGTCGAGATGGGCGAGGTCGCTTGCGGCTACCGCTGAAGCATCGAAAGGGCACAAGACACATGAGCAATCCAACGTACGACTACATCATCGTGGGCGCGGGCTCGGCCGGCAGCGTGCTGGCCAACCGCTTGAGCGAGGACGCCAACGTGCGCGTGCTCGTGCTGGAAGCGGGCTCGATGGACCACAACCTGTTCATCCACATGCCCTCGGGCTTTGCCTACCCCATGGCCAACCCGCGCTACGCTTGGCTGTACGAGTCCGAGCCCGAGCCCTTCATGGACAACCGGCGCATCCACTGCCCGCGTGGCAAGGTGATCGGCGGCTCCTCTTCCATCAACGGCATGGTCTACATCCGTGGTCACGCACTGGATTACGAGGGCTGGGCGCGCCGCCACGACTTGCCCGACTGGAGCTACGCGCATTGCCTGCCTTACTTTCGCAAAGCCGAAACGCGGGCCAAAGGAGGCGACGACTACCGCGGCGACAGCGGCCCGCTGCACGTGAGCACCGGGGCTTGCAAGAATCCGCTCTACGAAGCCTTCATCCAGGCCGGTGAGCAAGCCGGCTACACCCGCACCGAGGACATGAACGGTTACCGCCAAGAAGGCTTTGGCCCGATGGACATGACGGTTCACAAGGGCCGGCGCTGGAGCACCGCGATGGCCTACCTGCGCCCCGCCATGCAACGCCCCAACCTGTTCTTGCGCACCAGCGCCCTGACCACCCGCGTGCTGTTTGAAGGCACGGACTCGCCGCGCGCCGTGGGCGTTGAGGTGGTGCACCACGGGGTTCGCATGCAAATGCGCGCCACGCGTGAGGTGATTTTGTGTGGCGGCGCCATCAACTCGCCCCAATTGCTGCAACTCTCCGGCGTCGGCGACCCCGCGCTGCTCGAGCCGCTGTCCATCTCCGTGGTGGCCGCGCGCAAAGGCGTGGGTGAGAACCTCCAAGACCACCTCGAAACCTATGTGCAGTACGCCTGCAAAGAACCCATCACGCTGTACTCGGCGGTCAACCCCTTGGTCAAGGCCAAAATTGGCTTGGAGTGGTTGCTATTCCAAAAGGGTTTGGGGGCCACCAACCATTTTGAATCGGGTGGTTTCATCCGCAGCGAGCCGGGCGTTCAACAACCCGACCTGCAATACCATTTCTTGCCCATGGCGGTGCGTTACGACGGCAACTCGCCCTCAACGGGTCACGGCTTTCAAGCCCACGTCGGCCCCATGCGACCCACCAGCCGAGGCCACGTGCGCATCCGCAGCAACAAAGCCACCGAAGCGCCGCGCATCGTCTTCAACTACCTGAGCACCGAACAAGACCGCAAGGAGTTTCGTGCCGCGATCCGACTCACACGCGAGGTGTTTGCACAACCGGCGTTTGACCGCTTCCGCGGCGAAGAACTCTCGCCCGGCCCAGCCGTGCAAACCGACGCCGAGATCGACGCCCACATCCGCGCACAGGCCGAGACCGCCTACCACCCCTCCTGCAGTTGCCGCATGGGCAACGACGACATGGCGGTGGTCGACGGCGCGGGGCGTGTGCACGGCGTGCATAACCTGCGCGTGGTCGACGCCTCCATCATGCCCTCGGTGGTCAGTGGCAACCTGAACGTACCCACCATCATGATGGCCGAAAAACTCGCTGACGCCATCCGCGGCCGCGCGCCCTTGGCGCCTTCCGCCGCGCCCTACTTTGTCCACCCCGAGTTTCAAACGCGCCAACGGTGATTCGCAACCCTTGGGGAAGGTCCCAGCTTGTGCGCTGCGGGCGGCATCGCTATGCTGAGATTCATCACCATCAATGACGGAGACTGAGCACCATGGAGCATTTGAGCATCGCTGCAGGCACCCCGCCGCGCGTCCTTTGGCACCACGCCAATGAAGCCACCGAACTGCCGGCCTTGTGGCTGCGCGAACGCAGCAAAGACCCCCTGCAGCGCGACACCGTGACCGGTCAGCGCTTGGTCAACCCCCACGCGTTCGACACCGACCTCGTCTTGACCCAAGCCGAATGGCGCAACAGCGCCGACGGCCAGCCTTGCTTGCAATTGGGTTTTAGCGACGGTTTTGCCGGCCCCTACGACCCCGTCGACCTGCTGGCCAGCACCCGCTTCGACGAAGGCACCCCCGCCACCCGAGCTTGGCGCAGCGACGTGGCCCACCGCCCTTACCTTTGGCCCGAGTTGATGAGCGACGACCGCCTGCTGTTGTCGGCCGTGACCGATTTCATTGAGTTGGGCTTTGTGTTGGTCCACGACACCCCCATCCGAAACGACGGCATTTTGGACGTCGCCCGGCGCTTTGGGCACGTTCGAACCACCAACTTTGGGACCTATTTCGAGGTCTACTCACGACCCGACAGCAACGACTTGGCCTACCGCCCCGTGGCAATCGGCCCACACACCGACAACCCCTACCGCACACCGGTGCCGGGCATCCAACTCTTGCAATGCCTGCAAAACGAAACCTCGGGTGGGCTGTCCACCTTGGCCGACAGCTTGGCGGCGGCGGGTCAGCTGCGCCAAGAGGACCCCGCCGGTTTTGAGCTGTTGACGCGGGTGCCTGTGCGCTTTGAATTCCAAGATGCCGACACACACCTGGTTCAGGTCTGCCCCATGATCGAACTCGATGGCAGCGGCCAGATGGCTGGCGTGCATTACAGCCCCCGACTGGACGATCTGCCCATCATGTCCGACGCCGACACGCGTGCCTACCACCGCGCACGCAAGCGCCTCGGACAGCTGTTCAACGACCCCACCTACGAACTGCGCTTCAAGCTGCAGCCAGGCGAATTGATGATGTTCGACAATAACCGCGTTCTGCACGGCCGCACCAGCTTTGACCCTAGGGAGGGCTTCCGCCAACTGCAAGGCTGCTACATCGACCGCGATGGCCCGCGCAGCCTCTACCGCGTTCTGAGTAAACGCTTCAATTGACCGCCAAGTCCATCCCGCACCCCAGAAAAAACCACCATGAACCACACACCCACTACCCAGACCGGCGTGACCTTCACCCAAATGAAAGACGGCACGCGCGAAGAGTACGCCTACCTGCGTGAACTCGAGCACCAGTACATCCAATCGCTGCCCGATCGCTTGATGCAGGGCTTGAATGCCCTGGGTCAGTCGCTGCAAGGCTACCAAGTCAGCCGACTGGAGCACTCGCTGCAGAGCGCCACCCGCGCTGAAGCCGACGGCTGCGACATCGACACCATCGTGGCCGCGCTGGTGCACGACATCGGTGACGAGCTCTGCCCCGAAAACCACAGCCAAATGGCGGCGGCCATTTTGCGGCCCTATGTGCGCGCCGAAGTGACCTGGGTGATCGAAATGCACGGCCTGTTCCAGATGCGTTACTACGCCCACCACTACGACATGGATCCCAACGGCTACCTCCAGCACAAAGACCACCCGTGGTTTGAGAGCTGCGTGCGTTTTTGCGAGCGTTACGACCAAGCCGCGTTCGACCCCACGTACCCGACCAAGCCTTTGAGTTACTTCGAGCCGATGCTGCGCGAGGTCTTCTCCCGCAAAGCCTTTGATCCCGCGGTGCTGCAAGAGCCCAGCACCTCGCACTGAACCCCACACCGGCTCTGCCCATGACCGCCAAACGCCCCCACATCTTGTTCATCATGGCGGACCAAATGGCTGCGCCCATCTTGCCGATGTACGACCCCACATCGGTGGTGCACATGCCGCATTTGAGTCGCTTGGCGCAAGAAGGTGTGGTGTTTGAGTCGGCGTATTGCCCCAGCCCTTTGTGTGCCCCCTCGCGCTTCAGCTTGGTCAGCGGGCAGTTGCCTTCGCGCATCGAGGGTTACGACAACGCGGCCGACTTTGCCGCCGATGTGCCCACCTACGCCCACTACTTGCGCAACCTGGGTTACCGCACGGCGCTGTCAGGGAAGATGCATTTCTGCGGGCCCGATCAGCTGCACGGCTACGAAGAGCGCATGACCAGCGACATTTACCCTGCAGACTACGGCTGGGCGGTCAACTGGGACGAGCTCGAGGTACGCCCGAGCTGGTACCACAACATGTCCTCGGTCTTGCAAGCCGGCCCGAGCGTTCGCACCAACCAACTCGACCACGACGAAGAAACCATCTTCCGGGCGCGCCAGTACCTGTACGACCACGTGCGTAACCACCCCGATGAGCCGTTTTGCTTGACGGTCTCGATGACGCACCCGCACGACCCCTACACCATCCCCGCCGAGTTTTACGACCTGTACCGGGACGAAGACATCCCCATGCCGCAGCACACCTTGGCGCAAGCCGAGCAAGACGCGCATTCGAAGCGCCTGCTCAAGGTGATAGACCTGTGGGACAAGCCCTTGAGCGACGAGGCCATTCGCCGCGCGCGGCGCGCCTATTTCGGTTCTTGCAGTTATGTGGACGCCAAGATCGGCGAGCTGCTCAAAACCCTGCGGGAATGCGAACTGGCTGACGACACCATCATCGTGTTCTCGGGCGACCACGGCGACATGCTGGGCGATCGGGGCCTCTGGTACAAGATGCACTGGTTTGAAATGGCGGCCCGCGTGCCCTTGATCGTGCACGCCCCCGCCCGTTACGCCAGCGCCCGTGTGAGCCAGCACGTCTCGACCCTGGACTTGTTGCCCACTTTCGTGGACATGGCCGGTGCCCAGATCGACGCGCGCCTGCCCATGGACGGCCGCTCACTGGTGCCGCAACTCCAGGGCCAAGCGGGTTTGGACGAGGCGTTTGGCGAATACATGGCCGAGGGCAGCAAAACGCCTTTGGTGATGATCCGCCGCGGCCCTTGGAAATTCATCTACTCGCAAGACGACGTGTGCATGCTCTACCACCTGCCACAAGACCCGCAGGAGCGCCACAACCTGGCCGAGGACCCCGCCCACGCCGCCACCGTCCAAGCCTTTTTGAGCGAGACGCTGCAACGCTGGAACCTGCCCGAGTTGCACCAGGCGGTGCTCAACAGCCAGCGCCGGCGTCGGCTCGTGTACAGCGCGCTCACCAAAGGGCGCCTGACCTCGTGGGACCACCAACCGTGGGTGGACGCGAGCCAGCAGTACATGCGCAACCACATCGACCTCGACGACCTCGAGCGCCGCGCGCGTTTTCCCAAGCCCTGAAACGATCGGGCCCAAGGGTCGGCTCAACGCCCCTTCCAGACCGGGGGGCGTTTTTGCGAAAAGGCAAGCGGCCCCTCAGTCGCATCCCCTGAACGCAGCATGGCCAGATAGGCCTTGAGACTTGGGCTGCGCAGGGTTTGGTAAGCGCTGGTGAGGTCTTGGGTTTCGGTCTCGCGCAAAACCTCCTTGATCGCCGCCAAGGCCAAGGGCGCGCCTTGGGCAACGCGCAAGGCGCAGGCGTGGGCGGCCTCGAGCAAGCCCTCGGCCGGCACCACTTGGTTGACCAAACCCCAACGCGACGCCTCTTCGGCGCCCATGCGCCGACCCGTCATCAACAGGTCGTTGGCCACCACCCGCGGCAAGCGGCGCGGCAAACGCAGCACGCCGCCCGCATCCGGGATCATGCCCAACAAGACCTCGGGCAAAGCAAACTCGGCCTGTTCACTGGCCACGATCAGGTCGGCCGCCAGCGCCAACTCAAAGCCCCCGCCGATGGCCAATCCATTGACCGCGGCGATCACCGGCTTGGACAAGCCAAAAAACTCCGTCAAGCCCGCAAAACCGCCGGGGCCGTGATCGGCGTTGATGGCCTCGCCTTCGGTCGCGGCGTGCAGGTCCCAACCCGCGCTGAAAAAACGCCCCGTGCCGGTGATGATGCCCACGCGCAGTGCCGGGTCGTTTTGCAATCGCTCGAACGCGGCGAACAGCGCTTGGCTGGTGGCCACATCGATGGCATTCGCCTTGGGCCGATCGAGTCGGATGGTCAGCACGCCGTCGCGCACTTGGGTGTGGATACAGGCATTCAAAACGTGGGGCTCCTGAATTGTGCTGAAGGCTTAAGCACCCAGCTCGCGCAGCATGGCGCGCGAGATGATGTGACGCTGGATTTCACTGGTGCCGTCCCAGATGCGTTCGACGCGGGCGTCGCGCCAAAAGCGCTCGATCGGCAAGGAGGACATCAAGCCCATGCCCCCAAAAATCTGCAAGGCCTGGTCGGTGATGCGGCCCAAAGCCTCGGTGGCGAAGAGCTTGGCCATGGCCGCATCGCTGTCGGTCATGCGCTTCTGGTCGCACTTCCAAGCCGCTTGCAAGGTCAGCAATTCCGCGGCCTCCAGCTCGGTGGCCATGTCGGCGAGCTTGAAGCCCGTGCCCTGAAAACGACCGATGGCTTGGCCAAACTGCTGGCGAGTGGCCGCCCATTGGGCGGCCATTTCCAACACGCGCCGCCCGCGGCCCACGCTGGTCGCCGCCACCGTCAAGCGGGTGGCGCCGAGCCACTCGCCCATCAAGTCAAAGCCTTGGCCCTCTTCGCCCAAACGGTGGGCCACCGGCACACGGCAGTTGTCGAAGAAGAGCTCGCACTGGTGGTAGCCCCGGTGCGACACGCACGAGGGACCGCGGCGCCGCGTCACGCCGGGCTGGTCCATATCGACCAAAAATCCGGTGATTTTTTTCTTGGGGCCGGCCTTGGTCTGCTCCACATCGGTGGCGGCGAACAGCACCACGTAGTCGGCCACGTCGGCATGGCTGATGAAGTGTTTGCTGCCGTTGATCACGTAGTCCCCGCCGTCGCGCACAGCGCGGGTTTGCATGCCGCGCACGTCCGAGCCCGCGTTGGGCTCGGTCATCGCCAAACAGTCGTGGCGCTCGCCGCGGATGGTGGGCAAGAGGTACTCCTCCACCTGCGATCCGGTGCAGGCACGCAAGATGTTGCTGGGCCGGGCCACCAACATCTGCAAACCGTATGAGGCGCGGCCCAGCTCGCGCTCCATCAGGGTCACGCCGAAGTTGTCCAGTCCACCGCCGCCCAGCGCTTCGGGCATGTTCGCCGCGTACAGACCGATCTCCAAAGCCTTGGCCTGGATCTCGCGGGCCAGCTCAGGCGAGATCTCGTCGAGCCGATCCACGGCGTCTTCGTGGGGGTAAAGCTCGTTTTCAACAAAAGCGCGCACGGTATCGACCAGCATGTTTTGTTCGTGGGTGAGTGCGAAATGCATGGTCGGGTCCTGTCAGGTTGCTCGGCGAATGCCGATGGCGGCACCGGCCTTGGCGGGTTTGGGCAAGCCCGCATGCGCGGCCAAGATGGCGCGCACCCGTCGGCTCACCTCAGGCAGCATCGGGCTCGAGCAGCCTCGGGCCATGTCGACATGGGTGAGCAGCTGCTCCCCGGTGGCCAAGAGTTCGCCGTTGTG
>CAMDCY010000002.1 GCA_945890705.1 Hydrogenophaga intermedia | reverse complement strand
GTGGTGTTGGGGGCCTTGGTCTGGCGTTTTGCGCTCAACGACGGTCAAGCACAAACGACCAGCGTGCCGGTGTGGCAGCTGCTCTTGGGCGGCTTTTTGGTGGGCTACGGAGCGCGGCTGGGCAACGGCTGCACCTCGGGCCACGGCATCTGTGGCCTGGGCGCTTTGCAGCTGCCTTCCCTCGGCGCGGTCCTGACCTTCATGGCCACCGCCTTTTTGACCGCCAACCTCTTAGGGGCCCTGTCATGAAGCCCCACCAAATGAACGGCGCCAAGGCGCTGGTGACCCTGTTGGCCGGTGCCTTGTTTGGTTTTGGCCTGTCGCTGGCAACCATGGTGCAACCCGAGGTCGTGATCGGGTTTTTGCGCTTCCAAGACTGGGGGCTGATGTTGGTCATGGGCGGTGCGGCCGGCGTGACCGTGTTGGCCTACAAGGGCTTCCCGCGCTGGTTTGAAAAACCCTTGCTGGGCGGTCAGTTCTTGACCCAACCCGCGCAGTGGAACCGACAAACGCTCGTGGGTGCGGCCCTGTTTGGGGTGGGCTGGGGCATGAGCGGCGTCTGCCCGGGCCCTGCCTTGGCATCACTGGGTACGGGCAACACCGATGTTTGGTGGGCTTTGTTGGGGGTGGTGTTGGGCGCCATGGCCCACGGCAAGACCGCCAAAGTCTGAAAAACGCCAGCGGTTAGAATAGAGGGCTGTGCCCACGGGCTCCCACTTTTTCATTTCAGTTTCCAACCCTATGAAAACCGCTCAAGAAATTCGCGCCGGCAACGTCATCATGCACGGCAAAGACCCCATGGTGGTGCTGCGCACCGAATACCAACGCGGCGGCCGTGGCTCGTCCACCGTGCGCCTGAAGCTCAAAAGCCTGATCGCCAACTTCGGTACCGAAGTGGTCTTCAAAGCCGATGACAAGATGGACCAAGTCATCTTGGACAAAAAAGAGTGCACCTACTCGTACTTCGCCGACCCCATGTACGTGTGCATGGACAGCGAGTTCAACCAGTACGAAGTCGAAGCCGAAAACATGGGCGACGCCCTGAACTACCTCGAAGACGGCATGACCGTTGAAGTGGTGTTCTACGACGGCAAAGCCATCTCGGTTGAATTGCCCACCACCGTGGTGCGCGAAATCACCTGGACCGAGCCCGCCGTCAAAGGCGACACCTCGGGCAAAGTGCTCAAGCCCGCCAAAATCGCCACCGGCTTTGAAGTCGCTGTGCCTTTGTTCGTGGCCCAAGAAGACAAGATCGAAATCGACACCCGCACCGGCGAATACCGCAAGCGCGTGTAAGCTCAAGCTTCTCGCAACCAGCACAAAAGGCTCCTGCGGGAGCCTTTTGTTTTTTTGACCGGAGCCCTCTTGCAAGCCAACCCCTACCTCACCACCAGCCGCTTGGCCGACGCTTGGGCCGATTTGCAAAACCACGCCAACAGCGGCGAACCCTTGGACGCCGACGCCTACCGACTGGCGTTTGCCGACCCCGAATTCTTGCTGCGCCGCGAAACGCGCGGTATCCGTTTTCAATTGGAAATGCTCAAGCCCGACTTGGCTCAGCAGGCCTTGGGGGTGAACAGCACGGTGGTGGTGTTCGGCAGCGCGCGGGTGCGCGACGAACCCACCGCACAGGCGGCCTTGGCCGAGGCACAAGCCCGGGGTGAGGCCAGCGCCATCGCGGCGGCGCAGGCCTTGCTGCGCAACGCTCACCACTACACCCAAGCCCGGGCCTTTGCCCGTTTGGTGGCGCAACACAGCCAGCAGTGCCCGGCCAGCGAGCGCTTGTTCATTTGCACCGGGGGTGGCCCCGGCATCATGGAAGCGGCCAACCGCGGCGCCCACGACGAAGGCGCGCTCAGCGTGGGACTGAACATCGCCTTGCCGCACGAGCAATCGGCCAACCCATATGTCTCAGCCGAGTTGAACTTCAAGTTCCACTACTTCGCGCTGCGCAAGATGCATTTCATGATGCGCGCCAAGGCGCTGGTGGCCTTTCCTGGCGGCTTTGGCACGCTCGATGAGTTGTTCGAAGTCATCACGCTGGTGCAGTGCAAAAAGGCGCAACCCGTGCCGATCTTGCTGTTCGGCAGCGCCCACTGGAAGCGACTCTTCAACCTAGAGGTTTTGGCCGAAGAGGGGATGATTTCGCCCGAAGACTTGGACCTCATCCGCTATGTGGACGAGCCCCAAGACGCGTGGGAGCACATCCGGCGCTTCTACCAGCTCAGCCCACGCTGAGCGAACACTCAGCCTTTGGCGTGGGGGTCCACGGCCGGAGGCAACGGTGCTTGGCTGCGGGTCTTCAGGTGCAAGGCGGCCTGCGCCATCAGGTTGGCCGAGACCGGCGCGGTCACGAACACGAACAAGGTGATGAGCAACTCAGCGATGCCGGGTCGACCTTGGGGCACAGCCAACAACAGGGACGCCAGCAACACACCACCCACACCCAGCGTGGAGGCTTTGGTGGGCGCGTGCAAGCGCATGTAAAAGTCGGGCAGGCGCACCAAGCCGATGGCACCGACCAGCAGGAAGAAAGCGGCGATCAAGACGAGCGCGGCCGCGGTCCATTCGATCCAAACAGGCATGTTCATCATCGTCTCCATCATTCCACCACGTCGCCGCGGGTGAGGTAGCGGGCCAGGCCCACCGTGCCGACAAAGCCCAGCATGGCCACCAACAACGCCGCTTCAAACAGCATGGCGGTGTTCCAGCGCAAACCGAGCAAGACCACCAAGGCCACCACGTTCATGTAGAGCGTGTCGAGCGCCAAAATGCGATCGGTCGTTTCTGGTCCGACCCACAAACGATAAGCACACAGGGCCATGGCCAGGGCCACCGCCACGGTGGCGATGTCCAAGGCCCACATCAAAACGGGGGTGTTCATGCTCTGACCTCCTGATCGGCTGTGGCGCTGACCCCCAAGGCTTGGAGCAAGGGCGCCTCGTAGCGTTGTTTCATGTCTTGCGCCATGGCGACGGGATCGTCGCCATTGAGCGCGTGGACCCAAATCACGCCTTGCTGCTCATCGACCACGCACGACACCGTCCCGGGGGTGGTGGTGATGATGCTGGCAAACAAAGCGTTGACGCGGGGGTGGCGCGTGGACATAGGCACCGGGATCCACAGCGGCGTGGGTTTGTCCATGGGGCCCAAAACCAATCGGGCCACGGTGATGTTGGAGACCACGATGTCCCACAACACCACGCCCACCAAACGGATGGCGCTGGGCCAATGCAAACGGTCGGCCGCGGGCAATAAAGGCCCCACCAGCTTGGGGATGATCAAGCCAATCAAGACCGCCGACAGGATGTGCACCAGCGCTAGGCTGTGCGACAAAGCCAGCCAACTCACGCCAAGCAACAAAGACAGCACCGGGTGGTCAAACCAACCGACGGTGCGCACAGGGGTGTTCGAAGTACTCATGTCAACGCTCTCCGGTGTAGGGGCGGGTGCTGTTGCCCAAGTCGCCGAGCACGGCGCGCTGGTAGGCGGCGCGATCGGCCAGCTGAGCAGCGGCCGCATCGGTGTAAGACTTCACGGGTGAGGCCACCACCGCCAATGCCACCGTCATGCCCATGAAAGCCCAGACGGCCAAGAGCAGCTTGGTGCTGGTGCCCGAGGCGGCGTTGGCCGCCGACGCGGGTTGCACGTGCCAGAACAGGATCACACCCGCGCGGGCCAAGCCCACCATGCTCAAAAAGCCCACCAAGAGCACCACCGTCCACACCGCAGCTTGGGCCGCCAAACCGTGGCTGCTTTGCAGGATCATGAGCTTGCCCAAGAAGCCCGGCAAAGGCGGCAAGCCGGCCGCTGAGGCCGCACCAAACAAAACCATCAAACCCAGCAACACCGGCTCGCGCACGGCCACCGCTGGGCGCAAGTGGTCACCCGCATCGCCGCGTTGTGCGGCCATGACCTCGACCAGCAAGAACAAGCCCGCCACCACCAAGGTGCTGTGCAGCGTGTAGTACAGCGCGGCCGACAGGGTGTCGGGCGTGAACAGGCCCACACCGGCCATGATGGTGCCCACCGAGGACACCGTCAGGTAGGCCACCAAACGGCTCATGCTGTGAGCCGCCAATGCGCCGAGCACGCCCAAGACACTGGTGGTCAAGGCCAAAGGCAAGAGCCAATCGACCGCGGCCAAAGAGGCCTCGCCCGCATCGGCGCCGAAGATCACCCAGTGCGTGCGGATGATGCTGTAGACACCGACCTTGGTCATGATGGCAAACAAGGCCGCCACCGGTGCGCTGGCCGCAGCGTAGGTGCCGGGCAGCCAGAAATACAGGGGCACCAAGGCCGCCTTCAAGCCAAACACCACCAAGAGGACCAAGGCCGCCGCCTTGGCCAAGACCGCCGAGTCGCCGGTGAGTTGTGCCACACGACCCGCCATGTCGGCCATGTTCAGCGTACCGGTCACCGAATACAACATGGCCAGGCCAATGAGGAACAGGGCCGAGGCGGTGAGGTTGAGCACCACGTAGTGCACGCCCATGCGAAAGCGCTCTTTGCCTTGGCCGTGCAACAGCAAGACATAAGACGCGATGAGCAAGACCTCGAAGAACACGAACAGGTTGAACATGTCGCCTGTCAAGAACGCACCGCACAAGCCCATGAGTTGGAACTGAAAGATCGCGTGAAAGTAGCGTCCGCGCGCGTCCCAGCCGCCCGTGGCGTACCACATCACTGGCACGGCCACCAAGTAGGTCAGCAGCACCATCAAGGCCGACAAATGGTCCATCACCAACACGATGCCGAAGGGCGCAGGCCATTCACCCAAGCGGTAAACCATGATCTCGCCCGAGCTGGCGCGCCACACCATGGCCACGGCCATGAGCAGCCCCAACAACACCGAGGCCATGCCCACCCAACGGTGCCAACGCAAACGACCCAATTGGTGCGAGCCCCCTTGTGCCGCCATGCCGCCTTGGTCGCCCAAGAGCAAAACCACCACCGCGGTCATCGAAGGCAGCACCACCGACAACACGGGGGCGTGTTGCCACCAAAGTTCCATCCAAGCGTTCATCACACGCCCTCCTTGGGCGCCACGGGGGCGTGACCATCGACGTGGTCGGTGCCGCTTTCGTGGCGGCTGCGCAGCGCCAATTCAATGACAAAGCCTGTGGTCGCGAAACCGATCACGATGGCGGTCAGCACCAAGGCCTGTGGCAACGGATCGGCCACCATGCCCTCGCCCACCAAAATAGGGTTGGCGTTGCTCCACAAGCGACCCATGACAAAAATGAACACGTTGACGGCGTAGCCGATCAAGGTCAATCCCAAGACCACGGGATAGGTACGGCCGCGCAAAAGCAGGTACACCCCTGCTGCGGTCACCACACCCAAACCACTGGCCAACAGCGCTTCCATGCTGATCATGCTGCACCCCCTTGTGAGTTGCGGGGCGCGGCAGCGCCCTCTTTGGTGGCCGAACCCAAGACACTGAGCGTGAGCAAGGTGGAGCCCACCACGGTCAGGTACACACCCAAATCGAAGAGCGCGGCGGTGGCCAAAGGCAACTCACCCAAGACGCCCACGACCGGGTGCCCAAAGGCGCTGGTCAAGAAGGGTCGGCCCAAGACGAAGGCGCCGATGCCCGTCAAGCCGGCAATGCCCAAACCCGCACCGATCCAGCGCACAAAACGTCCACCCGCGTGCGCTTTCATCAGCATTTCGGCCCGCGCCTGTCCCAAGGACATGAACTGCAAGACCAAGGCCACGGCTGTGATCAGGCCAGCGATGAAGCCCCCACCTGGTAGGTTGTGGCCGCGCATGAAGATGTAGATCGAGAACACCAGCGCCAGTGGCAAGACCACCGAAGCCCCCACGCGCAAGAGCACCGGCTGCTGGGCAAAGGTCCAAGTCAAGCCTGCACCGTCGGCTGTGCCGCGTCGGGTCTTGAAACCGTCCATCAACGCCAGCACGCCCAAGGCGGCAATGGCCAGCACGGTGATTTCACCCCAGGTGTCGTAGCCCCGGAAGTCCACCAGGATCACGTTGACCACGTTGGAGCCACCGCCCTTGGGCAGCGACTGCTCCAAGAAATACCAAGAGATGCTGTCGTGGCCACGGGTCATGAACACCCAAGCCAACCAAGCGATGCCCGCGCCAGCGCCGAGGGCCAAGACGGCATCGCGGGTTTTGCGGGTGTTGGACGATTCGCGGGGTGTGGTTTGGGGCAGCAGCGCCAAACCCATGAGCAGCAGCACCGTGGAGACAATCTCCACAGACAACTGGGTGAGCGCCAAGTCGGGGGCGGACAGCGACACGAAGGTCAACGCGACCACCAAGCCCACCAAGCCCACCAAAATCACGGTGCGAAAACGCTGGTGGTGTCCCATGACCAAGGCCGCACACGTGCCCAGCAAAAGCACCCAGACCACCACAGCCAAGAAATTGGCGGGCATCAAGGCGCGCTCACCGGTGCCGATACCACTGCCCAACAAGGGGCCTGCGGCCACCACCACGGCGGCACCGACCATCAAAGCCAAGTAGCGTTGCAGCGAGCTGTTTTCCAAGGCGCGCGTCAAACGACCCGCCTGGGCAAACACGCCGTCGATGGTCGACTCGAAGACCTGACGGCCCGTGCCACGGCCAAACCAAGCCTCCGAGCTGATGCCGTGCAAGCGTTTGTTTTGGGCCAAGCTGCGGTACAGCAAGATACCCGCGCCCAAAGCGATGGCGCTCATGAGCAAGGGCAGGTTGAAGCCGTGCCACAAGGACAAGTGGTACTCGGGCAAGGGCTGACCGGTCAGGGCAGTGGCCGCCACGTGCACCAGCGGACCAAAGGTGGCGGCGGGGAACAGGCCCACCACGACGCACATGATCACCAAACCGATGGTGGGCAGCTTCATGCCCAGCGGGGGCTCGTGCGGGTGCTTGTTTTCCACATCGCCCAACTCACCATTGAAGTACGTGTCGTGCACCATGCGCAGCGAATAGGCCACGCTGAACACACCCGCCAGCGTCACCAAGGCGGGCACCGCCCACGCCCAAACGCCCGAGGTGCCGACCACCGCTTCGGTAAAGAACATTTCCTTGGACAAAAAACCGTTGGTCAGCGGCACACCGGCCATAGACGCCGCGGCCACCATGGTCAGCGTGGCAGTAAAGGGCATGAAGGACCACAAACCGCCGAGCTGGCGCATGTCGCGCGAGTGGGTTTCGTGGTCCACAATGCCGGCGATCATGAACAGCGAGGCCTTGAAGGTCGCGTGGTTGAGCACGTGGAAGACCGCGGCCACGGCGGCCAGCGGCGAGCCCAAGCCCACCAAGAAGGTGATCAGGCCCAAATGGCTGACGGTGGAATAGGCCAACAAACCTTTGAGGTCGTGTTTGAAAATGGCGATGAAGGCCGCGAACAACAAGGTAATCAGGCCCGCCCCACTGACCAAGGCCTCAAACCAGCCCGAACCCGCCAAGATGGGGTACAGGCGCATGAGCAAGAACACACCGGCCTTGACCATGGTGGCCGAGTGCAGGTAAGCCGAGACCGGCGTGGGCGCGGCCATGGCGTCGGGCAACCAGAAGTGAAACGGGAACTGCGCGCTCTTGGTGAAGGCACCCACCAAAATCAGCAACAAGGCCGGCAAGAACATGGGGTGCGCTTGAATCTCGACCGCTTTGGTGGCCAGCACGCTGATCTCATAGCTGCCACCGATTTGACCCAGCAGCACAAAGCCCCCGAGCATGGCCAAGCCGCCACCGCCCGTCACGGCCAAGGCTTGACGCGCGCCGGCGCGGGCGTCGGGCCGGTGGCCCCAATAGCCCACCAACAAAAAGGAAGAAATGCTGGTCAGCTCCCAGAACACCACCAGCACCAAGAGGTTGTCCGACAGCACCACGCCCAGCATGGCTGCCATGAACAGCATCATCAGGCTGAAGAACTTGGGCGCGGAGTCTTCCGGGGCCAAGTAATAGGCGGCGTACAAGACGATGCACAGGCCGATGAACAAAATCAGGCCGGCGAACATGAGCGACAGACCGTCCAAACGGAAGGTGATGTCCAGGCCCAAGGACGGGATCCATGTCCAGTGCTCCATGACGGGTGCGCCGCCAAACACCACGGGGGCATAAGACACCAAAATGCCCAAACTGGTGGCCGTGATGGCGCCAGCCACGCCTGCGGTCAAGGCCCGGCGTTGGGCACCACTGATGGCGGTGAGCACGGTGCCCAGCAACAGGGGCAATAGAACGACGAGTAATAACACGGCTGTCCCTTTCAAGCTGGCGAAATTATAGGAGGCACTTTGCGCCAATTTGTTCAACGCTCAGGGTGCAAATCCTCATGCGTATCGGTGGGCAATAGGGCTTGCGCTTGATCGGTGGGTAAAGCCTCGACCGAACGCAGCGCCCGGCCCAGGGCGCGGCTGCGCACCTCGGCGCTCTCCAAACTGTTGAGCACGGTCTGGGTTTGGGTTTTGACCTTGGACAGCACGTCGCCGAACTTGCCAAATTCGGTTTTGACCGCGCCCAAGACCTGCCAAACCTCGCTGCTGCGCTTCTCCAAGGCCAGGGTTCTGAAACCCATTTGCAAAGAATTGAGCATGGCCATGAGCGTGGTGGGGCCGGCCAAGGTCACGCGGTACTCGCGTTGCAAGACCTCCATCAAGCCGGGGCGGCGCAAGACCTCGGCGTACAGGCCTTCGGTCGGTAAAAACAAGATGGCGAAGTCGGTGGTGTGCGGCGGCTCCACGTATTTGTCGGCCAAGGATTTGGCCTCGAGTTTGATGCGCTGCTCCAGCCCGCGCGCGGCCAATTCCACGCCTTCGGCGTCCGCGCGCTGCTGCGCGTCGAGCAGGCGTTCGTAATCTTCGTTGGGGAATTTGGCATCGATCGGCAACCAACATGGCTCGCCGTCGTCGCCACGGCCGGGCAAGCGAATGGCGAAGTCCACCACGTGGCGGCTGCCGGGTCGCGTGGCCACTTGCGTGGCGTATTGGTCGGGCGCCATGACCTGCTCCAGCAAAGCGCCCAGCTGCGCTTCGCCGAACATGCCACGGGTCTTGACGTTACTCAGCAAGTGTTTGAGGTCGCCCACGCCCTGCGCCAAGGTTTGCATCTCGCCCAAACCTTTGTGCACCTGCTCGAGCCGATCGGCCACTTGCTTGAAGCTCTCGCCCAAACGGGTTTGCAGCGTACTTTGCAGTTTTTCGTCCACCGTGGCGCGCATCTCGTCGAGCTTGGCCGCGTTGCTCGACTGCAGCTGTTGAAGCTGAGCGTCCAAGGTGGTGCGGATCTCGGCCAGGCGGCGGGCATTGGCCTCGCTCATGTCTTGCAATTGGCGCGTGAGCGTGTCGCCCATGCTGCCGCGCAGCTGCACGAGTTGCTGCGCCAAGGCGTCGATTTGCGCGTTTTGGGTGCGCGTGGCCTCGGCCGATTGGCGCAGCAAAGCGTCTTGGAAGCTGGCCAAATGCTGCTGGCTTTCCAGCCGGGCGGCGCGCGCGCTGTCGGCGATCTCGCGGCGCACCTCGGCCTCCAAACGGTCCAAGCGCGGCTCGATGGGGTTGACGGCGTCGCGCCGCGACAGCCACCACAAGCCCAACAAGACTGCCAGCTGCAAGAGCAGGGCCAGCGGCCCCACCCAGTCCAGGTTCAAGCCCATGCCACGATCAAGCCGCGAGCAGCTCGACTTCGAACAAAAGCGTCGCGTTGGGCGGGATCACGCCGCCCGCGCCACGCGCGCCATACCCCAGCTCGGCCGGGATCACCAAGCGACGCACACCGCCCACGGCCATGCCCTGGACGCCCTCGTCCCAACCTTTGATGACGTGACCGGCACCCAGGGGAAACTCAAACGGCTGCCCACGGTCTTTGCTGGAGTCGAATTTGTCGCCGGCTTCACCGTTGTTGTAAAGCCAGCCGGTGTAGTGCACCTGCACGTAGTTGCCCGCTTGGGCGATATCGCCCTCGCCCACCGTGGTGTCTTCGTATTGCAAACCGCTGGGGGTGGTGTTCATGGGGTACCTTTCTAATGGGTGGGCTTTTAGAGCCAGTGGGTGAACGACGCGACGGTTTCGCGCGGCGTGTGAAAACGGTTGACCTCGGCGGCCGGGTCGGCGTAGCCCAAGGCCATGCCGCACACCAGCATCTCCTTCTCGCCCGCACCGATGTGCGGCAGGATGACGCTGGAGAACGCATTCCAAGCGGCTTGGGGGCAAGTGTGTAAGCCTTGGGCACGCGCAGCCACCATGATGTTTTGCATGAACATGCCGTAGTCGAGCATGGAGCCGCGGCCCATCACGCGGTCGAGCGTGAACATCAGACCCACGGGCGCGTCAAAGAAACGGAAGTTGCGCTGATGCTGTTGGTGCATGCGGTCTCTGTCGCCTTTGACGATACCCAACAGGCCGTACAAACTCCAGCCGTTTTCGCGGCGCCGATCGATGTAAGGGCTGACCCATTGTTCGGGGTAGTAGTCGTACTCTTCTTTGTAGCGCTCGGCCAAGCTGGGGTCTTGGCGCATGGCATCGTGGATCTCGCAGACCTGATTGACCAAGCGGTCGCGGCTCTGGCCTTGCAAGACGTACACCTTCCAAGGCTGCGTGTTGGTGCCCGATGGTGCGCGACTGGCCACCGACAAGATGTGCTCGATCTTGGCGCGAGAGACCGCTTCGGGCAGGAAGGCGCGTGCCGACATGCGGCTCAGGATCGCGGCGTCCACGCTGGCGGCGTGTTCAATCGGGTGGGGGTCGCTCATGGCTGGGTTCTCTGGTTCGCTCATCACAGGGCATTGTGCCAGCGCTGCGCATACGCACTGGCCACCCAGTAGGTGTTGATTTGCGCTTGCACGGTGTTTTGAATGTCCACGCCGTAGCCGCCGGCCATGCAAAACGCCAAGGGCGTGCGGCGCTGCCAAGCCCAATCCATGACGCGCCGGTCGCGCGCCTCCAAGCCGTCAAAGGTCAAGGACAAGCGCCCCAGCCGGTCGCCCTCGTGCGGGTCGGCTCCAGCCAAGTAAATCACCAAGCCCGGCTCAAAGCGCTGGTCGAGTTCGTCCAAGGCGCGGTCCAAGGCCGCCAAATAGGTGTCGTCGTCGCAGCCATCGGGCAGCTCCACGTCGAGGTCGCTGCTCTCTTTGCGAAAAGGGAAATTGCGTTCGCCATGAATCGACAGGGTGAACACCGAAGCGTCTTGGGCAAAGATGCTGGCCGTGCCGTTGCCTTGGTGCACGTCCAAATCCACCACCGCCACGCGCAGAGGTGCTTGGTGTCGGTGCGTGCGGCCGTGCTCGGCCTGCATCAGGCGCGCGGCCACGGCCACGTCGTTGAACACACAAAAACCGCTGCCCCGGTCGGCGTAGGCGTGGTGCGTGCCACCGGCCAAGTTGGCGGCCAAGCCGCCGTGCGCCATCACGTGGCGACAGGCCTGCACCGTCGCGCCCACCGAGCGGCGCGAACGCTCAACCATGGCCAGGCTCCAGGGAAAACCGATCTCGCGCTGGGCCGCGGCCGACAAGCCCCCTTGCACCACGGCTTGGATGTAGGCCGGCGTGTGCACCAAAGCCAGCTCGCCGTCGCTGGCCGCCAGTGCCTCGCTCAAACCCACGGCAGGCAGGTGCCGAGCCAAGTGTTCGCGCAGTTGGGCGTACTTGGCCATGGGGAAGCGGTGCCCCTCGGGCAAGGGCAAGACGAAGTGGTCGGCGTAGAAGGCTGGCAGCACGGGCAAGGCGTTCATGGAGGTGTGGCGCTGGGTTTTAGAACGTGGACTCTAATATGCTGCATTGCACCAAAAACCGCTTGTCAAGGGGAGAATCGTCCCTATAATTCGAATCATGTTGCAGCGCAGCAATGAACCAAGAACAACAGCGAAACAAGACAGCGCGGGTTCCCAAAGCAGCTCTACAACTAAACCCCACCATTTTTAAGTTTAGGAGTATGAATATGTTGACCGCAGAACAAATTGTTGCCGCCCAGAAATCCAACATGGAAACCTTGTTTGGTTTGACCCAGAAAGCCTTCGAAGGCGTGGAAAAAATCGTTGAGTTGAACGTCCAAGCCGGCAAAACCGCTTTGAACGAGTCCGCCAACAACAGCCAAGCCCTCTTGAGCGTCAAAGACGCGCAAGAACTGATGGCCTTGCAAGCCAGCCTGATGCAGCCTTTGGCTGAAAAGGCCGTCGCTTACAGCCGTCACCTGTACGACATCGCCTCTGGCGCTGGTGCCGAGTTCGGCAAGGCCGCTGAAGCCCAAGCCACCGACGCTCAGAAGAAATTCATGGCCGTCGTCGACAACGCAGCCAAGAACGCCCCTGCTGGTTCCGAAACCGCTGTGGCCATGATGAAGAGCTCGGTTGCCGCCGCCAACAACGCCATGGAATCGGTTCAGAAAGCTGTCAAGCAAGCCACCGAAATGGCCGAAGCCAACTTCAACACCGTGACCGCCAACGCTGTCAGCGCCACCAAAACCACCGCCAAAAAGCGTTGAATTTGTGAGGCCTTGAGGCCAAAAGCCCCCGCTTCACCGCGGGGGTTTTTTTCGTTCAACGCGGCTGCAGGGCTTGGCGCAAAGCAGGCAAAGCCGCTTGCATGGCCGCACGGCCTGCGGCGATCGATTGCGCCCGGGCACCGAAGTCGGCGCTGCCCACGCCCACCAACGCCGGGCGGATCACCACCGTGGCTTTGGCCAACTCGTAGCGGTTGATGCTTTGGCCCATGATGTCAAAGGTCTGCAGCAACACGCTAAGTGCACCACTCACCGGCCCAAGCTCCGGGCCTTTGGAAATGTCCACGGCCAGCACCACCTCCGCGCCCATCTCGCGCGCCTGGCTCACCGGCACGGGCGCCACCAAGCCCCCGTCCACGTACTCACGCCCAGCAATCGGCACGGGCGTGAACACCCCCGGCACCGCACTCGATGCCCGCACCGCGATGGCCGCGTCGCCCCGGCGAAACAACACACCGCGCCCGGATTGCAGGTCGGTGGCCAAAATGCCCAAGGGCAAAGCCATGTTCTCCAAGCTTCTCCCACCCACCGCTTGGCGAACGTAGCGCTCCAAGGCATCGCCGCGCAACACACCACGCCCCAAAATCGGCAACGACCAATCGGTCAAGGTGGCCTCCTCCATGCCCAACGCCAAGCGCTCGAGCTCCGCGCTCTTCATGCCGGTGGCGTACATCGCGGCCACCAAACTGCCCGCCGAGGTGCCCGTCACCACCGTCGGGCGCAAGCCGTTTTCTTCCAAGACCTGCAACACCCCCACATGGGCAAAGCCACGCGCCGCGCCGCCTCCCAAAGCCAAGCCCCAGGTGGGCGTGCGCAAGGTCGGTGCGGTGGGCTGCACCACCTCGGGCACGGTGGGCGCGCTGGTGCAAGCGGCCAAGGTCAAGACGACCGACATCAAAGCCCACACACGAAACTTATTGAGAACAATTCGCGTTTGTGTTAAGATCTGCTGCATTCGTTTTTCACCTTTCTACCAACACTTGTTCAACCACTTTGAAATCGAAGGATTTTCAACCATGCGCCGCTTTGCCCTCACCGCCATCGTTTTGGCCTCCAGCCTCACCAGCACCCTTGCCCTGTCCAACGACAAGGTGTTGAACCTGTATTCCGCGCGCCACTACCAATCGGACGAGGCCATGTACGCCAAATTCACCGAAACCACGGGCATCAAAATCAACCGCGTCGACGCGGACGACGCCGGCATCGTGGCGCGTCTGAAGGCCGAGGGCAGCGCCTCCCCCGCCGATGTGATTGTGCTGGTCGACGCCACTCGCATGGCCAGCGCCGATGCCCAAGGTTTGTTCAAACCCATGAAATCGGCCAAGCTCGACGCGGCCATCCCTGCCCACCTGCGCGCCACTCCCACCAAAGACGGCGTGACCTGGACCGGTTTTTCGACCCGCGCCCGCGTGGTCGTGTTTGATCCCGCCCGTGTCAAAGCCGCTGACGTGGCCACTTACGAACAACTGGCCGACCCCAAACTCAAAGGCCTCTTGTGCACCCGCTCGGGCTCACACCCCTACAACCTGTCGCTGTTCGCCACCACCGTGGAGCGCTTGGGCGAGGCCAAGGGCGAAGCTTGGCTCAAAGGCATGGTGAGCAACATGGCACGCGCGCCCAAAGGCGGCGACACCGACCAAGTCCGTGCCGTGGCCTCGGGCGAGTGCGGCGTGGCGCTGACCAACACCTATTACGTGGCGCGTTTGATGAGGTCGGACAAGCCCGAAGACCGCGCCACCATGGCCAAGGTGCAAGTGGTTTTCCCCAACCAAGCCAGCAGCGGCACACACGTGAACATCGCCGGCGCGGCCATTGCCCAGCACGTCAAAAACACCGCCCACGCCGTGGCCTTCATGGAGTTTTTGGCCAGCCCATTTGCCCAGGACTACTTCGCCAACGGCAACAACGAGTTCCCAGCGGCCAAGGGCGTGAAGGTGGACAACCCCGCGCTCAAAACCATGGGCGGGGACACGTTTAAGGCCGACACCATCGCCTTGGGCGTGGTCTCCAAGAACCTCACCAAGGTGCAGCAAATGCTCGACCGCGTGGGCTACCGATAAACACGCAATCCTCGTCCATGGGGGTGGGCAGACGGGTTAAGCTATTGTGCTGATCCGCCATGTCCATCCCCCAACACTTCATCCAAGAGCTGCTCAACCGCGTCGACATCGTTGACGTGGTAGGCCGCTACGTGCAGCTCAAAAAGGGCGGCGCGAATTTCATGGGCCTGTGTCCATTCCACGGGGAAAAATCGCCATCGTTCAGCGTCAGCCCGACCAAACAGTTCTACCACTGCTTTGGCTGTGGCGTGAACGGCAACGCGATCGGCTTCTTGATGGAGCACGCGGGTATGGGCTTTGTCGAAGCCGTGACCGACTTGGCCCAACAGGTGGGCCTGAACGTGCCCCAAGACGACGCCTCGCCGCAAGACCGCGAACGCGCCGCGCAGCTGCGCCGCCAACAAGCCACCCTGTCCGATGTGCTGGAAACTGCCGCACACGCCTACACCCAACACCTCAAAGCCTCGCCCCGCGCCATTGAATACCTCAAAGGCCGTGGCCTGTCGGGAAAAATCGCCAAAACCTTTGGCCTGGGCTTTTCGCCCGAAGGCTGGCGCACCCTGGCGAGCACCTTCCCCGATTACAGCGACGAGCAGCTGGTCACCTCGGGCCTGGTGATCGCGCACGACAACGAAGAGGACAGCACCGTGCCCGCGTCCGAACGCCGGCGCTACGACCGCTTTCGTGACCGCATCATGTTTCCGATCCGCAACGTCAAAGGCGAGTGCATCGGCTTTGGAGGACGTGTGCTCGACAAGGGCGAGCCCAAATACCTCAACTCGCCCGAAACCCCAGTCTTCAGCAAAGGCCGTGAACTCTACGGCTTGTTTGAAGCGCGCACCGACATCCGCGTCAAAGGCTACGCCTTGGTCACCGAGGGCTACATGGACGTGGTGGCCTTGGCGCAGCTGGGATTTGGCAACGCGGTGGCCACCTTGGGCACGGCGTGCACCCCCGATCACGTGAACAAGTTGTTTCGCTTCACCGAGTCCATCGTTTTCAGCTTTGATGGAGACGCCGCGGGTCGGCGCGCCGCACGCAAGGCACTCGACGCCGTCCTGCCCTTGGCCCACGACACGCGCAGCGTGAAGTTTTTGTTTCTGCCGGCCGAACACGACCCCGACAGCTTCATCCGCGCCAACGGCACCGAGGCCTTTGCCCAGTGCGTGAAAAACGCCGAGCCGCTGTCGCGTTTTTTGCTGGACGCGGCCAGCGCCGATTGCGACCTGAGCACCGCCGAAGGTCGCGCCCGCATGGCCGCGCAGGCCCGCCCGCTGTGGAGCGCCTTGCCCGACGGCGCGCTCAAGCGTCAACTCCTGGGCGAATTGGCCAAACTCGCCGACCTGGACGCGCAAGACCTGCACGACCTGTGGCACCCGCGCGCCACGACCAATCGCAATGCGCCAGCGAGCCGCGCCAACGCGCGGGCGGACACGCGCGACCCACGTGGGGGGCGCCGCAGCGCCCCCGAACCACGACCGGTGCGCGTGAGTGGTCCTCGCAGAGGTGTGGCCAGTCGAGCCGACCGGGCGCTGGGCCTGTTGCTGGTCAACCCATCGGCTTGGGACCAACTCAGCCACGAAGACCACGCCATGCTCACCGAACTCGGGGCGCCCCACGGGGCCTTGTTTGCCTGGCTCGACGCTCAGCGCTTGGAATATGGACCGCAGTCATGGGCATCTCTGCGCGAAGGCCTGCGCGGCCACGCCCAAGAGGCCTTCGCCTTGGCCCAAGCCGAATTCGTCAACGACCCCAACCACGACGAAACCGACACGGCAGAACTTCAAGACGTCATGGCCCGTTTGCGCATGGACGAGTGGCGCAAACAAAGCACCGCCTTGGCCGAACAAGCTGACCACGACCCCCAGGCCATGGCCCGGCTCAAAGCCCTCAACGAGCGCATGGCCCAATACCGTCCCAACTGATCGGCTGCGGCTGGTATAATCCACATTGGTTTTCAGCAAGCGCGACAGCAACACCTCCGGTCATCAGCCCACCCCGCACAGGGAGCACAGAACCCACGGTTCTCGGGCACGTCACATCAGCAGGCCAACCGCCTCATGACGCACCGCAAGGATTGCACACCAAATGTTCGCCCCACCAGCTTGCAGGCCAATCAGGTCGCCTCATCGCGGCCCTACATTGACCACACACGCCCATTTCACGTCTGTCCAGATTGAGGTCACCCATGCCCGCCAAAAAAAACCCTGCGCCTGCAGCCAAGTCCACGCCCAAAACGGTCGCCAATGACAAAAAGACCAAAGCCTCAGCCGTGAGTGCCAAGGCGCCCGTCAAAGCTGCCGCGAAAGTGGCCGCCAAGGCACCCACCAAGCCCGTTGCCAAACCCGTTGCCAAGGCCCCTGCAAAAGTCGCTGTCAAAACGCCTGCTGCCAAAGCAGCAGCAGCCAAGAAAAAGGCCCCGGTCAAAGGCAAAGCCGGCAAAGACACGCCTATAGACGACATCGACCTGAGCGACATCGACGACGAATTGAGCGGTGAAGTCGAGGTCTCCAGCGACCAACCGACCGAAAAAGTCAAACCCCTGCGCATGAAGATCAGCAAGGCCAAAGAGCGCGCCTTGATGAAAGAATTCGGCTTGGACGAAACCGTCTTGTCCGAAGAAGAAGCCAAAAACCGCCGCGAGCGTTTGAAGACCCTGATCAAGCTGGGCAAAACCCGCGGCTACCTGACCCACGGCGAAATCAACGACCACCTGCCCGACAAACTGGTCGAAGCCGAAACGCTCGAAGTCGTGGTGTCCTTGCTCAACGACATGGGCGTGGCCGTTTACGAACAAACGCCCGATGCCGAGACCCTGCTGCTGAACAACAACGGTCCGACCGCTGCGACCGAAGAAGAAGCCGAAGAAGAAGCCGAAGCTGCTTTGTCCACCGTGGACAGCGAATTCGGCCGCACCACCGACCCCGTGCGCATGTACATGCGCGAAATGGGCACAGTTGAATTGTTGACGCGCGAAGGCGAGATTGAAATCGCCAAGCGCATCGAAGGCGGCTTGAACGACATGATGGCCGCCATCAGCGAAAGCCCCGCCACCATCGCCGAGATCTTGGCCATGGCCGAAGACATTCGGGCCGGCAAGGTGGTGATCTCTACCGTGGTCGACGGCTTTGTCGACGCAGACGCCGCCGACGACTACGTGGCTGAAGAAGACTTCGACAGCTACGACGAAGCCGACGACGACGACGGCAAAGGCGGCTCCAAAGCCATGACCCGCAAGCTCGAGGAACTCAAGCGCGAAGCGCTCGAGCGCTTCGACAAAATGCGCGTCACGTTTGAGAAACTGCACAAGTCCTACGACAAAGACGGCTACGGCACACCCGCCTACATCAAGACCCAAAACACACTGACCGACATCCTGATGTCGATCCGCTTCACCGCCAAAGCCATTGAAAAGCTTTGCACCACCGTGCGCGGCCAAGTCGAAGATGTGCGCAAAAAAGAGCGCGAGCTGCGCCGCATCATCGTCGACAAGTGCGGTATGCCCCAAGACAAATTCGTCAAAGAGTTTGCCGACAACCTGCTCAACTTGAAGTGGGTGGAAAAGCAAGCCGCCGCGGGTAAGCCTTGGAGCGTGGTAATCCAGCGCAACATCCCGCCCATCCAAGAGCTGCAACAAGCCCTCATCAACCTGCAAAGCAGCGTGGTGATCCCGCTGGCCCACCTCAAGGACATCAACAAGCGCATGAACCAAGGCGAGACCTCGTCGCGCCACGCCAAGAAAGAAATGATCGAGGCCAACCTGCGCTTGGTGATCTCGATCGCCAAGAAGTACACCAACCGGGGCCTGCAGTTCTTGGACCTGATCCAAGAGGGCAACATCGGTTTGATGAAAGCGGTGGACAAGTTCGAATACCGCCGCGGCTACAAGTTCTCGACCTACGCCACCTGGTGGATTCGTCAGGCCATCACCCGCTCGATCGCCGACCAGGCGCGCACCATCCGCATTCCGGTGCACATGATCGAGACCATCAACAAGATGAACCGCCTGAGCCGCCAGCACTTGCAAGAGCACGGCTTTGAGCCCGACGCATCCATCTTGGCCGAGAAGATGGAAATGCCCGAAGACAAGATCCGCAAGATCATGAAGATCGCCAAAGAGCCGATCTCCATGGAAACGCCGATCGGTGACGACGACGATTCGCACCTGGGTGACTTCATCGAAGACCAAGCGAACACCGCCCCCATCGAAGCCGCCATGCAAGCCGGCCTGCGCGACGTGGTCAAGGAAATCTTGGACAGCCTCACGCCGCGCGAAGCCAAGGTGCTGCGCATGCGTTTTGGCATCGAGATGTCCACCGACCACACCCTGGAAGAGGTGGGCAAACAGTTCGACGTCACGCGCGAGCGCATCCGTCAGATCGAGAGCAAAGCGGTGCGCAAGTTGAAACACCCCAGCCGCTCTGACAAGCTGCGCAGCTTCATCGACTCGATCTGAGTAACCTCTGGGCTATGCAGGACGGTCGCGGCGCATGTGTCGCCGCGTGTTGATCAACCCACACGCCGCGATGAGCGCCATGCCCGTCGCGGCGATGGCATCGGGAAACTGCCCAAAGACCGACCAACCCAGCAGCGTGGCCCAAAGCAAGTTGGCGTAGTTGAAAGGCGCCAAGGTCGATGCGGGGGCGTGGCGAAACGCATGGGCCAGTAGCCAATGGCCCAAGGCCCCAATGAGGCCCATAAAAGCCAACCAAGCCCAAGTCCCGGCATCCTCAATCGGAGACCAACTCCAAGGCAAGGTCAGCGTGAACAGCACCGCTGCGCTCCACATCGTGATCAAGTGGGTGGACGTGGGGTTGTCGCTTCGCCCCAGGACACCCGACAAGAGCTGGTAGGCCACCGCCTGTGATACGCAAATCAGGGCAAACACCGCACCCCAACCCGACGCAGCGCCACCGGGCCGCACGATCAACAAGGTGCCGGCAAAACTCAATGCCAGCAGCAGCCAACCGGCGCCGTCGAGCTTTTCTTTCATCACCACCACCGCAATCACCGACACCATCAGTGGCGTGAGCATGACGATGGCGGTGAACTCGGCCAAAGGAATGTGCTTGAGGCTGAAGAGTGCCGCGACCGAGCTGCCCAACAACAGCACGCTGCGCAACAACTGCAAGCCCAGCCGGTTGGTGCGCAGCGGCGCATGTTGCTTGGCGGCCATCAAGAAGGTGCTGGAAAAAATCGCCTGCAACACGTAACGCACCGCCAGCGCCATCAACACGGGGACGGTGGCCACCACGTGTTTGGCCGTGGTGTCCAGCAAAGCGAAACAAGCGCCCGACCCCAGGAACAGCACGATACCCAACAACGGTCGGCTGTGGTGGATCATCTCAGCACAGGCTCAACAGGGGCCGTCAGCACCAGTGCCTGGGTCTGCGCCAGTGTCGGCATGCCCCCAATGGCACCGGCCCCGGTCACAGATAATGCCGCTGCCGCATTGGCGAAGACCATGGCGCTGGGCAAGGATTCCCCACGGGCCAAGGCGGCTGCCAAGGCGCCGGTGAAGGTGTCGCCAGCCCCGATGCTGTCCACCACCGCCATGGTCTGGCCGGGCAAATGCACAGGCGCTTGTTGCGGTCGGTACAGGGTACAGCCGGACCCGCCCAACGTGACCACCACCGCCGCTGCACCGCGCGCAAGTAGCCGTTGAGCGGCATCGGCCACCGGGGCATTGACCGGCAACTGCGCCAAGAGACGGACCTCTGTTTCGTTGGGGGTCAGCACATCCGTGAGCTGGATGAGCGCATCGGGCAGTGGCTGCGCGGGCGCGGGGTTCAAGACCGTGGTGGCACCCGCTTGGCGAGCGATGACAAAAGCGCGCTCGGTCACGGCCAGCGGCACCTCACACGAGGCCATGACAACCCGGCAGTGCTCCAGCCGCTCGCGCGCCGCATCGGCATGGCTGGGCTGAAGCCCCGAGCCTGCCCCCGGGCACACGGCCACCGAGTTGTCGCCGTCGGCGTAGACCCAAATTTGCGCCACACCGCTGGACTCGCCAGGCGCACGTTCAACGTGTGCAAAGTCGATCCCTTCGCTTTGCCACAGCCGCAAACCCATGCGCCCAAAATCGTCATCACCGATGCGCGCAATCAACGCCACCTGGGCACCTTGGCGCGCCGCCGCCACCGAGGCGTTGCTGCCTTTGCCACCTGGCCCGATGGAAAAGTGGGAAGCCATCAAGGTCTCGCCTTTGCGCAGCGGTCGCTCGACCTGGGACACCAGGTCGGCGTTCCAACTGGCCACGCAGACAACGTCCCAAGGGCCAGCAGTGTGTGCATCAGCCATGGTGAAGTACCACGCCTTTGCGCAAGATGATGTTCCCGTACACCCGCGTCTCCCCGGTCGCGATCACCGCAAACGCTTGCGCCGCTCGCTCATAAAACGCGAAGCGATCCAATGAGCTGGCCGGCTGAGCCCCGTGGCGCGCCAACACACGGTTGAAATCGGCAACGGCGGGTGGCGTCGATTGCGCATCGCCCACCACCTGCATGGTCAAGGCGGGGGCATCGACGAAGGTGTCCAAAGGCATCACGGACAACACCGCGTCCAATACCTCACCCACGCCCACGCCGGGCATGCGGATCAAACGCTTGGCATGGGTGGCCGATGGGAAATTGGCGTCGGCCAACACGATGTCGTCGCCATGCCCCATCGACGCCAAGGCGTGGAGCAAGTCGGCGCTGAGCAGCGGAGATAGGCCTTTGAGCATGGGGAAGCGTCCATGGTGAGGGAAGACAACGTCGGATGGGCCTAGCAGAAGACTTTTAGGCTGCAGACAGCCAATATGATAGAACCAAAAAATAAGCACTTTGCCGCCCCTCCATGCCATCGCCCGTGAACGCCAGCGCCGAACCCCGCTTTTTGCCAACTTCAAAGGGGCTGCCCATCGGATTGGGTTGTGCGCCCTTGGGCAACTTATTCCACGCCGTCAGCGACGCTCAAGCACATGCGCTCATCGAACTCGCTCTGGCCGACGGCTGCCGCACCTTTGATACCGCGCCCCACTACGGCAACGGCCGCAGCGAACACCGACTGGGCCGTGGCCTCGAACCGTTGAATCCCGATCACCGGGTGGTGTCCAGCAAGGTCGGGCGCTTGCTGGAGCCCGACAGCCGTGCACTCAAAGACCAGAACGCCTACGTCAACGTGCTGCCGTTTCGACAACGTTGGGACTACTCCGCCGCGGGCGTTCGGCGCAGTGTGGAGGACAGCTTGCAGCGCATGGGACTGGCCCGCTTGAATGTGGTTTACGTTCACGATTGCGCTGCCGACTGCCACGGCCAGCGTTACCCGCAAGTGCTGGAACAGGTCGTCTCGCAAGCCCTGCCCGAGCTACGCCGCCTGCAGGCCGAAGGCCTGATCGACCACATCGGGCTGGGTGTGAACGACGTGCAAGTCTGTTTGGACGTTCTGGCCCGGACCGATCTGGACGTGTTGATGCTCGCTGGCCGCTACAGCCTGCTCGACCACAGCGCTCTGGATGCCCTGTTGCCTTTGTGCACCCAGCGCGGCGTGCGGGTGGCACTGGGCGGCGTGTTCAATTCCGGTCTGTTGGCCACGGGCGCCGGCACGGCCACGCCCCTGTTCAACTACGCGCCAGCGTCTGCACACTGGATCGAGCGCACCCAGCTCATCGAGGCGGTGTGTGAGGCCCACGGTGTGGCCTTGCGCGCGGCCGCGCTGCAGTTTCCATTGGCCCACCCAGCGGTCGAGATCGTGATGCTGGGTGCCAGCGACACCGCCCATTGGTCCGACGCCATCCACAACCTACAAGCCCCCATCCCCGCAGCGTTCTGGCGTGCTTTGCGCGCCCAAGGGCTCATCCCCGATGCGGCCCCCACGCCAAGGTCCGCCTGACCTCGCCCTCGCCCTCGCCCTCGCCCTTGACCATGATCGACTCGCACTTTCACATTTGGCAACTCTCCCGAGGCGACTATGGCTGGCTGACCGCCGACCTGACCCCGATCTACCGCGATGTCACGCCGGCGGATTGGCGCGCTGTCGCAGCGCCACACGGCATCACGGGCGGCGTGCTGGTACAAGCCGCGCCCACGACCGCAGAGACGCACTTTTTGTTGGCGCAAGCCAACGCCCACCCCGAGGTGCTGGGCGTTGTGGGTTGGGTCGACCTCTTGGCGATAGACGCCCCACAGCGGATCGCCGAGTTGGCTCGCCACCCCAAACTCAAGGGCTTGCGCCCCATGTTGCAAGACATCGCCGACCCGCGCTGGGTGCTGCAAGACGCGCTGAACCCGAGTTGGGAGGCCATGACCGAACACGGCTTGGTGTTGGACTGGCTGGTCAAACCGCAGCACCTGCCCCACGTGTTGACCTTGGCCGCTCGCCACCCTCGCCTGCCCATGGTCATCGACCACGCAGCCAAACCCCACATCGCCGACCAACAATGGGAACCCTGGGCCAACCTGATGACGCGCATCGCCCTAGAGACCCACGCCGTGTGCAAGCTCTCCGGTCTGCTGACCGAGGCGGGGCCCAGCCCCACGGGCGACGCCGTGCACCCTTGGGGCGCGCACGTGCTCAACACCTTTGGAGCCCAGCGCGTGATGTGGGGCAGCGATTGGCCGGTCTTGGAGCTCGCCGGTCGTTATGCTGACTGGTTTGAGTCCTCACAACACATGGCCTCCAAACTCAGCCCCAGTGAGCGAGACGATCTCTTTGGGGGCACCGCCCGCCGAACTTACCAACTTTAAATAGGACCCGCCCATGCCCAGCCACATCCCTTTGCAGCCGCACCTGAACAACAGCCTGCCCTTGGACGCGGCTCGCGCTACCCTGATCGGCCGCCTCTGGCAGCCCGGCGTGGGGCCCACACTGGTCTTGATCAGCGAGGGGCATCTCTTGGACGCCTCCCGTGTGGCCGCCACGAGCAGCGAACTCATCAACCTTCCCAACCCCGCTCAAGCCTTGAAATCGGCTTGCCGATCCGGTTCATTGCCGGTGCTGTGCCCGCTGAGCGACGCAATGGCCAACAGCGATGAAAACGCCCGCGACGAGCGCCAACCATGGCTGCTGGCCCCTTGCGATTTGCAAGCCGTCAAAGCCAGCGGCGTGACCTTCGTGGCCAGCTTGCTCGAACGCGTCATTGAAGAACAGGCCCGAGGCGATGCGGGACGCGCCGACACCATCCGGCAAGAACTCAGTGCCATCTTGGGCGACAACCTGCGTGGCATCGTGCCGGGCTCGGACCAGGCGCGCCGCGTCAAGGAGACCTTGATCGCCCGTGGCGCTTGGTCGCAATACTTGGAAGTGGGCATTGGGCCCGACGCTGAAATTTTCACCAAAGCACCGGTGCTCGCCGCGGTGGGCAGCGGTGCCGACGTCGGCATCCACCCCAGCTCGGTTTGGAACAACCCAGAGCCCGAGGTGGTCTTGGCCATCAATGCCCACGGTGAGGTGTGCGGTGCGGCCTTGGGCAACGACGTCAACCTGCGGGACATCGAAGGCCGCAGTGCCTTGTTGCTGGGCAAAGCCAAGGACAACAACGCTTCGTGCGCCATCGGCCCTTTCATCCGTTTGTTTGATGAACACTTCGGCATCGACGATGTGCGCCGCTGCGAATTGACCTTGACGGTGACGGGCGAGGACGGGTTTGATTTGGAGGGCAGCAGCTCCATGTCGCTCATCAGCCGCGACCCCCTCGACATTGCCCAACAGCTGATCAACCGCTGCCACCAATACCCCGATGGCGCCATGCTGTTCATGGGCACCATGTTTTCACCGTCCAAAGACCGGCACGGCGCGGGGCAAGGGTTCACCCATGTGGTGGGCGATGTGGTAACGGTCTCCAGCCCTACGCTGGGTTGCTTGGTCAACCGGGTTCGCTTGAGCGATCAGGCCGCGCCTTGGACCTTCGGCATCGGCGCACTCATGCACAACTTGGCGAGTCGGGGTTTGTTGAAAGTCCCGGGCACGCCAACCTGAAGCAGAGCAACCATCACATCACCGCGCCCACTTGCCACGGCACAAATTCGTTTTGGCCGTAGCCGTGGCGCTCGCTCTTGGTCGGCTCGCCTGAGGCGGTGGCCAAGATCATTTCGAAGATGCGTTGGCCCATCTCGGCGATGCTCACGCCGTCGTCCACGATCTCGCCGCAGTTCAGGTCCATGTCCTCGGTTTGTTTTTTCCATAAAGCTGTGTTGGTCGAGAACTTCAAGCTGGGTGAGGGGGCGCAACCGTAGGCGCTGCCACGCCCGGTGGTGAAGCAAATCAGGTTGGCCCCACCCGCCACCTGACCCGTGGCGCTCACGGGGTCGTAGCCGGGCGTGTCCATGTAGACAAAACCTTGGGTGGTAACGGGCTCGGCGTATTCGTACACCGCCTGCAGGTTGCTGGTGCCGCCCTTGGCCACGGCACCCAATGATTTCTCCAAGATGGTGGTGAGGCCGCCCGCCTTGTTGCCAGGCGATGGGTTGTTGTTCATCTCACCGCCGTTGATGGCGGTGTAGTTTTCCCACCAGCGGATGCGCTCGATCAGCTTGTGCGCCACCTCGGGCCGCACAGCGCGACGCGTGAGCAAATGCTCCGCGCCATAAATCTCCGGTGTTTCGCTCAGGATGGCGGTGCCGCCGTGCTGAACCAGCAAGTCCACCGCGGCGCCCAAAGCGGGGTTGGCGCTGATGCCCGAATAACCATCTGAGCCGCCGCACTGCAGGCCCACGGTGATGTGCTCGACGCCACACGCAGAACGCTGCACGGCGTTGGCGCGGGGCAGCATCTCTTGGATCAAGGCAATGCCTTTTTCGACCGTGAGTCGCGTGCCGCCCGTGTCTTGGATGTTGAAGACCTTGAGCGTGTCGCCCTCGCGCAGGCTGCTGTGGGCCAACCAGGTGTTGATTTGGTTCGACTCGCAGCCCAAGCCCACCACCACCACGCCCCAAAAGTTGGCGTGTGTGGCGTAACCGGCCAGCGTGCGCTCAAGCAGCTGCATGCCCAAGCCCTCCGAGTCCATGCCACAGCCGGTGCCGTGGGTCAGTGCGACGACACCGTCCACGTTCGGGAAGTTGGCCAGCGCACCGGGGTTGCTGCGTTTGGAGAAATGGTCGGCAATGGCGCGCGCGGCGGTGGCCGAGCAGTTCACACTCGACAACACACCGATGTAATTGCGCGTGGCCACACGGCCATCCGATCGTTGGTAGCCCATGAAGGTGGCGTGCTGGCGCACCGGCTCGGGTTTCACGTCTTGGCCGATGGCATAGTCGCGCTCGAAGTTGCCTTTCTCAGCACCCATGCTCAGGTTGTGCGTGTGCACATGCTCACCCGGCGCGATGGCTTGCGATGCAAAGCCAATGACTTGGTTGTAACGCCGCACCGGCTCGCCCACGGCGATGGCGCGGGTGGCGATTTTGTGGCCCGGGGGGATGAGGCCTTTGATGGCCACGCCCTCCACCGAACCGCCGCTCATGAGCTGACCTCGCGCAATCACGATGTCGTCGGCGGGGTGCAATCGGATGAAGTTCATGGGGTCCACTTTCTTGAAAGAACCAAGCCAGCAACGCCTCGAATCAGCCCAAACCGCCACCCGGCTGAAAGCTCGACCACTGCTGACGCAAGCGTTCAAACTCGGCAGGGCTCAAAGCGCGCAGCGGCACACGGACGTTCAACCACGCGGGGTCCTTGTCGATGATCGCCATCAAGCCCTTGAAGGCCGGGACCATGGTGTAGCCACCGATCAAGGTCAAAAAGGCCTTCACGCGATCCAAATCCGCTTGAACGCTCACCGGGTCGCGCCCCGTGACCAAACGCCCCACCAATCCAGGCAAGATATTGGCCACACCACTGACCGCGCCACGAGTACCCAAGGTGGCCATCTCAGGCACATCGGCCTCGTTGCCCACCCACACCTGCATGGGCGGCATGAAGGCGGTTGCATACGCCACCGATTCGATGCGTTGGCAACCGCTGTCCTTCAGACCCACGATCACGTCTGGGTAGCGCTGCAAGAGCTCGGCGATCACCCGGTGGCTCAGGCCCACACCGGTGACTTGCGGTATGTGGTAGAGCACCACCCGCAAGGGCAAACCCGCGCAAGCGCCTATCACCGCGTGGTAGCAATCCAAGATGCCGTCGTCGCTGACCCCTTTAAAAAAGAAGGGCGGCAACACCAAGCAACCGTGCACAGCGTGTTGGGCTGCGTGACGGGTCAAGGCCACGGTGTCGGGCAAGGCCGTGCAACTGGTGTGGACCAACAGCTGGGTGGGTAAAACGCCACCCTGCAACAAAGCCTCCAAAGCCGCCATGCGTTCGGCCACGCTGAATGATGGACCTTCACCGGTGGTGCCGAACAGCGTCACGCCCGAACAACCCGCGGCCAACAAGCGTTTGGCGTGGAACACCAAACGCGCGTGATCCAAAGCGCCATCAGCCTGAAGGGGTGTCAGCATGGCAGGCCAGACACCTTGGTGCGTCAAAGAAACTAGGGCATTCATATTGGGCTCATTCCTGATAAAGGTTCACAGTCACCACATCAATCCAGCGGGGACGTAGCCAAACTGCTGTGGCAGCCACAAAATGATTTGCGGAAACGCCACCATCAGGGTCAAAGCCACCAGCAGGGCCAACAAGAAGGGCCAAATTTCTTTGATCATTTCGGACAACTTGATGCCGGTGGTGCCGTTGATGACAAAGAGCAGCACGCCGTAGGGCGGCGTGATCAGTCCGATCATGCAATTGACCACCACGATCACGCCGAAGTACACCAAATCGATGCCCAGCGCCCGGCACGTGGCCAAGAACAGGGGAACGATCACCAAGATAATGGTGCTGGCGTCCAGCACACAACCCAAGGCCAACAACAGCAAGTTGCAAGCGATCATGAAGCCCAGTGGGCTGACGTCCATGCTCTTGAGAAATTCCGCCAACTGAGCAGGAATGCCTTCAGAAGCCACGATGTAGTTCAGGATCAGTGCACCACCGATCACCAAACCGACCGATGCCGATGAGCGAACACTTTCGAACATGACGGCGCGCAAGTCGCCCCATTTGATGGCTCGGTAGAGCACGGCCGAGATCAACAAGGCGTAAGCGGCGGCCACGGCGGCGGCTTCGGTCGGGGTGGTGACCCCGCCGTAAATGCCGTAGAGCAGGATCACCGGCAACAACAACGCTGGGAACGCACGCAGGGTGGCCCTGGGCAGTTGCGACAAGGGTGGCGCATGGTCAGCGGCAAAGCCGCGGCGGTGACAAATGGTGGCATTCATCACCATCAAGGTCGCAGCCATCAAGAGCCCTGGCACGACACCGCCCAAAAACAAAAACCCGATCGAGGAATCCGACACCAAGGCATACAGCACCATGGGGATGGACGGGGGAATGATGGGGCCGATGGTGGCCGAAGCCGCCGTAAGGGCTGCCGCATAGCCACGGGTGTAGTGACCGCTCTTGACCATCATGTTGATGACTACTTTGCCGATGCCCGCCGCGTCGGCGATGGCCGAACCCGACATGCCCGAGAAAATCAGGCTGGAGACCACGTTGACGTGACCCAGACCCCCTTTGAAGCGGCCGACCACCACCACACAAAAATCCAGCAGTCGCTCACTGATGGTGCCGGCGTTCATGATGTTGGCCGCCACAATGAACAGGGGCACCGCCAAGAGCACGAAGCTGTCGTACAAACCGTAAATGATTTGTTCGCCCGCGATGCCCACGTCTTGTCCGGCCATCAACAGGTAAACCACCGCGCCCGAAATGATGGAAAAGGCAATGGGTGTGCCTACCGCCGCCAACAAAAACAAGGTGGCGATGCACAGAATAAAAGCTTCACTCATGCTGGCGACTCCCCAGCGTCAAGCGTGTCTTCGAATCGAATGATGGACCACAGCCGCCACCCATAAGCGACGATGGTGGCCAACATAAAAACAATGTAGATGCTGAACACGTAAAACAGCGGAATGCGCAATGACGGACTTTTCTTGATCTGCAAGAAGCTCACAAAATCCCAAGTGCCCGGCAGCGCCACGGCCATGGTGGCCAGCACGGCCAAGGCGCTGAGTCCGGCCAATACCCGTCGCACGCGCTTGCCCATCAGGACATAGAGCATGTCAAAGCGGATGTGGTCTTCGTTGCGCAAGCAAAAGGCCGAGCCCCAAAACACCGTCCACAACCACAAGGTCAGACAGGCCTCCAAGGTCCACTCCAGCGGAGCATTGAAGGCGTAGCGTGAGGTGATTTGCAGGATGAAGACCAAAAACATGGCGGTCAGTAAACCAACCGCCACGTCATCGGCCCTCGCCTGCCACCAGTTTTTTCTGGCTTGCATGGCTCGGGCTTTAACTCAACTCATCACAGTGCGTTGATTCTTTCCAAGGCACCCTTTTCCCAGTTCTTGGCCAGGTCGGACTTCAGGTAAGCCTCCTGAACCTGCTTGCGGAACGCATCCAAGTTAGGGGTGTAGACCTTCAGGCCTTTTTCTTTGAAGAACGCTTCCAACTCACCTTCCAAAGCGAGTTGCTTTTGGCGGCCCGACTCGGCCGCGTCGTTGGCTGCTTTTTGCAACGTGGCCTGTTGGGCAGGTGTCATGCGGTCCCACACGCGCTTGCTCAGGGTCAGGTAGTTCAAGTCGACCAAATGGCTGGTCAACACCACTTGCTTGGTGACTTCAAAGAACTTGGCATCGCGAACGGTGGGCAGCGGGTTGTCCTGTGCGTCAATGGCGCCCGTTTGCAAGCCGGTGTAAACCTCGGTGAAGGCCATGGGCACAGGGTTGGCACCCAAGGCGCGGCCCAAAAACAGCCAAGCCTCTGAGCCGGGCATGCGCAACTTCAAGCCAGCCAAATCGGCGGGGGTGTTGATCTGCTTATCGGTGCGCAAATTGAGTTGGCGACGACCCAGGTACATCACGCTCAACAACTTCACGCCCAGCTTGTCTTCCACCTTCTTTTTGTAGGGCTGGAAGAAGTCGGAGTTGAAGACCTTGACCTGGTGGGCCGCGTCGCGGTGCACATAGCCGGCCGCGAACACGCTGAACTCGGGGAAGAACTCCGCCAATTCTTGGGCCGAAGCAATGGACATTTCCAAGTTACCGCGGGAGATGGCTTCCAACTCGGTACCTTGTTTGAACAAGGATGCGTTCCAGTGGGGATCCAAATCGGCGAAGGAAGCCACCGCGGGCCCGAAGATCGAGGTCAGGGCCACCGCGCGCTGGTCGGTGGCCGAAGCGGGCGAAGACAAACGCAGTTTGATTTTGTTCTGGGCGAAGGCGCCACCGCCAACGGAGGCCACTGAGGCTGCGACCGCAGTGGTCAAGAGTGTGCGACGAACGGGTGAAAAACGCATGCTGTGTCTCCTAATGAATTGAGTGTGTGTCCATCGCGCAGACGTGATGGCGAAAAGATATTAGCACGTGGAATTTCTTTTATGTACCAATTCGTACATTAATGCGTTTGAGGCTATACTGGCACCAAGCCACACAAATACTAGGGAAAACCCGAACCTTGCCTCATGGGTTTCACCACTATGAACCAAACGGTACATAAAAAATCGCCCGAGCGCACCCGCGACCCCGACACGGTCAAGGCGAACATCTTGGAGGCTGCGATCGCCGAGTTTGGTGAAAAAGGATTGGCGGGCGCGCGGGTTGACGCCATTGCAGCGGCCACGAGCACCAGCAAACGCATGATTTACTACTACTTCGAGAGCAAGGAAGGTTTGTACCTGGCCGCGCTCGAAGCGTCTTACCTGAGGATCCGCAACACCGAGTTGGGCATGCAACTCGACAAGATGCCCCCGATCGAGGCCTTGCGCTGCCTCACCTCGGTGACCTTTGATCACCACCTGAAAAACGAAAACCACATCCGCATGGTGATGGCGGAGAACTTCAACCGTGGCCGTTATTTGGCCCAAGGCGAACAGATCCAAGAACTCAACCGACCGGCCATTGCTTTGGTGCGTGGCATTTACGAACGGGGGGTCCGCGAAGGGGTATTTTTGCCAGGATTGGATCCCACCGATATCCACGAATCAATATCGGCGCTGACTTTTTTCAACGTCTCCAACCGCCACACCTTCGGCATGATCTTCCAGTTAGACAAACAGTCGCCGGCCTATGTGGCAGCACGGCGCGAAAACATCGTTCAAATGGTGCTGCGTTATGTCCGAAAAAACCATTGAATCCCCTTTGCGCGTGGCCGTGGTCGGCGCGGGCTACATGGGCCGCGCCCACATCCAAGCGGTGCAGGACTGCCCCAACGCCCGTTTGATCGCGATCGTCGACCCATCGCTCGACGCCGCCGAACTGGCCGCTGGCTTGCAAGTGGCGCACCACGCCAACTTGGCGTCGCTCCTGGCATCGGCCTGCACCGATGCGGTCGTGCTGGCCACCCCGAACGCTTTGCATGTCGATCAAACCTTGCAGTGCGTCCAAGCGGGTTTGGCTGTCTTGTTGGAGAAACCCGTGGCCACCAGCGTGGCCGAAGCTGAGCGGCTCGTGAAACACGTCAACGCCGAGGGCGCTGCACTGGCGCGCATCTTGGTGGGACACCACCGCGCCCACAGCGCCATCATGCAGCAAGCCTGCGCAGTAATTGCCAGTGGACAGCTGGGGCGCATCGTGGCCATCCAAGGCGCTGCGCTGTTCTACAAACCCGATCGGTATTTCGAATCGGGCCCTTGGCGGCGTGAGATCGGTGGCGGGCCCGTTTTGCTCAACCTGATCCACGAGGTGCACAACCTGCGCATGATGGCGGGATCGGTGTTGCAGGTGCAGGCCCTGTCTTCGCATGCGATACGCGGTCATGCGGTGGAGGACACGGTCAGCATCGGTCTGCGTTTTGATAGCGGTGTCTTGGCCAGCTTTTTGCTGAGCGACACCGCCGCCAGCTCGCGCAGCTGGGAACAAACCAGCCAAGAAAACACCGCCTACGACAGCCACCCCGAAGAAGACTGCTACCTCATCACTGGCACCCACGGCAGCTTGGCTGTACCCAGCATGCAGATGCAGCGCTACCCCGAAGGCCAAGAGCGCTCGTGGTGGTTGCCGCTGGAAACGCAAACCCTGCCACTGCAGCGCTGGGACCCTATCGCACGACAAATGGCCCACTTTGTGGACGTGGCGCGCGGTCGTACACCGCCGCTGGTGAGCTTGCGCGACGGTCTTGACAACCTGCGTGTGACCGAGGCGGTGATGGAAGCTGCTCACAGCGGCCGCACCGTGTCCCTCAACTGATCACCATTTTTTTAGGAGAACCCATGAAAGTCCTGACCCTGCACGGTATCAACCTCAACATGTTCGGCAAACGCGACCCTGCTCAGTACGGCACCGCCACGCTGGACGACATCAACCAAGGCCTGCAAAAGCTGGGGCAAGAGCTGGGCGCCGAAGTCGAATGCTTCCAAACCAATTTCGAAGGCGCGATGGTCGAAAAAATTCACCAAGCGTATGTGGACAACGTGGCGGCCGTGGTCATCAACGCGGGGGCTTGGACACATTACAGCTACGGCATTCGCGACGCACTGGCCATCCTCAAGTGCCCCATCGTTGAAGTGCACATGTCCAACATCCACGCCCGCGAAGCCTTCCGTCACCACTCGGTGCTGGCCGAGATCGCTCAAGGCCAAGTCGCTGGTTTTGGCGTGGACAGTTATTTGTTGGGCCTGCGCACCGCCATCTCGCACGCCAAAGCCCGCGCAAAAGCCTGACCCTGTGTCCAGCCAAACCCGGTTTGCCACGCCACCACACAGCACCGCAACATGACCATCAACGGCCACACCGAATTGATCGCGCACATCGGCTACCCGACGCACAGCTTCAAGTCACCCATGATTTACAACCCGTATTTCGAGCGGGCCGGCATCAACGCGGTGGTCGTCCCCATGGGCTGCCAAGCCGAACACTACCCCGCTTTCTTGCGCGCCGTTTTTCAGCTCAACAACATCCGCGGCGCGCTCATCACCATGCCGCACAAGGTCGTCACGGTGGGCCTGCTCGATGAGGTCACGCCGACGGTCAGGGTTGCGGGCGCCTGCAACGCCGTGAGGCGAACGGCCGACGGTCGCTTGCAAGGCGATATGTTTGACGGCGCGGGCTTTGTGCGCGGCGTGCAGCGCAAAGGCTTCAATTTAAAAGGCCAGCGCGCTTTGGTGGTGGGCAGCGGCGGTGTGGGCAGCGCCATCGCCGCCTCGCTCGCCAGCGCGGGCGTGGCCGCCATCGCTGTGTTCGACATCCACGCCAAGGTAGCCGACGCCTTGGCCCAGCGCCTGAAACAGGAATACCCCAGCCTGGAAGCACACACCGGTAGCAAGGACCCCGCGGGGTTCGATTTGGTGATCAACGCCACGCCCATGGGTATGAACGATGGAGACCCGCTGCCCATGGACGTGTCGCGGCTCAGCCCCGACACTTTTGTCGGCGAAGTGGTGATGGCCACCGAGATGACCGCCTTTTTATCGGCTGCTCGTGCCAAGGGCTGCCGGGTGCAAATCGGGACCGACATGCTCTTCGAGCAAATCCCCGCCTATTTGGAGTTTTTTGGTTTGCCCAGCACCACCGCCGAGGACCTGCGCTCGGTGGCGCAACTGGCCTACTGAGCACCCACGGCCCCATGCTCGACATCCTGCTGATCACCGCACCCATTTACCTCATCATTGCCTTGGGGTTTGGCGCGGTACGCTTTGGGTTATTCGAAAAAGCCGACATGCGCCTCATCGGCCGTTTGTTGGTCTTGATCATCTTGCCCATCATGGTGTTTCGCACCATCGGCCAATACGACATCGACGACATCCTGCAAGTGGACTTCCTGACGGTCTATTTGTTGGCCTCCGTGTTGGCTTGGGTGTTGGCGCACCAATGGGCTCGCCGTTGGCGCGGGCACGATGGGGCGATGTCGTCCTTCATGGCCATGGGTATGTCGGGCTCCAACAGCGTGTTCGTGGGTTACCCCATCCTGTCGCAACTGATCGGCCCGGCGGCCGATGTGGCCTTGGCCTTGTGTTTGCTGGTGGAAAACCTGGTCGTTTACCCACTGACCATGCTGATGGCCGATCGGCGCGCTGGCCAATCTTGGTCTCAAGCGCTGCGCCATGCGGGTGCGAGCGTTTGGCGTAACCCCATCTTGGCGGCCATCGTCTTGGGGGTGTTGTGTGCCACCGCGGGTTGGCACTTGCCTGCCTTGCTCGATCGCACGGCGGCGCTGGTGGCGTCCGCCGCAGCGCCCTTGGCCTTGTTCATGATCGGCGGCATTTTGGTGGGGCAACAGGTTCGGGGCATGCGCCTGGACCTGACGGCCGTCACGTTCGGCAAACTGGTCTTGCACCCTGCCCTGACCTTGGCCGTGCTGTGGGTGCTGCCGATCGCATCAGCCCCGATGGCGCTGGCGGCCGTGGCCATGGCCGCCATGCCCCTGCCATCGCTCTACCCGGCTTTGGGGCAACGCCACGGCATCGAGGGCTTTTGTGCCGCCGCGTTGGTCACGGTCACCGTGGTGTCCTTTTTCACTCTCAACGCTTGGTTGTGGCTGTTGCCGCGATGGTTGCCCAGTCTGGTGCCCTGAGACCCACCATCCCAAGAAGCGATCGACGGATCAGGCCGTTACCGGGCTCTTGACCACCACCTGCCGCTGCTCGCCCAAGCCACGACCACCCAAGGTCACCACGTCACCGGCCTTGAGGTAGATCGGGGGTTTGTGCCCCATGCCCACACCGGGTGGGGTGCCGCTGGGGATCACGTCACCAGGCTGCAAGGCCATGAATTGGCTGAGGTAACTCACGATGTGGGTCACGCCAAAAATCATCGTTCGGGTGTTGCCCCGCTGTCGCGCCACCCCATTGACCTCGAGCCACAGGTCCACGTTTTGTGGGTCACCCAACTCATCCGGCGTCACCAGCCAAGGCCCCAAAGGGCAATGGGTGGGGTAACTTTTGCCCTTGACCCACTGGCCTTCGCGCTCCATCTGGTAGCTGCGCTCCGAGACGTCGTTGACCAAACAAAAGCCCGCGATGTGGGCCATGGCCTGATCGGGGCTCACGTGCCAAGTGCGTTGGCCCATCACGATGCCCAACTCGACTTCCCAATCGAGTTTTTGGCTGTCGGGGGGCAGCCAAATGTCGTCGTTCGGGCCGCTCACGCTGCCGTTGTGTTTGTTGAAGGCGATGGGCTGACCTGGCGCGGCCAGACCGGCTTCGGCGGCGTGATCGGCGTAGTTCAGGCCAATCCCCACCAGATTGCCCACCCCCGCCACACAAGCCCCCAGCCGCGTGCCTTCGGGCACCAAAGGCAAACGGGTGGTGTCCAGCGCCGCCCATGTCGCCAAGGCGCTTGGATGCAGGGCTTCACCCCCGATGTCCTCAACCTGCCCCGAGAGGTCGCGCAGCAGGCCCTGGGCATCGATCAAACCGGGGCGCTCTTGCCCCAAAGGGCCGTGACGGAAGAATTTCATGGTTGGGCTCCTGTACGGTCAAATGCCCATTTTGTGGCCATTCAAAAAAATCACCGAAGGCCCTTGAAATAGCGCTCGAGCGCCCCAAGTGAAATGTCATTCCTTTTTAGACACCCCGCCCCATGAGCCAAGAACACCCCACCCCCGAGCAAGACCCCCAAGCCGCCGCGCCCACCGAGGCCCCAGCAGCAACGCCCCCTGAGGCCAGCCCCGCCGACGAATTGGCCACGCTCAAGGCCCAGAACCTGGATTTGGCCGACCAATTCCTGCGCGCCAAGGCCGAGGCCGAAAACGCCCGCCGCCGCGCCGACGAAGACATCGGTAAGGCCCGCAAATTCGCCGTCGAGGCCTTTGCCGAAAGCCTGCTGCCCGTCACCGACAGCTTGGAAGCGGGCCTGGGCGTGCAGAACGCAACCCCTGAGCAGCTGCGCGAAGGCGCCGAAGCCACCCTCAAACAACTCAAAAGCGCCTTGGAGCGCCACAAAGTCATCGAAATCAACCCTGCCGCCGGCACCAAATTCGACCCGCACCAGCACCAAGCCATCAGCATGGTGCCCAGCGAGCAAGAGGCCAACACCGTGGTGGGCGTGCTGCAAAAGGGCTACCTGATCGCCGATCGCGTGCTGCGCCCGGCCTTGGTGACGGTGGCTGCGCCCAAGTGAGGCGTCCACCACCCCTTGAAATCGCGCACATCCGCACCATTTACTGAACATTCAAACATTCCAGCAGGAGAAACACCATGGGAAAAATCATCGGCATCGACTTGGGCACCACCAACTCTTGTGTGTCCATCATGGAAGGCAACACCACCAAGGTGATTGAAAATGCCGAAGGCGCGCGCACCACGCCGTCCATCGTCGCCTACCAAGAAGACGGCGAAGTGCTGGTTGGCGCCTCGGCCAAGCGCCAAGCGGTCACGAACCCCAAGAACACGCTGTACGCGATCAAGCGTTTGATCGGCCGCAAGTTCACCGAAAAAGAAGTCCAAAAAGACATCGACCTCATGCCCTATTCCATCGTGGCCGCCGATAACGGCGACGCTTGGGTGGAAGTGCGCGGCAAGAAAATGTCGGCCCAGCAGGTCAGCGCCGACATCTTGCGCAAGATGAAGAAAACGGCCGAGGACTACCTCGGCGAAGCGGTGACCGAAGCCGTGATCACCGTGCCCGCTTACTTCAACGACGCCCAGCGCCAAGCCACCAAAGACGCTGGCCGCATCGCCGGCTTGGATGTCAAGCGCATCATCAACGAGCCCACCGCCGCTGCCCTTGCCTTTGGCTTGGACAAGCAAGAAAAAGGCGACCGCAAAATCGCTGTGTACGACTTGGGTGGCGGTACGTTTGACGTGTCCATCATCGAAATCGCCGACGTCGATGGCGAAAAGCAATTTGAGGTGCTGTCCACCAACGGCGACACCTTCTTGGGCGGGGAAGACTTCGACCAACGCATCATCGACTTCATCATCACCGAGTTCAAGAAAGAATCTGGCGTTGACCTGAGCAAAGACGTGCTGGCCTTGCAGCGCCTCAAAGAAGCCGCCGAAAAGGCCAAGATCGAGCTCTCCAGCTCAGCCGCCACCGACATCAACCTGCCCTACATCACGGCCGACGCCTCGGGTCCCAAGCACCTGAACATCAAGCTCACACGCGCCAAACTCGAAGCTTTGGTTGAAGAGCTGATCGAGCGCACCATCGCGCCTTGCCGCATGGCCATCAAGGACGCCGGTGTGAGCGTGGGCGACATCCACGACGTGATCTTGGTCGGCGGCATGACCCGCATGCCCAAGGTGCAAGACAAGGTCAAGGAATTCTTCGGCAAAGAGCCGCGCAAAGACGTCAACCCCGACGAGGCCGTGGCCGTGGGCGCAGCCATTCAGGGCCAGGTGCTCTCCGGCGACCGCAAAGACGTGTTGCTGCTGGACGTGACCCCGCTGTCCTTGGGCATCGAGACCATGGGTGGCGTCATGACCAAAATGATCCAGAAGAACACCACCATCCCCACCAAGTTCAGCCAGGTGTTCTCGACCGCCGAAGACAACCAGCCTGCGGTGACCATCAAGGTGTTCCAAGGCGAGCGCGAAATCGCTGCGGGCAACAAGGCCTTGGGCGAGTTCAACCTCGAGGGCATTCCCAACGCCGCACGCGGTACGCCCCAAATCGAAGTGACCTTTGACATCGACGCCAACGGCATCTTGCACGTGGGCGCCAAAGACAAGGGCACCGGCAAAGAAAACAAGATCACCATCAAGGCCAACTCGGGTCTATCCGAGGCCGAAATCCAGCAGATGGTCAAGGACGCCGAACTCAACGCGGCCGACGACAAGAAAAAAGTCGAACTCGCTCAAGCACGCAACCAAGGCGAAGCCATGGTGCACAGCGTGAAGAAGTCCTTGACCGAGCACGGTGATAAGCTCGACTCGGCCGAGAAGGACGCCATCGAAGCCGCGGTCAAAGACCTCGAAGCGGTGCTGCCCAACGACGACAAAGACGCCATCGACACCAAGACCACGCACCTGATGACGGTGAGCCAGCAGTTGGGCGAGAAGGTTTACGCCGCCAGCCAAGCCGCACAAGCCGGCGCAGACGGTGGGGCCAGTGCAGGCAGCAAAGCCAACGACGACGACGTGGTCGACGCCGAAGTCAAGGAAGTCAAAAAAGACTGATCGCCCTCGCCTTTCGACACGCCGCGTTGAGCCCTTGGGGCCCAACGCGGCGTTTGTGTTCAAACACTTGACCGAACTTCACCATGGCCAAACGAGACTTTTACGACGTGCTGGGCGTGCCCAAAAACGCCTCCGACGACGAGATCAAAAAGGCGTACCGCAAGCTCGCCATGAAGCACCACCCCGACCGCAACCAGGGTGATGCGGCCAAGGCCGCCGAAGAAAAATTCAAAGAGGCCAAAGAGGCTTACGAGATGCTCTCGGACCCTGAGAAAAAAGCCGCTTACGACCAGTACGGCCACGCCGGTGTGGACCCGAACATGCGCGGCCCCGGTGGCGGTGGTGCCGAAGGTTTTGGCGGCAGCTTCGGCGATATTTTTGGCGACATCTTTGGTGGCGGACGTGGCCAACAGCGCGGTGGCCGCCAAGTGTTCCGTGGCAGCGATTTGTCTTATGCCATGGACATCACGCTGGAAGAAGCGGCCGCGGGCAAAGACGCCCAAATCCGCATCCCCTCGTGGGATTCGTGCGACACCTGCAACGGCACGGGCGCCAAGCCCGGCACCAGCGTCAAGACCTGCCAAACCTGCCAAGGCCAGGGCGTGGTGCAAATGCGCCAAGGCTTTTTCAGCGTGCAGCAAACCTGTCCGCACTGCCAAGGCGCGGGCAAGGTCATCCCCGACCCCTGTGGCACCTGCCACGGCGAAGGCAAGATCAAGCGCCAAAAAACGCTGGAGATCAAAATCCCCGCGGGCATCGACGACGGCCAGCGCATCCGCAGCACTGGCAACGGCGAGCCCGGCACCAACGGCGGACCGCCGGGCGACCTCTACATCGAGATCCGCCTGCACAAGCACGATATTTTTGAGCGCGACGGCGATGACCTGCACTGCCAGGTGCCAGTCTCGGTGGTCACGGCCGCCTTGGGCGGCGAGATCGACGTGCCCACCCTCGCGGGCAAGGCCACCATCGACATCCCCGAAGGCACGCAGCACGGCAAAACCTTCCGCTTGCGCGGCAAGGGCATCAAAGGGGTGCGCGCCAGCTACCCCGGCGACCTGTACTGCCACATCTCGGTGGAGACGCCGGTCAAGCTCACCGAACACCAGCGAAAACTGCTCAAAGAGCTGGGCGATTCGTTCAAAAAAGGCGGCCACAAGCACAGCCCGAACGACCAAGGTTGGTTTGAAAAGGCCAAGTCGTTTTTCAATTGATGGGCGGTTGACATGCGTGCTTGGACCCCGTCAGCTGTGGTTTGCTCAGCCCTGTTGCTGAGCCCTTGGGTGGCCTCAGCGACGCTGGCACCAACGCCCCGCGATTTGAGCGCTTGTTTGGCCGAGCTTCAAGCACCGGCCAGGCAAGCGGGTGTGAGTGCCGCCACTTGGCGCACACACACCACGGGCTTGATGTCCGAGCCGCGGGCGGTGGCTGCGCTCAACACCCAGCCCGAGTTCAGCACCCCGATTTGGGATTACTTGGCGGTGTTGGTGGACGAAGAGCGCGTGGCGCAGGGCCAAGCCATGCTGGCCACCCACGCCGACGTGCTGCGCCGTGTGCACGCCCGCTTCGGCGTGGACCCGGCCACCGTGGTGGCGGTGTGGGGCGTGGAGAGCAACTACGGCCAAGGCTTTGGCCGCTTCCCCATCGTGCAGGCCTTGGCCACCTTGTCGTGTGAGGGCCGGCGTCAAGCGTTTTTCCGTGGTGAGTTGTTCGCGGCGCTGCGCATCGTGCAAGCGGGTCACTTCCCCGCCGAACAATTCGTGGGCTCCTGGGCCGGTGCCTTTGGTCACACCCAGTTCATGCCCACCACCTTTGAGCGCTTGGCCGTGGACTTCGACAGCGACGGCCGCGCCGACCTGATGGGCAATACCGCCGACGCCTTGGCCTCCACCGCGAACTTCCTGCAACGCGCCGGATGGCAAGACAGCCAGGTTTGGGGCTTTGAAGTGCAAGTGCCCAAGGGCGCGGTGCCTGCCAGCGGTGAAGGCCGGCGCGTCAAGCGCGAGGCGTCGCACTGGCGCTCTTTGGGCTTGCGCCGCGTCGACGGCAGCGACCTACCCGCCAACCTGCCCATGGCCGGTTTGATGCGACCCTCGGGACCACAAGGCCCGGCGTTTTTGGTGATGCGCAACTTCGATGCGGTGTTCAGCTACAACGCCGCCGAGAGTTACGGTCTGGCGATCGCGCATTTGGCCGACCGCTTGCGTGGCGGTCAGCCGTTCGCCACCGCGTGGCCCACCGACGATCCGGGTTTGTCACGCGCCGAGCGCCGCAGCCTGCAAACGCTGCTGCTCATGCGCGGGCACGACATCGGTGAAGTGGACGGCGCCTTGGGCGAGAAAAGCCGTGCGGCCATCAAAGCCGAACAAGCCCGTTTGGGCTGGGCGGTGGACGGCCGGGCCGGACAGCGCCTGCTGCAAACGCTGCGCCAGCTCTGAAGGGTCTGAGGCCTCTCAGCCGCTCAAACCGGCGAAGACGTTTTGCACGTCTTCGTTGTCGTCGATGGCGGCCAAGAAGGCGTCGACTTCGGCCAAGGCCTCGGCGCTCAAGCTGGCCGGGTCCACGGGGTTTTTGGGCTGGTAGCCGAGCTTGTTGGACAGCACGGTGAAGCCATGTGCTGGTAAGGCGCGGCTGACCAAGTCTAGGTCGGTGGCTTCGGTGATGAACACCGTCACGCCGTCTTCGTCCGCGGGCTCAAAATCTTGCGCGCCCGCTTCAATGGCCGCGAGTTCTGGATCGGCCCCCGCTTCGGCGGGTTCGGCCTCGATGATGCCCACGTGGTTGAAGTCCCACGACACCGAACCGCTGGTGCCTTGCTGGCCCTTGCGGAACAACACACGCATGTCGGAGGCGCTGCGATTGACGTTGTCGGTCAGCACCTCGATCATCACCGGCACCTGGTGCGGTGCAAAGCCTTCGTAAATCACGCGGTCAAAGCTCACCGCATCGCCCAAGAGGCCAGCCCCTTTTTTGATGGCGCGCTCCAGCGTTTCCTTGGGCATGGAGACCTTACGGGCTTGCTCGACCACCAAACGCAGGCGCGAATTGGCCGAGGGGTCGGCGCCGTTGCGGGCCGCGATCATGATGTCCTTGGCCAAGCGACCAAACAATTTGCCTCTGGCGTCTGCGGCTTGTGCCTTGCCTTTGGCTTTCCACTGTGCGCCCATGGGCTGCTCCTTGCGTGATGGGACTCGCCGCCATGGCGATCCGGGTCTCCAAGTGTAGTGGACGGCCGTGGCAACCCGCCGCCACCGGGGCTCACCACAGGGCGTACAAACACCCACTCTCAAGCCGCCAAGCCGCGCTGGCCATGGCGCGGGCCTCGGCTTCGTCGTGCGTGACCAAGACCGCGCGCATGCCGTGCTCGGCGATGCGCTGGGCAAATTCGGCGCGCAAATCGGCACGCAAATCGGCGTCGAGTGCAGAGAATGGCTCGTCGAGCAACAAGGCGCTCGGCTGTGTGATGAGGGCACGGGCCAAGGCCACGCGCTGCTGTTCACCGCCCGACAAGGTGCCCACGCGCTCCCGGCCGCGTCCGCCCAAACCAAAGCGCTGCAGCAAGTCGTCGGCGCGCGAGCGCGCAACGGCCCGCGCCACGCCCTGCTCCACCAAACCAAAGGCCACGTTGTCTTGCAGGTTCAGGTGCGGGAACAGCGCGAAGTCTTGGAACATGAGGGCCAAGCGGCGGCGCTCGGGCGGCCAGTCGCTGATGTCTTGGCCGTCCAGCCACACGCGGCCCGATTCTGGCGCCTCCAACCCAGCAATGATGTTGAGCAGCGTGCTCTTGCCACTGCCCGACGCGCCCAGCAGGGCCACGGTTTGACCGGGTGCCACCGACAGGCTCACGCCGCGCAGCAGGGTCTGGCGTTCGCCGTTCGGGCCGCTCCAGTGGTGGGTGATGTCGCGCAGTTCAAGCATGGTTCGATTCTCGCCGGGGGCGCCCTTCAATCAACACAAACACACACAGCGCCAAGACCATTAGCCCGGCCGAGAGCACCCAAGCCGTGTCCAAGTTGGCTGCACCGGGGCGGCCCAAGCGCTGGTAAATCAAGGTGGTCAAGGTCAACCACTCCGGGCGCGACAAGAGCAGCGAGACCGCAAACTCGCCCAGCATGGTGGCCGCGGCAAAGGCCACGCCACGGCGCAATGCGCTAGAAGCCAGTGGCAGCGTCACGCGCCACCACACCCGCCAAGGGGACGCCCCCAAGCTGGCCGCAGCCTGTGCGTATTGCGCGGGCAAGGCGTCGAGCGCAGCGGCCAAGGCCTTGGCCACAAAGGGGTAGGCCAGCAGCGCGTAGGCCAAGACCAAGAGCGGCAAGCTGGCCAACCACTGCGGGTACAACAGCAAAAAACCAAAAGCCAAGGCCACGGGCGAGACCACCAGCGGCGCGTACGCGCTGGTGCGCCAAGCCAGTGCTGGCCAGGTCCAGCGGCGCATGGCCTGGCCGGCCAAGGCGTGCAACACGCCCAAGACCGTGGCCACCGCCAAGGCCATGGCGGTGAAGCGCAAGGTATTAGCCAAGGCCAAGCGCACGTCGTCATCGGCCCACACCGACGCGCCCTGCCCCCACACCGCCGCGTGTACCCCCTGCACCAAGAGCGCGAGCAAGGGCGCGCCACACAGCAACAACCAAGTCAACAGCGACAGCGCCCACCAACCCCACGCCGCGCGACCCGCCAAAGTTTGGCGCGGCACGGGCACCACCCGCCCAGGGCTGGCCAAGCGCCGCTCCACCCACGCATAGGCCCAGGCCACGCCCGCGGTCAGCGCCAGCATGGCCACGGCCAAGCGTGCCGCCGAGCCCAAGGCCAGTTCGTGCGCCACCAGCGTGTAAATCTCCACCTCCACCGTGGCCCATCGCTGGCCGCCGAGCACCAGCGCCAAACCAAAACCGGTGAAGCAATACAAAAACACCAAGCACAGCGCAGACGCCAACCAAGGCGCCACCACCGGCCACTCGACCCGCCAAAACGCACGCCACGGCGTGGCGCCCAAGGTGCGTGCCGCCGACAGTTGGCGTGCGCTCACCCGCGCCAAACCGTCCACACCGGCGCGCACCACCAAACACAGGTTGAAAAACACATTGCCCAAGAGCAGCAGCCAAGGCGTGTCGGCCAAGGACCAACCCATCTGAGCCAAGGGTTCGCCCAGCCAACCGCGTGGCCCCCAGAGCGACAACACGCCCAGCGCCGCCACCAGCGTGGGCACCACAAAGGGCAACATCAAGGCGCGCTGCCACCACAGCCGCCCGCGAAATTCCAGCCGCGCCAAGACCCAAGCCATGGGCAAGCCCAGCACCAAACACAGCACACACGTGGCCAACGCTTGCACCAGCGTCCAACCCACGCGAAAGCGCAGGTGCGCGTCCTGCCACCACGGCCCACTGTCGCTCGTGGCCATGCCGGCCACCGGATCGCCCCACAGGCCTTGACCCAGCAAACGCGCCACCGGCGCGGCCAAGGCCAAGACCACCACCAACACAGGCAGTGCCGCCAGCCACAGGGCGTGGCGGCGTTGGCGAATCACTTCAGCACCACCCGCGTCCAGCGCTGCTGCCAAGCACCGGCCTGCTCGGTCAATGTTTTCAAGGGCAGCGATTCAAAACGCGCGGGCGCTTGCGCGTGTTGCATCACCGGATCGAGGGCCACGCCGGGCTCGGCCGGGTACATCCACATGGTGGTTTGCAAGGCCTGCTGCACCGGGGTCGAACGCAAGAAGGCGATGAACTTCACACCAGCCTCGCGGGCCTTGCCGCCCTTGAGCAAGGCCGCGCCCTCGACTTGGCGGAACACACCGCCGGCCAAGAACAGGTTGGCCGTGGGTGAGGTGCTGATGTTTTCTTTGCTGTAGAACACCTCAGCCGCCGGGCTGGTGGCGTAGCTCACCACGATGGGGCGGGTGCCACCGTTGCGCGTGAACTCGGTGTAATAGGCCTCGCTCCAGCCCTTGACCACCTTGACGCCGTTGGCGCGCATCTGGCCCCACCAATCGAAGGCGGCCTGTTCGCCCAAACCGGCGATGGTGGCCAGCATGAAGGCTTGGCCCGGGCTGGACGTGGCGGGGTTGGGCACCACCAGCAAATCTCGGTAGGCGGGTTTGGCCAAGTCTTGCAGGGTTTTGGGCAAGGCCAAACCTTTTTTCTCGAACCAAGACTTGTCGATGTTGAGGTTCACAAAACCGACGTCGATGGGCACCACGCCGGCATGCACGCCACTGCGATCGGCATGATCGGACATGGCCGCGTCGGCTGCGCGTTGAGCGATGGAGCCGATGTCGCTGTCCACGATGCCCGCGGCCAATGCGCGCGGCAGCAAGGTGTTGTCGATGCCATAGACCACATCGGCCACGGGCGAGGCTTTGGACAGGATGAGCTTGTTGAGCATCTCGCCGGCGTCGCCGCCCTTGATGATTTGCAGCTTCACGCCCGCGTCTTTTTCGAACTGCGCCAGCAAAGGCTTGGGCAAATCAAACGAGCTGTGCGTCATGACGCGCAGCGTGGTTTGCGCGTGGGCCGCGCCGGCCACGCACAGCGCCGCCAAAGAAGTGGAGACCAAAACAAAAAACCGCCGTTGCATACCGAACCGCCTTTCTTTAAAACACGCCCGCTCGGGGCATGAAAGAGAAAGCCGTTGGGCCGCACAGCGGTTCTTGGGCATTCGCATCACGCTCCCTACGCTGGCACAACCCAGATCAGGTGAGAGGGGTATTTCTCAGCCACGGGCTTTTGCAAGCCCAGGCACCCCCGGTGAAGCCTGCATTCTAAGCGCGCGCCGGGCTGGGCCGCGCAACACCCGCAGCGCTTGGGGTATTTGCCCAGGTATGCGCGGCCTGCATAACCCAATCCCCACTTGGCCTTGGACAGGCCCAAACGCCCTGCGTAAGCTTCGCGTCACCTTGACACCTCCCAACAGGAACGACATGAACGAAGCTTTGCTCTCCTACCTCGACCCCCACAAACTCGGCCCTTGGGGCGTTTATCTGCAGCAGGTCGACCGCGTCACGCCCTACCTCGGCAACTTGGCGCGCTGGGTCGACACGCTCAAGCGGCCCAAGCGCGCGCTGATCGTGGATGTGCCGATCCACTTGGACAACGGCACCATCGCACACTTCGAGGGCTACCGCGTGCAACACAACACCAGCCGAGGCCCCGGCAAAGGCGGCGTGCGCTTTCACCAAGACGTGACGCTGTCCGAGGTCATGGCCTTGTCGGCATGGATGTCGATCAAGAACGCCGCCGTCAACGTGCCCTACGGTGGCGCCAAGGGCGGCATTCGGGTCGACCCGCGCCAGCTCTCCATGGGCGAGCTCGAGCGCATGACGCGGCGCTACACCAGCGAGATCGGCATCGTCATTGGCCCGACCAAAGACATCCCCGCGCCCGATGTGAACACCAACGAGCAAATCATGGCGTGGATGATGGACACCTACTCCATGAACGAAGGTGCCACCGCCACGGGCGTGGTGACCGGCAAACCGATCGACCTCGGCGGCTCACTGGGTCGGCGCGAGGCCACCGGCCGCGGCGTGTTCACCGTCGGCGTGGAAGCGGCCAAGCGCATCGGCATGGACGTCACACAAGCGCGGGTGGCCGTGCAGGGCTTTGGCAACGTGGGCGGCATCGCGGGCAAATTGTTCGCCCAAGCCGGCGCACGTGTGGTGGCGGTGCAGGACCACGGCGGTACGATCTACCGAGAAGCGGGTTTGGACGTGATGGCCTTGCTCGCGCACGTGGCGCGCACCGGCAGCGTGGGCGGGTTTGAGGGTGCCGAGGTCCTGGCCAAGGACGCGTTTTGGGACGTGCCTTGCGACATCCTGATCCCGGCCGCGCTGGAGCAACAAATCACCCACGCCAACGCGGGGCGCATCCAAGCCAAGATGGTGATCGAAGGCGCCAACGGCCCGACCACGCCCGAGGCCGACGACATCTTGCACGAGCGCGGTGTCTTGGTGGTGCCCGATGTGATCGCCAACGCCGGGGGCGTGACGGTGAGCTACTTTGAGTGGGTGCAGGATTTCTCGAGCTTCTTTTGGAGCGAAGACGAGATCAACGCGCGCTTGGTCAAGATCATGCAAGACGCTTTCCAAGTGGTCGCGCAAGTGGCCGACGAACACCGCGTGAGCCTGCGCACCGCCACCTTCATCGTGGCTTGTAAACGCATCTTGCACGCCCGCGATTTGCGCGGCCTCTACCCTTGAAGCCTCAGGCGTCTTGCCAGTCCAAGGGCCACTGGCCCGAGGCCACTTGTTGCCACCACCAAGCGCCGACCAGCGTCTTGCCGTCGATGACCTCACCGTCGCGGCACCAGACGTTGAGCTCAGCTTGGGTGGCGGTGAAGACGTCCAAGAACTCACCGTCGTCGAGGGCGCGCTCGCCCAAGCGCAAGCCGCGGGCAAACCAAATCTCGATGCGCTCATCGGCGTAACCGATGGTGGGGGCCATGACGCCGGCGCGGGCCCACTGCGCGGCTTGGTAGCCGGTTTCTTCGCGCAACTCGCGCTGCGCGCAGTGCAAGGCACTTTCGCTGGGGTCGAGTTTGCCGGCAGGGAATTCGATCATCACCTGCCCCATGGGGTGGCGGTATTGGCGCTCCATCACGGCGCGACCATCGTCGAGCAAGGCGATCACCATCACCGCACCGGGGTGCAACACGTATTCGCGTGTGGCCGTCTGGCCGTTGGGCAGCTGCACGGTGTCGCGCACCACGTGCAGAAAGTCCCCGCGCAATACCGTGGTTTGCGACAGGCGCGTTTCGCTCAGGCCGTCGCTGCTCATGAGGCGATCAAGCGTGGCGCTTGAACAGGTAGCGGTAGACGAAGCCGGGGAAAGCGAAGGTCAAAAACAGCGCGGCGGTGGTGGCGTAGAACTCCCAGCCTTGCGGGTAGATTTGACCGGCGTATTGCTCCAAACCCAAGCCCACCGCGCCGACCAGGAAGTACCACACCACCAACTCCATGGCGTGGATGCCGACGTGCTTGACCTGCGTGCGAGGCAAGACCAACAACCAGCGGTTGTTCAAAAACGGGGCATTGGCCGCGGCGAGCGCCAGCAGCAACACCGCCATCACCAAAGCGTCGGTGTTCATGGTTTATTTGCCCAAGGTCGACACAGCTTGGGCGCACAAGGTCATCAGGCCACCGGGGAAGATGCCCAGCACCAAAACCATGGCGCCGTTGATGGACAAGACGGTTCGCACCTCGGTGCTGCCGCCCACGGCCTCGGTTTGCGTCGGTGCATCGAAGTACATGACCTTGACCACACGCAAGTAGTAGAAAGCGCCCACCAAAGACATCATCACGGCGAACACCGCGAGCCACAGCGCCCAGCCTTGCGACGAGGCCATCAGGGCTTGCAACACGGAGAGCTTGGCGTAGAAGCCCACCATCGGCGGCACGCCCGCGAGCGAGAACATACAAATCGCCATGACCGCGGCGAACAGCGGGCTGCGACGGTTCAGGCCCGCCAAGTCGGACAGGTTCTCGGCCTCAAAGCCGCGTCGAGACAACAACAAGATCACCCCGAAGGTGCCCAAGGTGGTCAGCACATAGGTGATGACGTAGAACATGGACGCGCCGTAGGCGTTGGCCGTGTTGTCGGCCGCACCGGGCACCACACCGGCCACCAAGGCCAAGAGCATGAAGCCCATTTGCGCGATGGTAGAGAACGCCAACATGCGCTTGAGGTTGGTTTGGGCGATGGCCGCCAAGTTGCCGATCAGCAAAGACGACACCGCCAAGACCCCCAGCATTTGTTGCCAGTCAAAGGCCAGCGGCTGCAGGCCTTCAACCAAAATGCGCAAGACGATGGCCAAGGCCGCCAGTTTGGGCGCGCCACCGATCATCAGGGTCACCGCGGTGGGGGCACCGTGGTAAACATCGGGCACCCACATGTGGAAGGGCACCACGCCGAGTTTGAAGGCCAGGCCGGCAACCACGAAGACCAAGCCCAAAACCAAGACCTGCGAGGAGCCTTTGAGCGCGGCGTCACCGCCCGCAATCGCTTGCATCACTTCGGCCAGCTGCAATGAGCCGGTGGCGCCGTAGACCAGAGACAAGCCGTAGAGCAAGAAGCCGCTGGCCAAAGCGCCCAGCACGAAGTACTTCATGGCGGCTTCGCTGGAGTCGGCGTTGTCGCGGCGCAAGGCCACCAAGGCATAACCCGAGAGCGTCAAGAGTTCCAAGCCCAGATAGATCACCAAAAAGTGGTTGCCCGAGATCATCACGAACATACCCAGCAGCGAGAACAGGCCCAAGGTGAACAGCTCACCGCCCTGCAACATGCTGCGATCGGCCGAATAGGCGCGACCGTAGGAGAAGGTCACCATCATGGCCAAGGCCGCACAGGCCTTGAGCCAGTTGCCCATGGGGTCGCTCACCACTTGGCCACCAAAGCCCAACAGGGTCTCGCCGGTCATGGCGTAGGTGGCGGTCAAGAGCACCACGGCGGCCAGCGTGAGCTGGGTCAAGCCGTAGGTCAGGCTGCGCAGGGGCGTTTTCACGCCCAGGTCCAGCAGCGCGATCACGCACGCCATGCCCAGCAAAAGGATTTCAGGGTAAGCCGTGATCCAGCTGATGTTGTCAATCATGTCGGCACTCTCTTTGTGTCTTGTGCATTCGGTTCTTCAATCGTTCAGGGTCGACCGCTCAGGGCAATTTGGAGATGGCCACGTGGCGCAGCAACTCAATGACGGAGGCGTCCATCACATCGGTGAAAGGTTTGGGGTAGACACCCATGAAGAGCACCGCCACCGCCAAAACCGACATGACCAAGAATTCGCGGCCATTGATGTCGGTCAAGGCCTTGACGTTGTCATTGGCGGGCTCGCCCAGGTACACGCGCTTGAACATCCACAGGGAGTAAGCCGCGCCAAAAATCAGGGCCGATGCGGCGGCCAGACCCACCCAGAAGTTGGCTTTCACAGCCGCCAAGATCACCATCCATTCGCCGACAAAACCGGCGGTGCCGGGCAGGCCGCTGTTGGCCATGGTGAAGAGCAAAGCAAAGGCGGCGAACTTGGGCATGGTGTTGATCACACCACCGTAATCGGCGATTTCACGCGAGTGCACGCGGTCGTACAAGACGCCGATCGACAAGAACATGGCCGCCGACACAAAGCCGTGGGCGATCATTTGCACGATCGCACCGGACACGCCCAAGTCGCTGAACAGGAAAAAGCCCAAGGTCACAAAACCCATGTGCGCCACCGACGAATAAGCGACCAGCTTTTTCATGTCTTGCTGCACCATGGCCACCAAGCCCACGTAGACCACGGCCACCAAGGACAGGGTGATCATGAGCCAAGCCCACTCTTGCGAGGCGTCGGGCAGGATGGGCATGGAGAAACGCAAGAAGCCGTAAGCACCGAGCTTGAGCATGATGGCCGCCAGCACGGCCGAGCCACCGGTGGGCGCTTCGACGTGCACGTCGGGCAGCCAAGTGTGCACGGGCCACATCGGCACCTTCACGGCGAAAGCGGCAAAGAAGGCGAAGAACAACAGGGTTTGCGCGGTGTCGCCCAAGGGCAATTTGTACCAAGTGGCCAATTCGAAGCTGCCGCCCGACTGGTTGTAGAGGTAAATCAAGCCCACGAGCATCAGCAAAGAGCCGAGCAAGGTGTAGAGGAAAAACTTGAACGCGGCGTAGATTTTGTTCGGGCCGCCCCAGATACCGATGATCAGGTACATGGGGATCAGCGTGGCTTCAAAGAAGACGTAGAACAACATCGCGTCTTGCGCGCTGAACACACCAATCATGAGGCCCGACAAAATCAAGAATGCACCCATGTACTGGTTCACGCGCTCCTCGATCGTCCAGCTGGCCACCACCACGATCACGGTGATGAAAGCGGTGAGCAAAACCAACCACAAGGAAATACCGTCCACACCCAAGTGGTAATGGATGTTGAAGGCCGGGACCCACAAGACCTTTTCGACGTGCTGCATGGCCGCACTGCCGATCTCGAAGCCGCCGTACAAAGGCAAGGTCACGAGAAACGCGGCCAAGGCGCCGATCAGCGCCAACCAGCGCACCGGTTGCACATGCTGATCACGGCCCAAGGCCAACAAGACCGCACCGACGGCAATCGGTGTCCAAATCGCAAGGCTCAGCAAACCCATTTTTTTATTCTCCTTATTTGGCGAGCCAGACGAAGTAAGTCATGGACAGGAAGACGCCGATGATCATCATCAAAGCGTAGTGGTAGAGGTAACCGGTCTGGGCGCGGCGCACCCACGACGACACGGCACCGACCAACTTCCAACTTGCATTGACCACGCCGCCTTCGATGACGCCCCGGTCACCGACCTTCCAGAACACCGTGCCCAAAGCACGTGCACCACGGGCCAAGACGTTCTCGTTGAACCAGTCGAGGTAGTACTTGTTTTCCATGACCACGATCAGCGGGCGCAGCGCGCGGGCGATGGCCGCCGGCACGGCCGGGTTGATCAGGTACATGTACCAAGCCGCCACCGCACCGGCCAAGGCCAGATACAGGGGTGGTGTGTAGAGTGCGTGCGAGACCATGGCCACAGGGCCGTGGAAGATCTTGGCGAATTCGGCCAGCGCGGGGTGCGCGGCGCTGTTGACCGTGATGGCGTCTTGCAAGAAGGTGCCAAACAGCATGGGCTCGATGGTGAAGAAACCAATCAAGACCGAGGGGATGGCCAAGAGCACCAAAGGCACGGTCACGACCCAAGGGGTTTCGTGCGGCTTGCCGTCACCGTGGTGATCGTCGTGACCATGGTGGTCATCGTGGTGCGCGTCGGGGTTCTGGTCGTAACGCTCTTGGCCGTGGAAGACCAAGAAGTACAAGCGGAAGGAATAGAAAGACGTGACGAACACACCGGCCAAGACCGCGAAGTAAGCAAAACCTGCGCCGGGCAAGTGGCTGAAATGCACCACTTCGATGATGCTGTCCTTGGAATAAAAACCCGAGAAGAACGGCGTGCCGATCAGCGCCAAGGTGCCAATCAGCGAGGTGATCCAGGTGATGGGCATGTACTTGCGCACGCCACCCATCCAGCGGATGTCTTGGTTGTGGTGCAAGCCCATGATGACCGAGCCGGCGGCCAAGAAGAGCAAGGCCTTGAAGAAGGCGTGCGTCATCAGGTGGAACACGGCCACCGAATAGGCCGAGGCGCCCAAGGCCACGGTCATGTAACCGAGCTGGGACAAGGTGGAATAGGCCACCACGCGCTTGATATCGTTTTGGATGATGCCCAAAAAGCCCATGAACAAAGCGGTGATCGCACCGATGACCATGATGAAGTTCAGCGCCACGTCGGACATCTCAAAGATCGGCGACATGCGGCTGACCATGAAAATGCCGGCTGTCACCATGGTGGCGGCGTGGATCAGGGCCGAAATCGGGGTCGGGCCTTCCATCGAATCGGGCAGCCACACGTGCAGCGGGAACTGGGCCGACTTGCCCATGGCGCCGATGAACAAACAGATGGCGATCACCGTGACCAGCATCCAGTCGGTACCGGGCAAGGTCAGGGTTTCGATTTCGTTGACTTTGGCGAAGATCTCGGTGTAGTTCAAGCTGCCGGTGTAAGCCACGATCAGGCCAATGCCCAAGATGAAGCCGAAGTCACCCACGCGGTTGACCAAGAAGGCTTTCATGTTGGCGAAGATGGCGGTGGGTTTGTTGAACCAAAAACCGATCAACAAATACGACACCAAGCCCACGGCTTCCCAGCCGAAGAAGAGCTGCAGCAAGTTGTTGCTCATCACCAGCATCAGCATGGAGAAGGTGAAGAGCGAGATGTAGGCGAAGAAGCGGTTGTAGCCGCGGTCTTCTTCCATGTAGCCGATGGTGTAGAGGTGCACCATGAGCGAGACAAACGTGACCACGCACATCATCATGGCGGTCAGGCCATCGACCATAAAGCCGATCTCCATCTTCAAGCCGCCCACGACCATCCACTCGTAAATGGTTTCGTTGAAGCGCGCGCCGTCCATCACCGACATCAAGGTCATGACCGACAGGATGAAAGACACCAGCACGCCCAAGATGGTCAGGCTGTGCGTGGCGCGGCGGCCCAACACATTGCCCCCGAAGGTGGTGCCCAAAATGCCGGCCAGTGTGGCGCCGACCAGCGGAGCCATGGGGACGGCCAGCAGGGTGCTTGCGGATAGGGTGGAGCTCATGGTCTTGTTCGGATCGTGATCGGTTCGATGGGAGGGCCTCAGCCCTTGAGGCTGTTGAGCGTCTCAACGCTGATGGAGGACTTGTTGCGGAACAAGAGCACCAAAATCGCCAAGCCAATCGCCGACTCGGCGGCGGCCACGGTCAGGATGAAGAACACGAACACCTGGCCGTGCATGTCACCCAAGAAGTACGAGAAGGCCACGAAGTTCATGTTCACGGCCAAGAGCATCAACTCGATGGCCATGAGCAAAACGATCAGGTTCTTGCGGTTGATGAAAATGCCCACCACCGAAATAGCGAACAGAATGGCGCCCACCGACAAAAAGTGGCCCAGGGTCAAACTGCTGGCGATCATGCGGCGCCCTCCTCTTTGGCTGGCGCTGCGGGCGCAGCGGCTTGTGTGGCGTTCATGGACACCACGCTCAAACGGTCGGCGGCGCGCACACGCACCTGCTGCGAGGCGTCGATGGTTTTGGTGTCTTTGCGCTGGCGCAGGGTCAAAGCGATGGCTGCGATCATGGCCACGAGCAAAATCACCGCGGCGATTTCAACCGGGTACAGGTACTCGGTGTAGAGCAAGATGCCCAGCTCACGGGTGTTGGAGTAGTCCACCGCGTTGATGCCGGCCAGCGGCAAATCGGGGTTGGCCGACAGGCGCGGAAAACCGGCCCACAGCACCGCGATCAATTGGGCCGACACCAAACCACCCAAGGCCGCGGCCAAAGGCAGGTTGCGCCAGAAGCCTTGGCGCATGGCGTCGATGTTGATGTCGAGCATCATCACCACGAACAAGAACAGCACCATCACCGCGCCGAGGTAGACCAGCACCAAGGTGATGCCCAAGAACTCGGCCTTGAGCAAAAGCCACAAGGCGGCGGCTTGCGAGAACGCCAGCATCAAATAGAGCACGGCGTGCACCGGGTTGCGCGCCGTGACGACCCGCAGGGCCGCGAACAACAAGACCGCGGCGAACAGGTAGAAAAATCCGGAGGTGTAATCCATGGGCGTGTCTTTGCGTGTGGAACTCGAAAATCAGCGGTAAGGCGCGTCGGCCGCTTTGGCCGCAGCGATCTCTTTTTCGTAGCGGTCGCCCACGGCGAGCAACATGTCTTTGGTGAAGTACAGGTCACCGCGTTTCTCGCCGTGGTACTCCAAGATTTGGGTCTCGACGATGGCGTCCACGGGGCAAGCCTCTTCGCAAAAGCCGCAAAAGATGCACTTGGTCAGGTCGATGTCGTAACGCGTGGTGCGGCGCGTGCCGTCCTCGCGCGCATCGGACTCGATGGTGATGGCCATGGCTGGGCACACCGCTTCGCACAATTTGCAAGCGATGCAACGCTCTTCGCCGTTGTCGTAACGGCGCTGCGCGTGCAGGCCACGAAAGCGCGGCGACAAGGGCGTTTTCTCTTCGGGAAATTGCACCGTGACTTTGCGGCGGAAGGCGTAGCGACCAGTCAAGGCCATGCCTTTGAGCAACTCGACCAAAAGAAAACTTTTGGCGAAATCGCGCCAGGAAAAAGGGGCAACAGCGGTGTGTGACATGGGCTTGACCTGACTCATTTCCAAATGTTCCAAGGGGTCTGCATGAATGCGCCGACCAAGACCAACCAAACCAGCGTCACGGGGATGAAGATCTTCCAGCCCAAGCGCATGATCTGGTCGTAACGGAAGCGGGGGAAGGTCGCGCGGATCCAGATGAACATCGAGACCACCACGAAGGTTTTCAGGCCCAGCCAGATCCAGCCTGGCACAAATTCCAGACCGGCCACGGGGGCGTCCCAGCCGCCCAAAAACATCAGCACGGCCAAGACCGAGACCAACCACATGCTGGCGTATTCGGCCAAGAAGAAAATAGCAAATCCCATGCCCGAGTACTCGACCATGTGACCGGCCACGATTTCGGCTTCACCTTCGACCACGTCAAAGGGGTGGCGGTTGGTTTCTGCCACACCCGAGATCAGGTAGACCATAAAAATAGGCAACAGGGGCAACCAGTTCCACGACAGGAAGTTCAGCCCCATGTCGGCAAAGGCACCGCGCTCTTGCGAAGCCACGATCTCACCCAGGTTCAGGCTACCGGCGGTCATGACGACCACCAAGAAACAAAAACCGATGGCGATCTCGTACGACACCATTTGCGCTGAGGCGCGCAGTGCGCCCAAGAACGCGTATTTGGAGTTCGACGCCCAACCGGCGATGATCACGCCGTAAACCTCAATCGAGGTGATGGCCAAGATGACCAACAAGCCCGCGTTCAAATTGGCCAACACGGCCTCAGGGCCAAACGGCACCGCCACCCAGGCTGCCAAGGCCGGCATGATGGCCATGATGGGGCCCAAGCGGAACAGTCCGTTGCTCGCGGCGCTCGGGCGGATCAGCTCTTTGGTCAAAAGCTTGATGGCGTCGGCGATGGGCTGCAACAAACCAAACGGGCCCACGCGGTTGGGGCCCAAGCGCACCTGCATGAAGCCCAGCAGCTTGCGTTCCCACAAAGTCAGGTAAGCCACGGCGCCCATCAGCGGGGCCAAGACGGCCACGATTTTGATGAGGATCCACAGCACGGGCCAAGCGGCCTCGGCCCACCACGGCGCGGCGATCAAGCCCAAGCCGGTGTTGTACATCGTGTCGATCATGCGGCCACTCCTGCGCGGGCATCGGCCGTGAGCTGCAGCGAAGACGCGCGGCGCACCAGACCATCGAGTTGGTAAATCGGGGCCACGCAAGGCTCGAGCGTGGCGGCTTGCGTGTCGATGACCGCGGCCACGGCGTTGGACAAGCGGGCGCTGTCCACCAGCTCACCCACGCGAACACCCGGCAAGGCCGAGGCCAAGACAGCTTGCGACGAGTCGGCGTCAAAACCGCTCAAGCCCAAGAGGTTGCCCAAAACGCGCAAGACTTTCCAGGCCGGACGGGCTTCGCCCAAGGGGCGCACCACGGCGTGGAAGCTTTGCAAACGGCCTTCGGTGTTGACGAAAGAGCCCGAGGTTTCGGTGAACGGGGCGATCGGCAAGAGCACATCGCTGACGTCCATATTGGTTTTGAAGGCGCTCAAGGTGACCACCATCTCGGCGCCCACCAAGCCTTGGCCACCGGCGGCGCTGTCCAAGCCGGGCTCGACGCCCAAGAGGACCGCGGCCTTCAGGCCACCGCGCAACATTTGGCTGGCGTTTTGACCGCCCTGCCCTGGCACGGCACGCACCAACTGGGCGCCCACGCTGTTGGCGGCTTCGCCCAGGTAACCGACGGTGGCGCCCGTGCGCTCACCGATCCACTGTGCCAAGGCCAAGAGGCTGCTGGCTTTTTCGTGGTGAGCGGCGGCGTTGCCAAGCAAGATGGCTTTGTCTTCGCCGCCCATCAAGGACTTGGCGATGGCGCGGTCGGTGTCAGAAGGCATGGTGCTGACGGGCGCGGCCACACCTTGGGCTTCGGCCACGGCCGCGGCCACACCGGCCAAGGCCATGACCCACTGCGCCGAGGGAGCGGACAGGGTTTGCTGCACACGCATGGCCCAATCGATGGGCTGCGACACCAAGGCGCTGAGCTGCGCGCCGTGGCGCACGGCTTGGCGCAAGCGCTGGGCCATCAGGGGTTGGTCTTTGCGCAAATTCGAGCCCACGACCAGCACGCGCTGCACGGTGGACAAGGACGCCAAGGAGCGGCCCAACCAGCGCGAGGTGCCGGAAGCACCCACGTTGCTGAAGTCGGCGCTGCGCAAACGCGCATCGATGTTCTCGCTGCCCAAGCCGCGCACCAAAGCACCGGCCAAAGCCAACTCTTCGACCGTGCTGTGGGGGCTGGCGAGCAAACCGATGGCCGAAGCGCCATGGTCGGCCTTGACCTGCTTCAGGCCGTTGGCCACGTATTCCAAGGCGGTCTGCCAATCGACCGTTTTCCATTCGCCACCCTGCTTGAGCATGGGCTGGGTCAGGCGGTCTTCGCCGTTCAAGGCTTCGTAGGAGTAGCGATCGCGGTCGGCGATCCAGCACTCGTTGACGGCGTCGTTTTCCAAAGGCACCACGCGCATGACGCGGTGGTTCTTGACCTGAACGATCAGGTTGGCACCGGTGGCGTCGTGCGGGCTCACGCTCTTTCGGCGCGAGAGTTCCCAAGTGCGGGCTTGGTAACGGAAAGGCTTGCTGGTGAGCGCGCCGACAGGGCAGATGTCGATCATGTTGCCCGAGAGTTCGGAGTCGACCGACTGGCCCACAAAGGTTTCGATCTCGGCGTGTTCGCCGCGGTGGCTCATGCCGAGCTCCATCACGCCGGCGATCTCTTGACCGAAGCGCACGCAGCGGGTGCAGTGGATGCAGCGGCTCATCTCTTCCATCGACACGAGCGGGCCCACGTCTTTGTGGAAGACCACGCGCTTTTCTTCTTCGTAGCGCGACTTCGAGGCACCGTAGCCCACGGCCAAATCTTGCAACTGGCACTCACCGCCTTGGTCGCAGATGGGGCAATCGAGCGGGTGGTTGATGAGCAAAAACTCCATGACCGACTGCTGGGCCTTGATGGCCTTGTCGCTCTTGGTGCGCACCACCATGCCCATGGTCACGGGCGTGGCACAAGCGGGCATGGGTTTGGGCGCTTTTTCAACGTCCACCAAACACATGCGGCAGTTCGCAGCGATCGACAATTTCTTGTGATAGCAGAAGTGGGGAATGAAGGTGCCCGCTTTTTCGGCCGCATGCATGACCATGCTGCCCGGTGGCACCTCGACCTTTTGGCCGTCGAGTTCAATTTCAACCATGTTGTTTTGCCTTTAACCCGCTCAAACGTCTGAAATCACCAAGCACTTTTTGTGTTCGATGCAGTGCTCGAACTCGTGCCGGAAATGTTTAACCATGGCGCGCACCGGCATGGCCGCTGCGTCGCCCAACGCACAAATGGTGCGGCCCATGATGTTCTCAGCCACGTTGTCGAGCAAGGCCATGTCGCTGGGCTTGCCTTCGCCGCGCTCGATGCGGTCGACCAAGCGCCACAACCAGCCCGTACCCTCGCGGCAAGGGGTGCACTGGCCGCAGCTCTCGTGCATGTAGAAGTAGCTCAGGCGCTTCAAAGACTTGACCATGCAGCGCGAGTCGTCCATCACGATGACCGCACCCGAACCCAACATCGAACCGCCCTCTTTGGCGATGCTGTCGTAGTCCATGGTCAGCTTCATCATCAAGTCGCCGGGAATGACCGGCGAAGACGACCCACCGGGGATCACGGCCTTGAGTTGGCGGCCCGTGCGCACACCACCGGCGAGCTCCAAGAGCTTGGCGAACGGCGTGCCCATGGGCACTTCGTAATTGCCAGGGCGATTGACGTCACCGCTGACCGAGAAGATCTTGGTGCCTCCGTTGTTGGGCTTGCCGCATTCGAGGTAGGCCTGACCACCGTTGCGGATGATCCACGGCACGGCCGCGAAGGTCTCGGTGTTGTTGATGGTCGTGGGCTTGCCGTACAAACCAAAGCTCGCGGGGAACGGTGGTTTGAAACGCGGCTGGCCTTTTTTGCCTTCCAGCGATTCGAGCAAGGCGGTTTCTTCGCCACAGATGTAGGCGCCAAAACCATGGAAAGCGTGCAACTGAAAATCGAAGTTGCTGCCCATGATGCCCTTGCCCAAGAAGCCGGCCGCACGGGCCTCTTCCAAAGCCTCTTCGAAGCGCTCGTAAGCGCCGAAGATTTCACCGTGGATGTAGTTGTAGCCCACGCTGATGCCCATGGCGTAGGCGGCGATCGCCATGCCCTCGATCACCACATGCGGGTTGAACATCAAGATGTCGCGGTCTTTGCACGTACCGGGCTCGCCCTCATCGGAGTTGCAAACCAAATACTTTTGACCGGGGAACTGACGCGGCATGAAGCTCCACTTCAAGCCGGTGGGGAAACCCGCACCGCCGCGCCCGCGCAAGCCGGACTCTTTGACGGTGGCGATCACCTCGTCTTGGGTCATGCCCGCCACGCCAGTCTCGGCGTTGGGTGCTGCACCATCGCGGCCCAAAATTTTGCGCAAGGCGGCGTAACCGCCACGCGCTTCGTAATCCTTCAGACGCCAGTTCGCACCGTTGAGGCCCGCGTAGATTTGCGGGTTGATGTGGCGGTCGTGAAAGCAGGTTTCTTGGCCGGTGGCGGCAAAACGCTCGATCACCGCGGTGGCTTGGGGGTTGCTGTGGTTCATGCTTTCCCCTCTGCGGCCTTGAGCCCGTCGATCAAAGCGTCGAGCTTGTCGTGGCTCATGAAGCTGCACATGTGGCGGTCGTTGACCAGCATCACCGGCGAATCGGCGCAAGCGCCCAAGCACTCGCTTTGCTGCAAGGTGAACAGGCCGTCGGCGGTGGTTTGCCCCATGGCCACACCGAGCTTGTGCTCGAGGTGGGCCAAGGCCTTGCCGCCATCGCGCAACTGGCACGGCAGGTTGGTGCAGACGTTGAGCTTGTACTTGCCCAGCGCTTGCTGGTTGTACATGTTGTAGAAAGTCGTGACCTCGTGCACGGCGATGGGCGCCATGTCAAGGTGTTGGCCAATCGCCGCTTCGGCCTCAGGGCTCACGTGGCCCTGCTCTTGTTGCACGATGGCCAAACAGGCCATCACGGCGGACTGTTTTTGGTCTGCGGGGTACTTCGCCACTTCGCGGTCAAAACGCGCCAAAGTGGCTGCCGACAAGGCGGCAACGGGGGTGTTGGGGGTCGAGGTGATCATCGATCAATCTCTCCAAAAACGATGTCCATGGTGCCGATGATGGCCACCGCGTCGGCCAACATGTGGCCGCGAGCCAGCTCGTCCAGAGTGGACAAGTGGGCAAAG
>CAMDCY010000001.1 GCA_945890705.1 Hydrogenophaga intermedia | reverse complement strand
TCTCGGGCCGAGCGGTGAACTTTCGCTCGAAACCCACTGACGGTTGGGCCTTAGTTCCTTGCGCCCAAGGGTCTTCATCTTCATTCGAAGACCACATAGGTAGGCTCGTGTCCCACTTCCATAAGTGTTCGTAATTAGCATGAAGGCTTTGTTTGTGGCAGATACCGCCCTTTACCTGAGGCTCGGCTCGGTCCCAAAAGTAGACCGTGCGACAACCCTCTGAGTGGCCACTCAAAATAATGGGTAACTTCGTGATCGGTTGAAGCCACTTAATCACCTGCGCGATGTCATCGCCGCGGGCTGACAACCGTGCTGGGTTGCGAGCGGTGTAAATGCCCTCGCGAAATCGCTCACCAGCACGACGCAAACTTTCCTCTGGGCTGCCGCCCGGACAACCAAGTTTGTTCCCCGGACGAGTGACGAATTCGGGCATGACCACAGCAAAGCCCTCGCGGTAATAAAACTGCGCGACATGTGTCTCCCAGCCCCACTGCCCGCCACAACCGTGGTTATGGATCACAACACCACGGATATTTGGTATTTCCTTGAGCATCACCTCAAATTTTGCCGGGTAAACCGCACCGTGCAGCGGCAAAAAAAACACACTGCGTTCGAGAACGTTGGAAGCCAGAGCCTTGTCGTAGGCTGGTGCATCGCGCCAGTTCTGAGCTTGGACATCTTGAACGGTACCCACTGCAATCAAGCTGGCACATGTGAGCCAAACGGCTTTTGGAAATACAAATTTCATGTTCACTCCCAAGCTAGTCAGGGCCGAGCAAATACTCATCTTCAAGTTGATCATAGCGACCGCAAGAATTCGCCTGACGGTTTTGGACAGACGCTGGACTCATCTCCATCTCCCAACATTCCGCCTCGCTCTTGTCACGCTTGGCCATCTTCCGGTTGTAAATCTGCTCATGCTTCATCTGAATTCTGCCTGAAACGTTTCAATGAGCCCGCTAAAAGTTCTAATTTCAAAAAAATATACCCCCCGGGGGGCAGCGTTTGAATTTGAAGAGAGGGTGTTTGAGCAAAACACAGTGCAAGGGCAGACGGGAGTCCCTGCTCAGGATCGAGGGGGTGGGGGTACGGTGGGGTCTGACTCGACTAAATCTCCCCCAAGGCTGGAGAACGATTCAAACCCCGGATCATCGCCATGCACGGCTTAAGCGTGTGTTTGATGTCAAGACCAAATTCAACGTCAAATATTATTTCCAGCATTCGACCAACACGGTAAAGCCGCGGGCTCGCTCAGCAATTGTTGTCAACGGTAGCGGGGGATCATTACTCGCAACGGCATAGTCCAGTTGACCTGCGTCCAAAAAAGAGCGCAGAGAATTGCTGTTGATCGCAAAATTTACGTTTTGTGGTATGTCCCCTGTTGATTCTGCAACCTTGAGGACGTCAAGCTTGGATACAACCACTCCAATTACGTTACCAGCACTATCTAACATAGGGCCGCCGCTGTTACCCTGCTGGACGGGTGCGGTTATTTGGAAATATTGTGTGCTTCCACCAAGCCCTGACAAGCTACTGATAGTTCCAGTAGTCATATTGAATCCTGACAAAAGGCCACGAAGCGGAAAGCCGGTAACTGCTACTTGTTCTCCTATACCTGCGCGTTGGCCTCGTACTCTAGCTGTGGGGCCATCTACTTTCGCTCTGAGCTGTGCCAAGTCGGCACGCTTGTCACTTTGACGTAATTGAGCTGCTTGCCCATTAACTTGCAGACGACTGCAACCATCAATGACGTGGTGGTTGGTTATGAACGTGTCTTTGGCTATTCGGAAGCCACTTCCAGTGCTATCAGGTTCTAACGATTTCGATGCAGCCGATGTTGTGGACTGGGAGGAGGTTAGCTTGTCATTGCTCCAAATTCCGGATAGAACGACTGAACCGTCTTTGTCGTAAATCACTCCTTGTCCGGAACGTTCACCGTTCATGTACTCGCCAACAAACTTTTTTCCGTCAGCATAGGTGTAGGTTCCACGTCCGTTGGTTTTGTCATCTTTGAATTCGCCGACAAACTTTTCTCCATCAACGAATATGTAGGTTCCGAATCCATCGAACTTATTGTCTTTAAACTTGCCGCTGTAGGAATCTCCATTAGCAAATGTCAAGGTTCCATTTCCACTACGTTTTCCGTCCACATACTCGCCGACATACTTTCTTCCATCGGCATGTGTAAAAGTGCCGCGTCCACTATATTTGTCGTCTTTGAACTCGCCAACATACACATTGCCATTTGCAAAGGTAAAGGTTCCGCGGCCACTGTATTTTCCGTTTATGAACTCGCCGACATAAAAATTCCCGCTAGGAAAGGTCAACGTTCCGCGACCTGAAAATTCATTTTCTTTGAACTGCCCTTTGTACTCCCCGCCAGCGGCAAAGGTGTAGGTACCCTGCCCGTGCTGGAAGCCATCCTTGTAATCACCGACAAACTTATCGCCATTAGCTAACGACAGACTTCCACGTCCGTGATACAAGTTGTTTTTGAATTGCCCAACATACACAGTGCCGTCGTCTTTGGTATGAGTTCCTAGCCCATTCGCTTTTCCGTTTACGAATTCGCCGACATACGTATCGCCGTTAGGGTAGACAGAAGAGTCAAAACAATTAGTCCAATTTGAAATGTCACTACCTTTACAAGCTGGCAAGGACGTCTGGCCTCCAGCACTGCCGCATATCAGACACAGCAAAGTTAAGCGAGTCAATGATTTCATATAAGCATCCTACCCAATTTTTGGGTGGCCTAATAGGTTGCGCTCCACAAACCGATGAAGGTTCTCAAAATCCTCGGAGGAGTTACCCCGGGGGCAGCGTTTGAATTTAAAGGGGGGGTGTTTGAGCAAAACACAGTGCAATGGCAGACGAGAGTACCTGCTCAGGATCGAGGGGGGTGGGGGCACGGTGGGGGTCAGGTCTGACCTACACGGTGTCGAAAATCTAACTGTCATCGCAGACAGCCGGCAGCGAATATGGCGCTTAGTCGAACAACGTCGTGAGGTCTAGTCCGTCCGGGTACTTGATCTGGATCAGGGGCGTCTTGGACTTGTCTTCCATAAAGTCGACGGCGTCGTCGGCGGAGAAAGCTCCTTCCTTGGCCTTAATGCGGGCGATGATCTTCTTGCCCTTAGCCACCAAGATGCCACCCGGGTGAGGGCAGTTACCGCCAATGCATTCAGTAATCACATAGGTGGTGTCGCCGTTGATGAACCACAGATGGCTTAGGCTGGCACGTGGCTGCAGGGCCTCGTTGCTCGCGAAGAACTTGCGTCCGCTCGCAACATCGGCGGAGTAGGTCATTTCGGCCTTATCCGCAGGGCCGAAGCGATACTCGATCTTGCTGTAAGGCGGCTGGGGCGGCGAAGCGCAGACCAGAATGCCTTTCTTACCGGTAGACCCCTCATAGAGGGTGGCTTCGCTAGCAGCGCATTTTTGGGCCAACGAAGGCGCGCAGGCTAGAGCGGCCAGCACGAGCGCGGTGGACTTAAGTATGTTTTTGAGAGTCATGGTCAAAAGCATGGTTACGTTGATTTTGATCATAACTCGTGCAGATCATTGTGTAAGCTTGAAATCGAGGTCCCGTCTGGCAAATCAGGGGTATGGGTGGAGTCTGGTAGAGCTGGGGTTTTCGTACCCCGGGCTTGTGGGCACCAGATGAGAATCAGATTTCAGTAATAACCGACAGCCGTACGTCACCTTCACGCCAGCAGGTTATTTGTTCTTGGTGGGGGAATTGGTGGGTAGAAATGAAAAACGGGCCCGAAGGCCCGTATTCATTGACTATCTGGCGGAGCAGGCGGGATTCGAACCCGCGGTGGGCTATTAACCCACACACGCTTTCCAGGCGTGCGACTTAAACCACTCATCCACCGCTCCGTGAAGCCCACGATTGTAGCAGGGCCGGGTGCGGGTTTTAGGCGTTTTTACCGACGTTGACCATTTTCATGGCCGAGGCGATCAGGCCCGAGACCTCGCTCATGTTGCCCGGCACGATGAGGGTGGTGGACGAGTCGGCAGCGACTTTGCTGTACGCATCGACCGCGCGTTCGGCCACTTTGAGCTGCACGGCCTCTTGGCCGCCGGGTTGGCGGATGGCGGTGGCTATGCGCTCGATGGCCAAGGCGGTGGCGTTGGCCACTTCGGTGATGGCCATCGCTTCGCCTTGGGCGTTGTTGATGGCGGCTTGTTTTTCGCCCTCTGAGCGAGCAATGAAGGCTTCGCGCTCGCCTGTGGCGATGTTGATCTGCTCTTGGCGGCGGCCTTCGGAGGCGGCAATCAGGGCGCGCTTTTCGCGCTCGGCGGTGATCTGGGCTTGCATGGCCAGCAAAATTTCTTTGGGCGGCGTGAGGTCTTTGATTTCGTAGCGAAGCACCTTGACGCCCCAGTTCATGGCAGCTTGGTCGATGGCGTTGACCACTTGGGCGTTGATGATGTCGCGCTCTTCGAAGGTTTTGTCGAGCTCGAGTTTGCCGATCACCGAGCGCAATGAGGTTTGCGCCAGTTGTGTGACGGCCATGATGTAGTTGGACGAGCCGTAGCTCGCGCGCATGGGGTCGGTGACTTGGAAATACAAAATGCCGTCGACCTGCAGTTGCGTGTTGTCGCGCGTGATGCAGACCTGGCTGGGCACGTCGAGCGGGATTTCCTTGAGGCTGTGCTTGTAGGCCACTTTGTCGATGAAGGGCACGAGGAAGTTCAGGCCTGGGGGCAGGGTGCTGTTGTATTTGCCGAGTCGTTCAATGACCCAAGCGCTTTGCTGAGGCACCACTTTGACGGAGCGGGTGATGAAGATGGCGGCGATAACGAATAAAAGGACGGCGAGTTCCATGTGTGTTCCCTGTTGTTGTGTGAGTGTCAGATCTTCTCAAGGACCAATCGGTTCCCTTTGAGCTCGGTGATGCGGTGCAAACCGGCTTGTGTGTTTTGCTGTTCGGCCTGGACCGCGGTCCATTGCGCGCCGCGGTATTGCACGCTGGCGGTGCCGTCGGCTTGCCAGGCGTCGACCTGAATGGTTTCGCCCACGTCCAAGTTGACGCTGCGCAGGCTGCGCACAGAAGGGTCTTCGGGGCGGCGGCGTTTGACCCAGTAAAGGGCTACGACCGCGGCACTGCCGACCACCGCGGCCAAGGTGTATTGACCTGCGGTGTCCATGCCGGCGTGCGCAGCCAAGGCCGCTGCGGTCAGGCCCAAGGCGAGCATGAGCAGGTAAAAGCTGCCGACCATCAACTCCACGGCCACCAAACCACCGGCCAATAGCCACCAAACGGTTGCGTCTGTCATTGCGTTTCCTCCGAAAATGCGTGTCTTCATTGTGCCCCCGATCGGCTGGTTTTGCGGGAGTGTCACGGGTTTTACGTACACTTCCCGTTCTAGCTATTTTTGTCACTTTCGCTTGTTCGGTTCTGCGCAGGGCGCGGGGCTGGGAGATGTTCATGAAATTTCGCTTCCCCATCGTCATCATTGACGAAGACTTTCGCTCGGAAAACACCTCGGGTTTGGGCATCCGCGCCTTGGCCCAGGCCATGGAGGCCGAGGGTTTTGAGGTCTTGGGGGTGACAAGCTACGGCGACCTGAGCCAGTTCGCGCAGCAGCAAAGCCGCGCCAGTGCCTTCATCTTGTCGATCGACGACGAAGAGTTCACGCCCGGCCCCGACCTGGACCCGGCGGTGCTCAACCTGCGCCAATTCATCACCGAGGTGCGCCGCAAAAACGCCGAGGTGCCGATCTACATCCACGGCGAAACCAAAACCAGTCGCCACTTGCCCAACGACATCTTGCGCGAGCTGCATGGCTTCATCCACATGTTCGAGGACACGCCCGAGTTCGTGGCGCGCCACATCATCCGCGAAGCCAAGAGCTACCTCGAGGGCATCCAGCCGCCGTTCTTCAAGGCCTTGCTCGATTACGCCGAGGACGGCTCGTTCTCGTGGCACTGCCCCGGCCACTCCGGCGGCGTGGCGTTTTTGAAGAGCCCCATTGGCCAGATGTACCACCAGTTTTATGGTGAGAACATGTTGCGCGCGGACGTGTGCAACGCGGTGGAAGAACTCGGCCAGCTGCTGGACCACAACGGCGCGATCGGTGCGTCCGAGCGCAACGCCGCGCGCATTTTCAATGCCGACCACTGTTTCTTCGTGACCAACGGCACCAGCACCTCCAACAAGATGGTGTGGCACCACACGGTGGCGCCGGGCGACGTGGTGGTGGTGGACCGCAACTGCCACAAATCGATCCTGCACAGCATCATCATGACCGGGGCCATTCCCGTGTTCTTGAAGCCCACGCGCAACCACTTCGGTATCATCGGCCCGATTCCGCAGAGCGAATTCACCATCGAGTCGATCCAAGAAAAAATCCGCGCCAACCCTTTGTTGGCGGGTGTGGACGCCACGGCCGTGAAGCCACGCGTGCTCACGCTCACGCAGTCCACCTACGACGGCGTGCTCTACAACACCGAGACCATCAAGCACATGCTCGACGGCTACGTGGCCAACCTGCACTTTGACGAAGCTTGGTTGCCGCACGCGGCCTTCCACAGCTTTTACGGCCATTTTCACGCCATGGGCAAAAAGCGTGTGCGACCGAAAGAGTCGGTGGTCTACTCCACGCAGTCCATCCACAAGCTGCTCGCCGGCATCAGCCAAGCCAGCCACGTGCTCGTGCAGGACTCACAAAACGTCAAGCTCGACCGTCACCTCTTCAACGAGGCCTATCTGATGCACACCAGCACCAGCCCGCAGTACGCCATCATCGCCAGCTGCGACGTGGCCGCGGCCATGATGGAGCCGCCCGGTGGCCGCGCTTTGGTCGAAGAGAGCATTTTGGAAGCGCTGGACTTTCGTCGCGCCATGCGCAAGGTCGACGACGAGTTCGGCGACGACGACTGGTGGTTCAAGGTCTGGGGCCCCGATGAGTTGTGCGAAGAGGGCGTGGGCGAGCCCAGCGACTGGGTGCTCAACGACAAGCCGCAGCGCCCCAACGCACCGGTGCGCACCGAAAAAGACTGGCACGGCTTTGGCGACATGGCCCCGGACTTCAACATGCTCGACCCGATCAAGGCGACCATCGTCACGCCGGGACTCAACCTCAAGGGCGACTTTGCCGAGACGGGCATTCCGGCCTCCATCGTCACCAAGTTTTTGGCCGAGCACGGTGTGGTGGTCGAAAAGACCGGCCACTACAGCTTCTTCATCATGTTCACCATCGGCATCACCAAGGGCCGCTGGAACACCTTGCTGACCGCGCTGCAGCAGTTCAAGGACGACTACGACCGCAACCAGCCGATGTGGCGCATCCTGCCGGAGTTCTGCCGCAAGCACCCGCGTTACGAAAAAATGGGTTTGCGCGATTTGTGCCAGCACGTGCATGCGCTCTATGCGCAATACGACATCGCGCGCCTGACCACCGAGATGTACCTGAGCGACCTGATGCCGGTCATGAAGCCATCGGACGCGTTTGCGCACATCGCGCAGCGCACCACCGAGCGCGTGCCGATCGACGAGCTCGAAGGCCGCATCACCACCAGCTTGGTCACGCCGTACCCACCGGGCATTCCTTTGTTGATACCGGGCGAGGTTTTCAACAAGAAGATCGTGGACTACCTGAAGTTCGCCCGCGAGTTCAACGGTCGCTGCCCGGGTTTTGAGACCGACATCCACGGCTTGGTGGAAGTGGTGGACGACGAAGGCCGCAAGAGTTACTTCGCCGATTGCGTCAAGGCCTGAGCCCCCACGGGCTCAGGAGGCTTTATAGGGAGGCTTCGCTCAGGCCAGCGGTTTGGCTGAAGCCGCCGTCGACGTAGGTGATCTCGGCGGTCACGCCGGAGGCGAGGTCGGACATCATGAACGCGGCCACGTTGCCCACGTCCTCGATGGTGACGTTGCGGCGCAGGGGCGAGATGGTGGCCATGGTGCCAAGCAGCTTGCCGAAGTCCTTGATGCCGCTGGCGGCCAAGGTCTTGATGGGACCGGCGCTGATGCCGTTGACGCGCGTGCCTTTGGGGCCCATGGCCTCGGCCAGGTAACGCACCGAGGCTTCCAAGCTGGCTTTGGCCAGGCCCATGGTGTTGTAGTTGGGGATGGTGCGCAGAGAACCCAAGTAGGTCAGGGTCAGAAGGGCCGACTTCTCGCGCAAATAAGGCTGGGCGGCCTTGGCCATGGCGGGGAAGCTGTAGGCGCTGATGTCGTGGGCGATGCGAAAGCCTTCGCGCGACAGGCCGTCGAGGAAGTTGCCGGCAATCGCTTCGCGGGGGGCGAAGCCGATGCTGTGAACAAAGCCGTCGAACTGGGGCCAGGTTTTGGCCAAGTTGGTGAACATGGCTTCGATTTGGGCGTCGTCGGCCACGTCACAATCGAAGATCAGTTTGGAATCGAATTCGGCGGCAAAGTCGGTGATGCGGTCTTTGAAACGCTCGCCCACGTAGCTGAAGGCCAGCTCGGCACCCTGTTGGTGGCAGGCTTTGGCGATGCCGTAAGCGATGGAGCGGTTGGACAGCACCCCCGTGATCAGCAATTTTTTACCGGTCAGAAAACCCATTGTTCTATCTCCTTAGAAAAATCCATCAGAATTGTCGCATGCGAACGCTGAGGCCTTACTTATTCAAAACCGTCTTGACCCTATGTGTCAGCTTCGGCTTGAGCACTTCGGCATGGGCCGCGCACGGCTACGCTTTGTGGGGCGAGCTGAAGTACCCGGCCAACTTCACGCACTTCGACTACGTCAACCCGCAAGCGCCCAAGGGCGGCGAGCTGCGCTTGGTGAGCAACCTGCGCGTGTCGACCTTCGATAAATACAACCCCTTCACTTTGCGCGGCAGCGCTCCGGCCTACCTCTCCAACCTGATGTTCGACAGTTTGTTGACCGGTGCTTTGGACGAAAGCGGGGCGGCCTACGGCCTCTTGGCCCGCGACGTGCAAGCCGCGCCCAACGGCTTGTCGGTGACCTTTGTGATCCATTCAGAGGCGCGCTTTCACAACGGCCAGCCGGTGCTGGCCGACGACGTGCGCCACAGCTTCGACACGCTCATGGGGCCGCACACCTCACCGGTTTACAAGACCGTGCTGGCCGACGTGGCGGGCTTGGACGTGTTGGGCGAGCGCACCGTTCGCTTTCGCTTCAAAAAGCCCAACCGCGAGTTACCGTTGACCGTGGGCAGTTTGCCCATCTTCAGCCGCGCATGGGGCAACAGCACCGACCCCAAAACCGGTCAGCGCAAAAGCTTTGACCAGGTGGTGATGGACACGCCCATCGGCAGCGGTCCATACACGATTGGTCCCGTGCGCTTTGGCAAAGACATCACCTATGTGCGCGACCCCAACTACTGGGCGCGCGATTTGCCCAGCCGCAAGGGGACGGCCAACTTCGATCGCATCGTCGTGAAGATTTACCGCGACAACACCGCCAGGCTCGAAGCGCTCAAGGCCGGCGAGTTTGATTTGATGCGCTTTTTCTCTGCCGGCGACTGGGCGCGGCGCGTGAAGGGCAAACGCTTTGACAGTGGCGAGCTGGTCAAGGGCGAGTTCACCCACCGCTTGCCCACGGGCTTCCAAAGCTACGTGCTCAACACCCGCCGCCCGCCGCTTGACGATGCCCGTGTGCGCGAAGCCTTGGGCTTGGCCATGGACTACGAGTGGATGAACCGCCAAATGTTCTACAACGCCTACCAGCGCGTGCAGGGCCTGTTCGGCAACACCGATTGCTCGGCCAGTGGTTTGCCCGGTGCCGATGAGTTGGCGCTCTTGAACCCCTGGCGCGGCCAACTGCCCGATCGCGTGTGGGGCCCCATGGCCACGCCGCCGCGCACCGACGGCGAGCTGGGCTTACGCGGCAACCTGCGCCGCGCCCAAGCGCTGCTGCGCGAAGCGGGCTGGACAGTGCAGGGCGGTGAGCTGCGCAACGCCAAGGGCCAGCCCATGGTGCTGGAGTATTTGGACAGCAACGAGGCCGGGGCCCGGGTGGTCACGCCGTGGGCGCGCAACCTGGAAAAGCTCGGTGTCACGCTGCGCTTTCGCCCGGTGGACTTTGCGCTCTACCAGCAGCGTTTGCGCACCTTTGACTTTGATGTGATTTCCATCGCCTTCCAAGGCACCCACAACCCCGGCGCGGAATACGCCGACCTGTTCGGCAGTGAGGCCGCGCGCACCGAAGACTCGGGCAATTTGGCCGGTGTGTCTTCGCCCGCGGTGGACGCACTCATCAACCGCATGGTCAACGCCCGCAGCCGTGGCGACTTGGTGGCGGCTTGCCGCGCCTTGGATCGCGCCATCACCCACAGCCACGTGCTGATTCCGCAGTGGTCGGCCACCACGCACCGCATGGCCTTCAACGACCGGCGTTTGGCCCGTCCCGATGCGGTGCCGTCGTACGTGGACGGTGAGGGTTGGGCCATGGACGTTTGGTGGAGTCGACCATGAACTTGTGGTGGTATGTGGCCAAGCGCCTCTTGTTGATGATTCCAACCTTGTTTGGCGTATTGCTGCTGACCTTTGTGGTCATCCAGTTCGTGCCGGGCGGGCCTGTGGAGCAGTACATGGCCGAGGCCAAAGCTGGCTTGGGCACAGGCGCTGAAGGTGGCCTGGCTTACCGTGGTTCGCAGGGCGTGGACCCCAAGCGTTTGGAAGAAATTCAAGCCTTGTACGGTTTTGACAAGCCCGCGCACGAGCGCTTTTGGCAGATGTTGGTCCAGTTTGCGCAGTTCGATTTGGGCACCAGCTTTTTCCAGAACAAGGCCGTGGGCGATTTGATCTTGGAGAAACTGCCGGTCTCCATCAGCTTGGGGCTGTGGACGTTTTTGATCAGCTACCTAGTGGCCGTGCCGCTGGGCGTGGCCAAGGCGGTGCGCGCGGGCAGCCGCTTTGACTTCGTCACCACTTTGTTGGTATTGCTGGGCTACGCCATTCCCGGCTTTGTATTGGGCGTGGCCTTGTTGGTGATTTTTGGTGGGCAGTTGCAGTGGTTCCCACTGCGCGGCCTGACCTCATCGAATTGGGAAGAGTTGTCGTGGGCGGCGCGCATTGTGGACTACTTGTGGCACATCGCTTTGCCGGTCACGGCCATGGTCATGGGCAGCTTTGCCGTCACCTCCATGCTGACCAAAAACGCGTTTTTGGAAGAGATCCGCAAGCAGTACGTGCTGACCGCTCGGGCCAAGGGTTTGTCGGAGCGCCAGGTGCTCTACAAGCACGTGTTTCGCAACGCGCTCATCCCCATCGTCACCGGCTTCCCGGCGGCGTTTGTGGGCGCATTTTTTGCTGGGTCGTTGTTGATCGAGACCTTGTTTTCTTTGGACGGTTTGGGCCTCTTGGGCTTTGAGAGTGTGATCCGGCGCGACTACCCCGTGGTGTTGGGCACGCTGTACTTCTTCACCTTGATCGGTTTGGTGACCAAGCTGATTTCCGACCTCTGTTACGTTTGGGTGGACCCCCGTGTCAAATTCGATTGAGCCCACCCACAGCGCCAGCCCCGCGCGCCGCGCTTGGGCGCGCTTTCGCCGCAACCGCTTGGGCTTCAACAGCTTGGTGGTGTTCGTTGTCTTGGTGGTGCTGAGCCTGGCGGCCGAGCTGGTTTCCAGCGAAAAGCCGCTGGTGGTGCGCTACCAAGGCCAGTGGTACACGCCGATGTGGCAGGACTACCCCGAGACCACGTTCGGCGGCGACTTTGAAACCCCCACGGATTTTCTGGACCCCTTCATCCGGGAGCGTTTGGCCGAGCCGGGCAATTGGGCGGTGTTTGCGCCCAACCCTTACGGGCCCAAAACGTTGAACTACTTCGCCACCGAACCCAACCCTGCGCCACCCTCGGCGGCCAATTGGCTCGGCACCGACGACCGTGGGCGCGACGTGCTCGCGCAGCTGATTTACGGGTTTCGGGTCAGCGTTTTGTTCGCTTTGGCCCTGACCTTCACCGGCGTGGTGTTGGGGGTGATCACCGGCGCCATCCAAGGTTTTTTTGGCGGGCGGGTTGACCTGGTGTTCCAGCGCTTCATCGAGGTTTGGGGCTCCATGCCCGAACTCTATTTGCTGATCATCTTCTCGGCCGTGTTCGCGCCGAGCGTGGCTTTGTTGCTGGTGCTCCTGAGCCTGTTTGGATGGATGGGTTTGTCGGACTATGTGCGTGCCGAATTTTTGCGCAACCGCCAAATGGACTACGTGCGCGCCGCGCGGGCCATGGGCCTGAGTTCGTGGCAGATCATGTGGCGTCACGTGCTGCCCAACAGCCTCACGCCCGTGGTGACGTTTTTGCCGTTTCGTATGAGCGCGGCCATTTTGGCGCTCACCTCGCTGGACTTCTTGGGTTTGGGCGTGCCGCCCGGCACACCGTCCTTGGGTGAGTTGCTCAGCCAAGGCAAGAACAACATCGACGCGTGGTGGATCTCGCTGAGCACCTTCGCGGTGCTGGTGATCACGCTGCTGTTGCTGACCTTCATGGGCGACGCCTTGCGCGATGCGCTCGACCCCCGAAAGCAAGACCGATGAGCACCGATCGTCCTTTGTTGCAGCTGCGCGATTGGCGCGTGGCCTTTGGCGGTGTGCCGGTGGTGAACGGCTTGAACGTGGACATTCGCGCGGGCGAGAAGTGGGCCATCGTGGGCGAGTCGGGCTCGGGCAAAACCGTCTCGGCCTTGTCCATCCTGCGTTTGTTGCCCGATGCCCAGGTCAGCGGCTCGGCCATGCTCAATGGCCGCGAACTCAGTACCCTGAGCGAGCGCGAGATGCGCGGCGTGCGCGGCGACGACGTGGCCATGATTTTCCAAGAGCCCATGACGGCGCTCAACCCGCTGTACGCCGTGGGCGAACAAATCGCCGAGGTGTTGCGCCTGAAAAAAGGCATGGACCCCGCGCAGGCGCACGCCGCTGCGGTGGCGCTGTTGGCCAGCACCGGCATCGCCGAGGCCGAGCGCCGCGCTGGGGCTTTCCCGCACCAACTCAGCGGCGGCCAACGCCAGCGCGCCATGATCGCCATGGCACTGGCCAGCGCGCCGCGCCTCTTGTTGGCCGACGAACCCACCACGGCTTTGGACGTGAGCCTGCGCCAGCAGGTGCTCGAGTTGTTGGTCGATGTGCAGCGCGAGCACGGCATGGCCTTGGTGATCATCACGCACGACCTGCCTTTGGTGCGGCGCTTCGCCGACCATGTGTTGGTGATGGAGCGCGGTCACGTGGTCGAGCAGGGGCGGGTGGCCGATGTGTTCGGCTCGCCGCAACACCCCTACACCCAACAGCTGCTGGCCAGCCGCCCCGAGCGCGACGCCGAGCTGGACGGCCCGGCCCCGTCTGGCCCGCCGGTGTTGCAATCCGAGGGTTTGGGCGTGTCTTATCCGGTGCCGCGCCCTGGTTGGCGTGGCTGGTTCGGGCGCGGCTCGGTCGCCGCCGTGCGCGACGTGTCGCTGACCGTGGGGCCGGGACGCACGCTGGGCGTGATGGGCGAGTCCGGTTCGGGAAAAACCACCCTGGCCTTGGCCATGTTGGGTTTGTTGCCCCACACCGGGGTCTTGCGCTTGGGTGGCACCGACTGGGCTGCGACCCAGCGCAGCGGCGCTGAGCGCGCTTTGCGCCAGCGCGTGCAGGTGGTGTTTCAAGACCCGTTTTCTTCGCTCTCGCCGCGCATGACGGTCGAGCAAATCGTGGGGGAGGGCCTGCGCGTGCACCGGCCCGAGCTGAGCGCGGAGCAGCGCCGCACCGAGGTGCTGCGAGCCCTGTGCGACGTGGGTTTGGCCGAAAGCCCATCTCTGGCCGAGCCCTTGCTGGGGCGTTACCCGCACGCCTTCTCGGGCGGTCAGCGCCAGCGCTTGGCGATCGCGCGCGCGCTGATCGTGCGGCCCGAACTCTTGGTGCTCGACGAGCCCACCAGTGCCCTGGATGTGACCGTGCAAAAACAGGTCTTGAGTTTGTTGCAGCGCCTGCAAATCGAGCGCGGCTTGGCCTATGTGCTCATCACCCACGATGTGGCGGTGATCCGCGCCATGGCCCACGAGGTCGTGGTGATGAAAGACGCGCAGGTGGTCGAGCAAGGCCCGGTTGATCGTGTGTTGCAATCACCCACCCATCCCTACACCCGCAAGCTGGTTGAAAGCGCCCATGAATGACACCCCCACCATCGACCTTTTGGCCCCATTGCGCTGGCTGGCGCTGGGTTGGGCGGACTTGCGCCGCAACCCGGTGCCGGGTTTGGTGCACGGCTTGGCCTTGACGGCCGCGGGCGGCCTGATGGTGCTGATGGCCTGGGACCGCTTTTGGTTGTTGGCGGGCGCGTTTTCAGGGTTCTTGATCGTGGCGCCGATCTTGGCCACGGGTCTGTACCACGTCAGCCGCGCTTGCAGCTCGGGGCGCTGCGCCGACATGGCCGAGGTGATGACCTTGTGGCGCTCGGGCGATGGCCGTTTGGTGCGCTTTGGTTTGTTGCTGGGTTTGGCGGGCACGGGCTGGGTGCTGACCTCGGCGGCCTTGATCACCGTCATGGCCGATCAGCCGATCCGACAGCCTTTGGATTTTTTGCGCCACGTGGTGTTGGCCCGCGACGTCGGTTTGTTTGAGCTGTGGTTGATGATGGGCGCCGCGCTGGCCGCGCCCATGTTCGCCTCCACCGTGGTGGCTTTGCCGATGCTGGTGGACCAGCGCGTGAGCGTGGGTGGCGCGGTGCGCGCGAGCTGGATGGCCGTGGCCAACCACCCTGTGCCCTTGGGTTTGTGGGCGGTGCTCTTGTCGGTGCTCACCGGTCTGTCAATGATCTTGGGCTTGGTGGGCTTGATCGTGGTCGTGCCTTGGTTGGCCCACGCCAGTTGGCACGCTTACTGTGAACTGCAGGGTTTGTCCAGCAGTGGAACGGTCGCTTTGAAGGCCGTTTGACTATGGAGAACACCCTCTTTGGCTATACCGAGCTGCAAATCGCCCAGTTTGGGCTGACCTTTGGCATTGGTGCTTTTATTCTTTACATGTTGTTCATCGTCTTGAATTTGGCGGTGGCCTCCAAAGCCGGTAAGTTTGGTACTTTTGTGTTGTTTTTGGTGCTGTCCTTTGGCATGTTGGGTTTCCTAGCCAAAAACGTCATTCAATGGACACTTGAAAACTGACGGTGGTTTGCGGTTACAATGCGGACTTCACGACCAAATGGGCGGGTTATTACCGGCCCATTTTTTTTGGCCGAACGTTTTTGCACCCTCTGGGTGCTGTGGTGAGCAAAGGGCTTTTTTCATCCGATGAGCTGGCAAACAAGCTTAGAACAAACTGTCACAGGACTGGGTTTTGACTTGGTGGAAATTGAGCGTTCCGCCGGGGGCTTGTTGCGCATCACCATCGATTGGCCGTTTGAGTTTCCCTCAGAGGGCCAAGTGGCCGAAGAGCGTTTTGTCACGGTCGAAGATTGCGAGCGCGTCACGCGCCAGTTGCAGTATTTGCTTGAAGTCGAAGCGGTCGAGTACCGCCGATTGGAAGTGGGCTCGCCTGGCATTGATCGGCCGCTGCGCCACGAATTGGATTACCAGCGTTTTGCCGGTCAGGTGATCGACATCACCTTGAAAGAGGCGATTGGTGTGACGGGCACCGACATCGCGGCGAACCGCAAAAAATTTCGAGGCACGCTGGAGCGCGCCGAAGACGGACGTTGGCAAATCGTTTGGAGCGATGCGCCACCTGTCAAGCCCGGTCAGCGCGTGAGCAAGAAGCGCCCGCCCGTGCCCGTGCAGGCCATGGCCTTCACGCTCGATGAGGTGGCCCAAGCCCGCTTGGCGCCACTGGTGAATTTTCGGGGGCGGCAAGCCGCGCCCGCGGCAGAGCCCAGCGCCGAAGGCGCTGAAGGCTTGTGATGGTCTGGTGTATTGAATTGAATGAACACGTGAATTGGAAAGGTGGCCACTGATATGAACCGCGAAATGTTGATGCTGATCGATGCCATTTCCCGCGAGAAAAACGTCGAACGTGACGTTGTCTTAGGGGCTGTTGAATTGGCGCTGGCTTCGGCCACCAAAAAACTCTACAAGGGTGATGTGGACATCCGCGTCTCCGTGGACCCCGACACCGGCGCGTATGAGACCTTCCGCCGCTGGTTGGTGGTGCCCGATTCGGCCGGTTTGCAAAACCCCGACGCCGAAGAGCTGCTCACCGACGCGCGTGACGAACTCGCCGACATCGAAGAGGGCGATCACCTCGAGAAGCCCGTCGAGAGTGTGCCTATTGGCCGCATCGGCGCCATGGCCGCCAAACAAGTGATCTTGCAAAAAATCCGCGACGCTGAGCGCGAGATGCTGCTCACCGACTTCATGTCGCGTGGCGATAAAGTGTTTGTTGGCACCGTCAAGCGCATGGACAAGGGCGACCTGATCATCGAGTCGGGCCGCGTCGAAGGCCGCTTGAAGCGCGGCGAACTGATCCCCAAAGAAAACTTCCGCACCGGTGACCGCGTTCGCGCCATGATCATGGAAGTGGACCTGACGTTGCGCGGCGCGCCCATCATCCTGTCGCGTTCGGCACCCGAATTCATGGTGGAGTTGTTCCGCCAAGAGGTGCCCGAAATCGAACAAGGCTTGCTCGACATCAAGGGCTGCGCTCGCGATGCCGGCTCTCGCGCCAAGATCGCCGTGCACAGCTTTGACAAGCGCATCGACCCCATCGGCACCTGCGTGGGTGTTCGGGGCTCACGTGTGAACGGCGTGACCAATGAGCTCGCCGGTGAGCGCGTGGACATTGTGTTGTGGAGCGAAGACCCTGCCCAGTTCGTGATCGGTGCTTTGGCCCCGGCCAACGTGCAGTCCATCGTGGTGGACGAAGAGCGCCACGCCATGGACGTGGTGGTGGACGAAGAAAACCTGGCCATCGCGATCGGTCGCGGCGGTCAAAACGTGCGCTTGGCCTCCGAGCTCACCGGCTGGCGCATCAACATCATGACCGCCGACGAGTCCGCTCAGAAGCAGGCCGAAGAGTCCGACGGCATCCGCAAGTTGTTCATGGCCAAATTGGACGTGGACCAAGAAATTGCCGATATCCTGATCGACGAAGGTTTCACCAGCTTGGAAGAGGTGGCGTATGTGCCGATCCAAGAAATGTTGGAAATCGAGTCTTTCGACGAAGACACCGTCAATGAGTTGCGCACTCGCGCCAAAGATGCCCTGTTGACCATGGAAATTGCCAAAGAAGAAAGCGTGGAGACGGTCTCTCAAGACCTGCGCGATCTGGCTGGCTTGACCGTGGACCTGATTGCCAAGTTGGCCGAAGCCGGTGTTCACACCCGCGACGACTTGGCCGACCTTGCCACCGACGAGTTGACCGACATCACGGATCAGACCGCCGAGGAGGCCACCGCGCTGATCATGAAGGCGCGCGAGCACTGGTTCACCAGTGACGACTCGCAGCAAACATCGTGAACAGCGGAGGCCCAAGCGGAGATAACACCCAATGACCAGTAACACAGTAGCCGAATTGGCCGCCGAGTTGAACAAGCCCACCAACGTTTTGTTGGAGCAACTCAGCGCGGCTGGCGTGAGCAAAAAATCCGAGACCGATGCCGTCTCGGAGGCGGACAAACACGCCTTGCTCAACCACCTCAAAACCAGCCACGGCACCGCCACGGGCGAGCGCAAGAAGATCACCTTGGTGAAGAAATCCACCAGCGAGATCAAACAAGCCGACGCCACCGGTCGTGCCCGCACGATCCAGGTGGAGGTGCGCAAAAAACGCACCTTCATTCAGCGCGACGATGAGGTGGTGCCTGCGCTCGAGGCGCCTGCCGCCGCCGAACCGGTGTCCGTCATTGACCACGAAGAATTGGCCCGTCGCGAAGAAGACGCGCGTCGCCAAGCTGAGTTGTTGCGTCGCCAAGAAGAAGAGTTGACACAAAAGCGCTTGGAGCGCGAAGCCCAAGAGGCCCGCGAAGCCCAAGCCGAAGCCGATCGCGTGGCGGCCAAAGCCGCTTCGGCCGCTGCGTCGGCGTCGGCTGAACCCTCCGCTGCGGCTGCCGCTGAGGAAGCCGCCCGCGTGGTCGCCGTGCAAGCCGACAAAGAGAAAAAAGCCGAAGCCAAAAAGGTGGAGGAGGCCAAAGCCACCGATTTGGTGGACCGCCGGCGCAAGGCCGAAACCGAAGCCGCCAGTATCCGCGCCATGATGGCCACGCCGTCGCGCACCTTGGTGGCCAAGAAGCCCGAGCCACCGCCAGAAAAACCCGCTGCGGCCAAGGGCACGCTGCACAAGCCTGCGGGCACGCCCAGCGCACGCCCCGCGGTGAGCACCACCACCGGTGTCGCCGGTAAAAAAGAAGTCAAATCTGAGAACCTGTCGTCGACCTGGAAGGACGACGCCAGCAAGAAAAAAGAAATCAAAACCCGTGGCGACACCACGGCCGGTCGCTCCAGCAATTGGCGCTCGGGTCCGCGTGGCGGTGGTCGTCGCAACGACCGCGATTCGCGCGACGGAGGGGGTCAATTTTCGGCCCCGACCGAATTCAAGGCCATCGAGGTGCACGTGCCTGAGACCATCACCGTGGGTGAACTCGCGCACAAGATGAGCGTGAAATCCTCTGAGGTTATCAAGCACCTGATGAAGCTCGGCCAGATGGTCACCATCAACCAGTCGCTGGACCAAGACACGGCCATGATCGTGGTTGAAGAAATGGGCCACCAAGCGGTGGTGGCGGCGTTGGACGATCCGGAAGCGTTCACCGTGGACGAGGTGTCTTCTCAAAGCGCGGAGCTCTTGCCCCGCGCCCCTGTGGTAACCGTCATGGGCCACGTTGACCACGGCAAGACCTCGCTGCTCGACTACATCCGCCGTGCCAAAGTGGCCGCGGGCGAAGCTGGCGGCATCACGCAGCACATCGGTGCTTACCATGTGGAAACCCCACGCGGCATGATCTCGTTCTTGGACACCCCTGGTCACGAGGCCTTCACGGCCATGCGCGCCCGTGGCGCCCAGGCCACCGACATCGTGATCTTGGTGTGTGCGGCCGACGATGGTGTCATGCCCCAGACCAAAGAGGCCATCAAACACGCCAAAGCGGCGGGTGTGCCCATGGTCGTGGCTTTGACGAAAATCGATAAGCCCGGCATCAACCTGGAGCGCGTGCGCTCCGAGCTGATCGCCGAAGAGGTGGTGCCTGAAGAGTTCGGCGGCGAAGTCCCCTTTGTGGGTGTTTCGGCCAAGTCCGGCGAAGGCATCGACGCCTTGCTCGAGCAAGTGCTCTTGCAAGCCGAAGTGCTGGAGCTCAAGGCCCCGGTGCAAGCCATGGCCAAGGGCCTGGTCATTGAAGCCCGTTTGGACAAGGGCCGTGGCTCGGTGGCCACGGTGCTGGTGCAAAGCGGTACGCTCAAAACCGGCGATGTGGTGCTGGTGGGTCAAACCTCGGGCCGCGTGCGCGCCATGCTCGACGAAAACGGCAAAACCATCAAGGAAGCCGGTCCTTCGATTCCTGTGGAAATCCAAGGTCTGTCGGATGTGCCGCAAGCCGGTGACGACTTCATGGTCATGGCCGATGAGCGCCGTGCCCGCGAAATCGCCACTTACCGCGCAGGCAAGTTCCGCAACACCAAGCTGGCCAAGCAGCAAGCCGCCAAGCTCGACTCGATGTTCACCGACCTGTCGGCGGGCGAGGTCAAGGTATTGCCGATCATCATCAAGTCCGACGTGCAGGGTTCACAAGAAGCCTTGGCTTCGTCTTTGCTCAAGCTCTCCACCGACGAGATCAAGTTGCAGATGGTCTATGCCGGCGTGGGTGCGATCAGCGAATCCGATGTGAACTTGGCCATTGCGTCCAAGGCCGTGATCATTGGCTTTAACGTGCGCGCCGATGTGGGTGCGCGCAAATTGGCCGAAGGCAACGACATCGACCTGCGTTACTACAACATCATTTACGACGCGGTCGACGAGCTCAAGGCCGCCATGTCGGGCATGTTGGCGCCCGAGAAGCGCGAAGAGATCATCGGCATGGCCGAGATCCGCACCGTGTTCGTGGCCACCAAGATCGGTACCATTGCCGGCTGTATGGTCACCTCCGGCATGGTCACGCGCAGCGCCCATTTCCGACTCTTGCGCAACAACGTGGTGGTCTACACCGGCGAACTCGACTCACTCAAACGCCTCAAAGACGACGTTCGCGAAGTCAAAGAAGGCTTTGAGTGCGGTGTCAAGCTCAAGAACTACAACGAGATCAAAGAAGGCGACCAGCTCGAGTTCTTCGAAATCAAGGAAGTGGCCCGCAGCCTCTGATCGCCCGCACCATGCCAGCCAAAAAGTCTTCCACGCCCAACCGCGGTTTTCGAGTCGCCGATCAGATCCAACGCGATCTGACGGAGCTCATCGCGCGCGAGCTCAAAGACCAACGGGTGGGCATGGTCACGATCCAGGCGGTCGAGGTCACCCCCGATTACGCGCATGCCAAGGTGTTCTACAGCATCTTGGTGGGCGACCCCGACGACACCCAGGCTGCCTTGACGCAAGCCGCGGGTTTTTTGCGCAGCGGCTTGTTCAAGCGCCTGCACATCCACACCGTGCCGACCTTGCACTTTCTGTTTGACCGCACCACCGAGCGCGCGGCCGATATGAACGCTTTGATCGCCAAGGCGGTGTCTTCTCGCGCCCAGGACGACTGAACCATGCACGCGCCACGCACCCGGGTGCAGCGGCGCCCTGTGCATGGGGTGCTGTTGCTCGATAAACCGCTGGGCCTGTCCAGCAACCAAGCTTTGCAAAAAGCCAAGTGGTTGCTGCGCGCCGAAAAAGCCGGCCACACCGGTACGCTCGACCCCTTGGCCACCGGCGTCTTGCCATTGTGTTTTGGCGCGGCCACCAAGTTCAGTCAGCTGCATTTGGACGCCGATAAAACTTACGAAACGACCGTGCGTTTGGGCATCCAAACCAGCACCGCCGATGCTGAAGGCGAGGTCATCCAGACGCGCCAGGTGCAGTGCACGGTGGGTCAGGTGGTCGAGGTGCTCGACCGCTTCACCGGCCCCATCGAACAAGTGCCACCCATGCACAGCGCCCTCAAAAAAGACGGCAAGGCCTTGTACGAATACGCCCGTGATGGGCAAACCGTGGAGCGCGCTGCGCGCTCGGTGGTGATCCACGAGCTCTTGCTCTTGGACATGGATTTGAGCGGTGAGGTACCTTACCTGCGCCTGCGCGTGAGCTGCAGCAAAGGCACCTACATCCGCACCTTGGGTGAAGACATTGGCGAAGCCTTGGGCTGTGGGGGCCACCTCACGGCCTTGCGCCGCGTGGCCACGGGCCCCTTCCAAGAGGCCGACTGTGTGGGCCTGGAGGCGCTTGAGGCCATGACCGAATCCGAACGCTTGGCGCGTTTGCTGCCCGTGCAGCAACTGCTGAGCGATCACACGCCGCTGAGCCTCGAGGCCGAGAGTGCAGGGCGTTTTTTGAGTGGCGTGCGTCGCCGTGGCGATTGGGCCGATCACCCCCATTGGGCGGTGTACGGTCCTGCCATGGCCCCACAAGGTGCTGCCGTGTTGCTGGGTTCTGCCCACACACAAGGCGGCGAGTTGATCCCGGGGCGGCTGCTGAGCCCCATCGAAATCCAGCAAATCCAGGAAACCGCAACATGACGAAACAAATCCGCAATATCGCCATCATCGCCCACGTTGACCACGGCAAAACCACCATGGTGGACCAGCTGCTTCGCCAGTCGGGCACCTTCGCTGAACACGAAAAAGTCGTGGACACCGTGATGGACAACAACGCCATCGAACGCGAGCGTGGCATCACCATTCTGGCCAAGAACTGCGCCGTGAGCTGGGAAGGCACCCACATCAACATCGTCGACACCCCCGGCCACGCGGACTTCGGTGGTGAGGTCGAGCGCGCCTTGTCCATGGTCGACGGCGTGGTGCTGTTGATCGACGCGCAAGAAGGCCCCATGCCCCAAACCCGCTTCGTGACCAAGAAGGCCTTGGCCTTGGGCTTGAAGCCCATCGTCGTGGTCAACAAGGTCGACAAGCCCGGTGCCAACCCAACGCAGGTGATCAACGAAGCGTTCGACCTGTTCGCCAACCTGGGTGCCACCGACGAGCAGTTGGAATTCCCCGTGGTGTACGCCTCGGGCATCAACGGTTGGACCTCTTTGGAAGAAGGTCCAGCCGGTGAGCAGTGGGGCCCCGATATGTCGGCCCTGTTCAGCACCGTTCTCAAGCACGTGCCCGCCCAAAAAGGCGACCCGGCTGCCCCCCTGCAGTTGCAAATCTCTGCGCTGGACTTCTCGACCTTCGTCGGTCGTATCGGCGTGGGCCGCATCAGCCAAGGCACGATCAAGCCCAACATGGACGTGATGGTCATGGAAGGTCCCGATGGCAAGTCCATCAAAGGTCGCATCAACCAAGTCTTGACCTTTCAAGGTCTGGACCGTGTGCAAGCCACCGAAGCCGGCCCTGGCGACATCGTCTTGATCAACGGTATCACCGACATCGGCATTGGCGTGACCGTGACCGACGTCGCCAACCCCGCGCCGCTGCCCATGCTCAAGGTGGACGAGCCTACCCTGACCATGAACTTCTGCGTCAACACCAGCCCCTTGGCCGGTCGAGAAGGCAAGTACGTCACCAGCCGCCAAATCTGGGACCGCCTGCAAAAAGAACTGCAATCGAACGTGGCTTTGCGCGTGCGCGAAACCGACGAAGACGGCATTTTTGAAGTCATGGGTCGCGGCGAATTGCACCTGACCATCCTGTTGGAAAACATGCGCCGCGAAGGCTACGAATTGGCTGTGTCCAAGCCCCGCGTGGTGTTCCGCGAAATCAACGGCGAGAAGTGCGAGCCCATCGAGTTGGTGACCGCCGACATCGAAGAGCAGCACCAAGGCGGCGTGATGCAAGCCCTGGGCGAGCGCAAGGGTGAGTTGGCCAATATGTTGCCCGACGGCAAAGGCCGTGTGCGATTGGAGTACCGCATCCCCGCGCGTGGTCTGATCGGTTTCACCAACGAGTTCTTGAACTTGACCCGTGGCTCTGGCCTGATCTCCAACATCTTTGACAGCTACGAGCCGCACAAAGGCGAGATCGCCAGCCGCAAAAACGGTGTGTTGATCTCCATGGACGACGGTGAAATCTTCACCTATGCCTTGGGCAAGCTCGACGACCGTGGCCGCATGTTCGTCAAGCCCAACGACCCCGTGTACGAAGGCATGATCGTGGGCATACACAGCCGCGACAACGACTTGGTGGTCAACGCCACGCGCACCAAGCAGCTGACCAACTTCCGCGTCTCGGGCAAAGAAGACGCCATCAAGATCACGCCCCCGATCGAACTCACGCTGGAATACGGTGTGGAATTCATCGAGGACGACGAGTTGGTAGAAATCACGCCCAAGAGCGTGCGCCTGCGCAAGCGCCACCTGTCGGAACACGACCGTAAGCGCGCCAGCCGCAGCTGATGGCCCAGGTTCGCCTCACCCACACCCAGGCCGTCTTTTTGATGGTCTTGGTCACGATTTTGTGGTCCACCGCGGGTGTGGTCTCGCGCGTGCTGGAGTCGGCCGGGCGTTTTGAGGTGACCTTCTACCGCAGCGCCTTCACGGTGCTGTCCCTGATGTGGATGCTGCCGCTGTGGCGAGCTTGGTCGCGCCGCCAAGCCCCCCAGGCCGCGTCGCTCACCCCCAGCGCGCGATCGGCGTGGGGCGAGACCCTGCATCGGCATTGGGGTTTTCTGCCCGAATCCCGCACGTTCTGGCTCTCAGGGGTGTGCTGGTCGGTGATGTTCACCGCCTTCATGCTGGCCTTGGGCTTCACCAGCGTGGCCAATGTGTTGATCCTGATGGCCTTGGGGCCTTTGTTGACCGCATTGCTCGCGCGCGTGGTCTTGGGTCAGCGTTTGGCCAACCGCACGTGGTTGACCATCGTGGTGGCGGCGCTGGGCATTGTGTACATGTATGGCAGCCAGTTTTGGTCGGCCATGGCCGACCCACAAACGCCGATCGGTGACCTGCTGATCGGCTCGGGTCTGGCTTTGTGCGTGCCCTTGGCGGGCGCGATCAATTGGACCGCGGTGCAGCGCGTGCAACACAAAGGCGAGCGCATCGACTTGGTGCCCGCGGTGTTGCTCGGTGCGATCCTGTCCACCTTGTTCACCTTGCCCGCGGCTTTGCCTGGCACGGCCAGCGCCAGCGATGTGGCTTGGTTGGCGATGTTGGGTTGGTTGCAGTTGTCCGTGCCTTGCACCTTGTCAGTCGTGTGCGCGCAGGTGCTCAAGGCTGCTGAGGTTTCGCTCCTGGGCTTGTTGGAGGTGATCTTCGGCATTGCCTTGACCTGGGCTTTTGTCAACGAGGTGCCGTCCAGCGAGGTCTTGGTGGGTGGCGGCTTGGTGATTTTGGCTTTGGTGCTCAACGAAGTCTTGGGTTGGCGCGAACGCCATACCATCGCCTGACCCTTGGGGCCACTCAGCGCCCCGACTGGGCGATGATGGGCCCAGGAGATTCAACATGACCGACACCGTTTTGGCCGAGCTGCGTGGGCGCGTGGCCTGCCTCACACTCAACCGCCCCCAAGCCCTCAATGCCTTGTCTTTGGACATGGTGCGCGCGCTGACCCAGGCGCTGCTGGCTTGGCGCGATGACCCCGCGGTCTTGGCCGTGGCTTTTCGCGGGCAGGGCAAAGCTGGGCCGTTTGGTGCGTTTTGTGCTGGCGGTGACATCCGGTTTTTTCATCAAGCTGCGCTCGCCGATGACCCCGATCTTGGGCACTTCTTCACCGAGGAGTACCGACTCAACCACCTGATCCACACCTACCCCAAACCGGTTATTGCCTTCATGGATGGCATCGTCATGGGCGGTGGCATGGGCTTGGCGCAAGGGGCCAGCCTGCGCTTGGCCACCGAGCGCAGCCGCTTGGCCATGCCCGAGACGATGATCGGTTTGTTTCCGGACGTGGGCGGGGGTTACTTCCTGAGCCGCTGCCCAGGCCACGTGGGCGAGTACCTAGGCCTCAGCGGTCAATCTTTGGGTGCGGCGGACGCGCTGGCCGTGGGCTTGGCCGACGGCGTCGTGGAGTCCGCACGCTTGCCCGGCTTGTGGGAGAGCTTGGCACAGACCCCGTTTGAAAACGGAGCGGCGGTGGTGCACTGGTGCCGCTCGCACGAACAACGCCACGGCGCGGCGCCCACCTTGCCCATGGCCGACATCCACGCGGTGTTCGGCGCGGCCACTTGGGACGAGGCCATCGCAGCCTTGCAGGCCCTCAACAACGAATGGTCGCTGGCGACATTGGCCGCCTTGCGTCAACGCTCGCCCTTGATGCTGCGCGTGGTGTGGGTACAGATCCGCCGCGCGCGCGGCATGGGCTTGGCCGATGAGTTGCGCCTGGAGCGCGACATGGTGGAACACTGTTTTGACACGCGGCATTTGCAGCGACGCGGCGCGAGCAGCGAAACGGTGGAGGGCATCCGGGCTTTGGTGGTGGACAAAGACCACGCGCCACGCTGGCAACCTGAGCGCTGGGAGGCCGTGAACGAGGCCATGGTGGCGCCGTTTTTTGTCAGCCCTTGGGCCGCGAAGGACCACCCTTTGCGCGACCTGGGTCAGGCCTGAGCGGGCCTCGGCTCAGCGCAGGTAGCGAGAGTTGGGATAGCTCGCGTTGAGCACGCGCCGCGCGTCGTTGCGCAAGTCGTTCATACCCAGAGCGTCGTAAGACGACACCAAAAGGTGCAGCGCCTCTTCCAAAGCCGGCGTGCCGGGGTAATCGGTGATGGCCGTTTGTGCGCGGTTGATGGCTGCCACGTGAGCGCCTCGGCGGTGGTAGTAACGCGCCACGTGCACCTCGTATTGCGAGAGGGAGTTGACGATGTGCGTCAAGCGTGTTCGCGCGTCGGGTGTGTACTTGGATTGGGGGAATCGGCTGATGAGTTGGCGAAAGGACTCGAACGAATCCTTGGCGGCTTTCTGGTCGCGCTCCGACAGGTCTTGCTGGGACAAGGCGCCCAAGAAGCCGAGGTTGTCGTTGAAGGTCACCAAGCCTTTGAGGTAGAGCGCGTAGTCCATGGCCGGGCTGGCGGGATGCAGGCGCATGAAGCGGTCGAGTGTGACTTGTGCTTGAGGCAACTCGCCGACTTTGTAGTGTGTGTAGGCCTTGTCGAGCTGGGCCTGTTGCGCCAAGGGCGTGCCGGCGGCGCGGCCTTCGAGCTTCTCGAAGTATTCGACGGCTTTGTCGGTGTTGCCCGCCGCACGTTCGTCCAAGGCCTCGGCGTAAATTTGTTCGGGCGTCCATCCCACCGTGAGGTCGACCGCCGTGGTGCTGCAAGCGCTCAAGATGCCGGCGGTGAGGAGCAGCGTCAAACGCAGCGTCGATAATGGTAATAAACGCACAGTACGCACACCTTTAGAAACAGGACAACCCAAGTTGGCTGAGCAAATTATATCGACGCCTCCCGCCGACGACGAAACCGATGTGGCTTGGGACGGTGCGCCTGAGGCGGCAGAAAACCGGCCGCTGCAAATACCTTTGTCCATGCACGGCTGGCGCATCGATCGCGCCCTGGCAGAACTGGTGCCCGAGTTTTCACGTTCTTACCTTCAGCAGTTGTTGGAAGAGGGCGCGGTGCAGTGGCGCGGCGTCACGGCGAGCAAAGCCTCGGCCAAGGTCTCGGTGGGCGATTCGCTCAGCGTGCAGCTGCGCCCGACCCAGCAAACCCAGGCCTTCAAAGCCGAGCCCATGGCGCTTGAGGTCGTCTTCGAAGATGAGCACCTGATGGTCATCGTCAAGCCTGCGGGCTTGGTGGTACACCCCGCGGCGGGCAACTGGAACGGCACCTTGCTCAACGGTTTGTTGGCTTGGCATGAGGGCGCTCGCCATTTGCCCAGGGCCGGCATTGTTCACCGCTTGGACAAGGACACCTCGGGCCTGATGATGGTGGCCAAAAGCCGCACGGCCATGGACGCTTTGGTGCAAGCCATCGCGGCGCGTGAGGTGCATCGGGAATACGTGGCCTTGGCGCATGGCCTATGGCGCTCACCGCTGAACCTCACGGTGGACCAAGCCATTGGCCGCGACAGCCGCAACCGTTTGCGCATGGCCGTGGTTTCGGGCGACGGCAGTGGGGCCAAGCCAGCCCAAACCACCGTCTACCGTTTGGACGGCAGCCCACAGGCGACCTTGGTGAAGTGCAAATTGCACACCGGGCGCACGCACCAAATCCGGGTTCACTTGGCGTGGTTGGGCCACCCCTTGGTGGGCGACACGGTGTATGGGGGCCGGGTGGTCTGGGGGCTGCAGCGCCAAGCGCTGCACGCGCGCGAGTTGCGTTTTTTGCACCCTGTGGGCGGCCAGCCGCTGGCCTTTTTGGCCGAACCCCCTAGCGATTTCTTGGCCGCGGTGGCAGAGGCGGGGCTCCATTACAATGAGGGCACCAGCGCGCCGCTCCCCTGAGCGCCGTTGACGGGCTTGGGCCATGTCCCTCGGCCCCCGCAGGGCCCCGCTGTTGGCGGGTGAACCCACTTTCTCTCGGCCTTGGGCCGTACCTCACACTTTCACGACGAACCACAGCGATGAACACCGCGGATGCCAAGCGTATCCTGGAGACGGCCTTGATTTGTGCCCCCCAAGCGCTCAGCGTGCGGGAGATGGGCACCTTGTTTGAAGACCAGCTCTCAGCCGATACCCTCAAAACCTTGTTGGCCGAGTTGCAACTCGATTGGACCTCGCGTGGCGTGGAGTTGGTGTGCATCGCCTCGGGGTGGCGCTTCCAAAGCCGCCCGGACATGCGTCCTTTTTTGGACCGCTTGCACCCCGAGAAGCCCCCGCGCTACACCCGTGCCACCTTGGAAACCTTGGCCATCATTGCCTACCGCCAACCCGTGACGCGCGGCGACATGGAAGACATCCGCGGCGTCACCATCAACTCGGTCTTGCTCAAGCAGCTCGAGGACCGCGGTTGGGTGGAGGTCATTGGCCACCGCGAGACCGTGGGCCGACCCGCTTTGTACGCCACGACGCGCCAATTTTTGGACGATTTGGGCCTGGCCTCTTTGGACCAGCTGCCCGCCTTGGACGGCAACGATGTGCAAGAGTCGGCCTTGGAGCGCTTGGACTTTGAGGCCTTGTCCGCCCGGCTGGACGCCAGCGATTTGTTTGCGCCCGAGGCCGCTGTGCCCAGCGCCGACGCCACCCCCCTTTCATCCGACAGCGAAGCGACCGACCCGGCGGCCACGGATTCCACCCCCCCAGGAGCCCCATGAACCCCACCGACCCCGGCGCACAGACCCCACCGATCGACATCACGCCCGACACCACCCCGATGGACGGTGCCGACCCTGCGGCCGCTGCACGCTTTCTCGATGTGGTCAGTGGCGACTTCGATGCCGAGCAGGCCGAGGAGCCTGCCGCGCCGGTAGAGACCAAGCGTGTCTTGGCGCCACAGGCCGATTCGCCCAAGCTGCACAAGGTGTTGGCGCAAGCCGGCATGGGCTCGCGCTTGGAGATGGAGGCGCTGATCGTTCAGGGCCGCATCACCGTCAACGGTCAACCCGCCCACGTCGGCCAGCGCATCCAATTTGGCGACATCCTTAAGGTCAATGGCAAGCCTGTGCGCGTGCGCATGACGCCCCCGCCTCCCCGGGTCTTGGCCTACCACAAGCCCGTGGGCGAGGTCGTCACCATGGACGATCCGCAAAACCGCCCCACGGTGTTTCGCCGTTTGCCGCGTTTGCAAAACGGCAAGTGGCAGTCGGTGGGCCGCCTAGACCTGAACACCGAAGGTTTGCTGCTGTTCACCAACTCCGGTGAGTTGGCCAATCGCTTGATGCACCCGCGGTTTGGTTTGCAGCGCGAATACGCCGTGCGCGTGCTCGGCGCCTTGTCCAACGAAGAGAAAAAACGCTTGCTTGAGGGCGTCAAGCTCGAGGATGGCATGGCCAAGTTCGAGTCCATGGAAGACGGCGGCGGCGAGGGCGCCAACTGCTGGTACCGCGTGACCATCGCCGAGGGCCGCAACCGCGAGGTACGCCGCATGTTTGAGGCTGTGGGCCACGCCGTGAGCCGACTCATCCGCATCCGCTACGGCGCCATGCTTTTGCCGCGCGGGCTCAAGCGCGGCGTGTGGCTGGAATTGGACGAAAAAGACATCGATCGTTTGGCCAACGCCGCGGGCATGGCCTTGCCCGAAGCCGAGCGCCTGCCCGATCGCCGCGGTGCTGCTCCAAACCGCCGCGGCGGTGGTGGCGGCATGGGGGCTGAGCGCCGGGGGGGTAACTTCCGTTCTGGCCCCGGTGGACGGGTCAACGACCGTGGGCCGGGCAAATTCGATGCCCCGGTGCGCAAGAACAAAGGTGTGGAGGCGGCGGCCCAGCCCGATCCTTTGAAAACCTCGGTGGGTTACATCGGTCACGACGCTTTGCAACGCAAACGTGACCAAAAAGGCGCGGGCGGTACCCGCATGGGGTCGCGCCGCCGAAACGACCGTTGAACCCCAGCGGGCGATGTAGAATCACAGGCTTTGCAGCACCTGCAAAAACCCGTTGATTTTTCACACCTATTGGGATTTTTATGGCCATCGAACGCACCCTCTCCATCATCAAACCCGACGCCGTTGCCAAAAACGTCATCGGCCAAATTTACGCCCGTTTTGAAGCCGCTGGCCTGAAGGTCGTCGCCGCCAAGATGGTGCACCTGTCGCGCGGCGAAGCCGAGCAGTTCTACGGCGTGCACAAAGCCCGTCCTTTCTTCAAGGACCTGGTTGAGTTCATGATCTCCGGCCCCGTGATGATCCAAGCCCTCGAAGGCGAAGGCGCCATCGGTAAAAACCGCGACCTCATGGGCGCCACCGACCCCAAGAAGGCCGCTGCTGGCACCATCCGCGCCGACTTCGCCGACAGCATCGACGCCAACGCCGTGCACGGCTCCGACGCCCCTGAAACCGCTGCCGTGGAAATCGCTTTCTTCTTCCCCGGCATGAACGTGTACTCGCGCTGATCCGCGACCACGCCATGACATGACCGCCAACCTGCTCGATTTCGACCTCGACGGCTTGGCTGCGTTTTGCGAACAGCTCGGTGAAAAGCGCTTCCGCGCCACCCAGCTGTTCCGTTGGATCCACCAGCGTGGTGCGTCCGACTTCTCCCAAATGACCGACTTGGCGCGCAGCCTGCGCGACAAGCTCCCCTGCGTCTGCCACATCACGCCCTTGCCTGTGCTCTCGCGCCAGCAATCGAGCGACGGCACCATCAAATGGCTGTTCGACGTGGGCGGTGGCAATGCGGTGGAAACCGTCTTCATCCCCGAAGCCGACCGCGGCACGCTGTGCGTGTCTTCGCAAGCCGGTTGTGCCGTGGGCTGCCGCTTTTGCTCCACCGGCCACCAAGGCTTTTCGCGCAACCTCAGCACCGGCGAAATCTTGGCCCAACTTTGGTACGCCGAGCACCACCTGCGCGCCCAGTTTGGACAGGGCGAGCGCGTCATCACCAACGTGGTGATGATGGGCATGGGCGAGCCGCTGCAAAACTACTCGGCCTTGGTGCCGGCGTTGCGCGTCATGCTCGACGACCACGCCTACGGCCTGTCGCGCCGGCGCTTGACCGTGTCGACCTCGGGTGTGGTACCCATGATCGACCGCATGGCCCAAGACGTGCCGGTGGCCTTGGCGGTGTCGCTGCACGCGCCCAACGATGCGCTGCGCGACTCCTTGGTGCCTCTGAACAAAAAATACCCGCTGGCCGAGTTGCTCGACGCCTGCTTGCGCTACTTGCCGGCCGCGCCGCGCGACTTCATCACCTTTGAATACTGCATGCTCGACGGGGTGAACGACCAGGTCGAGCACGCGCAGCAGTTGGTGGCCTTGATGCAGCGCCACGGTGGGCGAGGGGTGGCTTGCAAGCTCAACCTGATCCCGTTCAACCCTTTCCCCGATTCCGGCTTGATGTGCTCGCCCCCTGCGGCGGTTCAGCGCTTTGCGCAAATTTTGCTGGCCGCGGGTTTGGTCACCACGGTGCGCAAAACCCGGGGCGACGACATCGACGCGGCCTGTGGCCAACTCGCGGGCGATGTCCTGGACCGCACCAACGCTGCGGCGCGATTGGCCACTGCACGCCAGACCGAGCAGACTGTGCGCTGGATGCCCAAGGAGCGCACGCTGTGATGCGCCGCGCGCTCTGGGTCTTGAGCGCCTGCGCGGTGCTGATGGCTTGCGCAGGGCCCGCGCCCATCGACACCGCTGCGCGCGAACGCGCCAGTATCCGCTTGGCCTTGGCCCAGGCGTACCACGAAGAAGGCCAGCACCGCGTGGCTTTGGAAGAGGTCGAGCGCAGCTTGGCCATTGACGCCCAACAAGCCACCGCACATGTGCTGCACGGCCTGATTTTGATGGCCTTGCGCCAGCTCGAGCCCGCCCGCAGCAGTTTGGACCGTGCCTTGGCTTTGGATGGTCGCTTGGTCTCGGCTTGGCACAACCGGGCTTGGTTGTCCTGCCAAGAAGGGCAGTGGGCCTCAGCCCAAGCCGACTTCGCTCAGGCCTTGGTCTGGGCCTCGGGCGCCGAGCGCGCGCAGGCCTTGATGGTCGATGGTGTCTGCGCTGCGCGTGCCCAAGCCTGGGACCGGGCTGAGCAGCGCCTGACGCAGGCCTTGGACCTCGAGCCTCAGAACCCAGTGGCGCAATACCATTGGGCCCATGTTCAACAGTCGCGCGGCCAATGGGCGCAGGCGCAGTGGGCCTTGCAAAGCCTCAACACCTCACCCCACGCCAACGCTGAGAGCCTGTGGCTGGCCATCCTCGGTGCCCAAGAATTGGGTGACACTGAGGCCGTGTTTCAGTGGGGACAAGCGCTGGGGCAGCGCTACCCGCAATCCCCGCAGTGGAACGCTTACCAACGAAAGTTTGTGCATGACCGATAACACCAGCCCCACGGCGACCGTGGAGGCCCCAGACGCCGTGCTCACCAATGGCCACTTGTTGTTGGTCGAAGCCCGCCAGGCCGCAGGCATACCCTTGGATGCCTTGTCCTTGGCCCTCAAAGTCCCCGTCAAACGCTTGGAATCTTTGGAGTCCGGACGCTACAACGAATTGCCCGACATGACCTTCGCGCGGGCCTTGGCCATGAGCGTGTGTCGGTATTTGCAGATCGATTCGCAGGTGGTGCTAGAGCGCATGCCTTTGGCGCATGTGACCCGTTTGGGGGACCAGGGCGTGGTCGGCGGTGACACCATGTACGCCACAGGCGAGGGCTTGGCCTTGACCCCGGTGAGCTTTGTGCGTCGCCCACCGGTATTGGTGGCCTTGGCCTTGCTACTGGCCGCGGGGCTGCTCTACAGCTTGCCCGAAGCGACCGATCCCGCACCGGTGGATGCTGCGCCTGCCGCCGAGCCTGCGCCAGCCCCCGCCACCGAAGCGCCCACAACGACCTTGCCCGCGCCGACCCCAGTGCCCGTCGAGCCGGCCTCAGCGCCCGTAGCGCCGAACCGGTCTGTGGTGCTGCGCGTCAGCGCCCAAGAAGAAACGTGGCTGCAGGTCGTTCGACCCGATGGCCGGGTCTTGATGGACCGTTTGCTCCAAACCGGCGACGTGGTGGACATGGGCAGTGCGCCGCCCTACACCGTGGTGCTGGGCCGGGCCAGTGCCGCGCAGGTCTTTGTGCGCGGACAGGCCATTCCTTTGGCGCCACACACCCGCGGGGATGTGGCACGTTACGAGGTGAAATGACATGAAACCTTTTGAACCCACCCCTGTCTTTGTGCCCACACCGCGCCGCACGCGCCAGTCCACGGTGTCTTGGGGCGACCACCACGTCACCGTCGGTGGCAACGCCCCGGTGCGCGTGCAGTCCATGACCAACACCGACACGGCCGACGCCGTGGCCACCGCCATCCAGGTCAAGGAATTGGCCGTGGCTGGCTCGGAGTTGGTGCGCATCACCGTGAACAACGAAGACGCCGCCAAGGCCGTGCCCTATGTGCGCGAGCAGCTCGACCGCATGGGCATCCACGTGCCGCTCATCGGCGACTTTCACTACAACGGCCACCGCCTGCTCACCGACTTCCCCGATTGCGCCCAAGCCCTCTCCAAATACCGCATCAACCCCGGCAACGTGGGCCGCGGCGACAAGGGCGATCGCCAATTTGCGCAAATGGTGGAGATCGCCGCACGCCACAACAAGGCCATCCGCATTGGGGTCAACTGGGGCAGCCTAGACCAAGATTTGCTCGCCCGCATGATGGACGAGAACGCCCAACGCGCCCAGCCTTGGGACACCAAGCAGGTCATGTACGAAGCGCTCATGACCTCGGCCCTGGATTCGGCAAAAAAGGCCGAAGAAATCGGCCTCAACGGCGACAACATCACGCTGTCGTGCAAGCTCAGCGGTGTGCAGGACCTCATCACCGTCTACCAAGCCTTGGCCCAGCGCTGCGACTACTCTTTGCACCTAGGCTTGACCGAGGCTGGTATGGGCACCAAGGGCGCGGTGGCCTCCAGCGCCGCCTTGTCGATCCTGTTGCAGCAAGGCATTGGCGACACCATCCGCGTCTCGCTCACACCCCAGCCGGGCGAGGCCCGCACACAAGAGGTTTTGATTGCCAACGAAATTTTGCAAGCCTTGGGCCTGCGCCACTTCGTGCCCAGCGTCACGGCCTGCCCCGGCTGCGGCCGCACCACCAGCACCACCTTCCAAGAGTTGGCCAAACAGATCGACGACTACCTGCGCGACTCCATGCCCGTGTGGCGCAAGCAATATCCCGGGGTGGAAGAGCTCAAGGTCGCGGTGATGGGTTGTATCGTCAACGGCCCGGGTGAGAGCAAACACGCCGACATCGGCATCAGCTTGCCCGGCACCGGTGAGGCTCCCGCCGCCCCGGTGTTCATCGATGGCGAAAAAGCCATGACCTTGCGCGGCGAGGGCATTGCCCAAGAGTTTCAAACCGTGGTCGAGAACTACATTCAGAAGAGGTTTGGCGTGTCCGCTTGAGATGCCCATCAGAACAACACATGGCCGAGAAAATCACCGCCGTCAAAGGCATGAACGACATCACCCCCGAGACCTCCGCACATTGGGAGTGGCTCGAGGAACAGCTGCGCACCCTCATGCAGCGTTATGGCTACCGCAACCTGCGCACGCCCATCGTGGAGCCCACCGCGCTCTTCGTGCGCGGCTTGGGCGAGGTGACCGACATCGTCGAGAAAGAGATGTACTCCTTCACCGACCGTTTGAACGGTGAAGAGCTCACTTTGCGTCCTGAGAACACCGCCGGTGTGGTGCGCGCAGCGGTCGAGCACGCCCTGATTTACGACGGCGGCAAGCGCCTGTACTACATGGGCCCCATGTTCCGCCACGAGCGCCCGCAGCGCGGCCGGTACCGACAGTTCCACCAATTCGGCGCCGAGGCCTTGGGTTTTGCTGGCCCCGATGTGGACGCCGAGCTCATCCTCATTGCGTGTGACCTGTGGAAGGCCTTGGGCTTGAGCGGCATCTCGCTGGAGCTCAACAGCCTGGGTCAGCCCGCTGAGCGCTTGGCCCACCGCCAAGCCCTGATCAAGCACCTTTCGCAGCACATGGACGTGCTCGACGAGGAAGCCCGTCGCCGTTTGCACAGCAACCCTTTGCGCATCTTGGACACCAAGAACCCCGACATGCAAGCCGTTGTGGAAGCCGCGCCCCGCCTGATGGATTTCTTGGGCGAGGCATCTTTGGCTCATTTCAATGGTTTGCGCGCCATCTTGGACGCGCACGGCGTGAGCTACCGCATCAACCCGCGCTTGGTGCGTGGCATGGATTACTACAACCTCTCGGTGTTCGAGTTCGTCACCACCGAGTTGGGCTCACAAGGCACGGTGTGTGCCGGTGGCCGTTACGACGGCTTGTTTGAGCAAATCGGTGGCAAGGCCGCCCCGGCCGTGGGCTGGGCATTGGGCATGGAGCGCATTCTGGAATTGCTCAAGTCCCAAGACCGTTTGCCCGCCGATCCGGTACCCGACGCGTATGCGGTGGTGCCCGAGGCCGCTTCGATGCCCCAGGTCATGCCGGTGCTGCGCGAGTTGCGCGCCCTGGGCGTGAACGTGCAGATGCACGCCGCCGCGGCCCAAGCCATGGGCAGCATGAAGTCGCAGTTCAAAAAAGCCGACGGCAGTGGCGCGCGCGTGGCCCTGATTTTTGGCGCCGACGAACTCGCCCAAGGGCAGGTCGCGGTCAAGCCCTTGCGCGCCGACCAGAGCGGGTCCGCCCCCGCCCAAACCCTGCAGCCACTCTCGGGCGTGGCCCAGTGGGGCCCAGGCTTGCGCGCCGTTTGAGTCCAGCCCCCTACAATCCCTTCTTTTTAGAGCTTTTTCAGTCATGGCCAAACCCCTCGATCTCGACGAACAAGAACAACTGGACCAGATCAAGCATTTTTGGGCCAAGTACGGCAATGCGATCAGCGCGGTGCTCATCGTGGTGTTCGGCTCGATTGCGGCTTGGAACGGTTGGCAATACTGGCAAAACAAGCAAGCCACGGAAGTCGCCGTGCTGTTCGATGAGTTTGACCGGGCCGCAAAAGCCGGTGAAACCGACCGCATGCAGCGCGCCTTGAGCGACATGCAAGCCCAATACGGTGGCACGGTGTTGACCGCCCAAGCGGCCTTGTTCGCCGCCAAAACTCATGTGGACCGCCAACAGCCTGCCCCGGCGCGAGAGGCCTTGAATTGGGTGGTCCAATCGGCCAGCGACGACGCTTTGAAAGCCATTGCCCGTTTGCGCTTGAGCGCCTTGGACATCCAAGACCAAGCCTGGGATGCGGCCTTGGCCCAATTGGCGGCACCCGTGCCAGTGGCTTTTGCTGGCTTGGTCGCCGACCGCCGTGGCGATGTCTTGATGGCCCAAGGCAAAGCCCTTGAAGCCCGGCAGGCCTACGAAACCGCTTACAAAGCCTTGGGCGCTGAAGACGCTTACCGCACCTTGGTGGCGGCCAAATTGGCGACCATGGGTGTGGACGCCAGCACACTGGGGGCCCCATGACGCGCGGCCCTGTGTTGCGGCGCGTGCTGGCTTGGACCAGCGCCGGTGTCATGATCGCCAGCGTGGTCGCTTGTGCGAGTACCAACCCGCCCAAACCCACCGAATTGACCGCCCAGCCTGTGGTGCAAGCCGCGGCTTGGGCTTGGCACGTCCCGATGGGCGAGGGTTCGGGCGTTTTGCGATTGCAGGTCGTGGGCCAGACCGTGTACGCCGCGACCGACACCGGTGACTTGTTGGCGCTCGAAGCCAGCACCGGGCGTGTGTTGTGGCGCATGCGCGTGCCCGAAGGTTTGTCGGCCGGTGTGGGTGGCGATGCCAACCGCGTGGCGGTGGTGACCTTGAACAACGAGCTATTGTCGATTGAATCGGGCGAGGTTCGCTGGCGCGTGCGCTTGCCCGCGCGCGTGTTGACGCCGCCTTTGGTGGCCGGCGGTCGCGTGTTCGTGGCCCTCTCGGACCGTTCCACCATGGCCTTTGATGGCAGTACGGGTGCGCGTTTGTGGACCCAACCCCGGGCCGGTGACCCCTTGGTCTTGCGGCAAGCGGGCGTGTTACTGGCGGTCGGTGACACCTTGGTCTCCGGTGGTTTGGGCCGACTGCAAGGCTTGAACCCCGCCAATGGCCGCGTGGTTTGGGATGCGCCCTTGGCCACCTCGCGCGGCACCAACGAGGTCGAACGTTTGGTCGACACCGTCGGACCGGTGAGCCGCGTGGGCAACAGCGTGTGCGCGCGGGCCTTCAACGCCTCGGTGGGCTGCGTCGATGCCAGCACCGGGAGTGTGGTGTGGACGCGGGCCTCACAGGGCGCGGTCGGCGTGGGCGGCGATACGCAGCACGTCGTGGGCGCTGACAGCGATGGCCGCTTGGTGGCCTGGCGTCGCGACAGCGGCGAACCGGTTTGGTCTTTGGATCGTTTCAAATTCCGTGGTTTGACCGCGCCCGTGGTCCTCAATGGCCATGCGGCTGTGGGCGACGAGCAAGGCGTGGTGCATTGGCTCAACCTCGCGACCGCTGCCGATGTGGCCCGCTGGCGTGCCGATGGCTCGGCCATCGTGGGCGCACCCGTGACGGCCGCTGGGATGGTCTTGGTTCAAACCCGCAAGGGTGGCGTGTACGCTTGGCGTGCACCGTGATGGCCTGCGCCGCAAGGGCGCTGAGGTCTTTTAAAAGGTATTGTTTGTGAAACCCGTTATCGCCCTCGTGGGCCGGCCCAATGTGGGCAAATCTACCCTGTTCAACCGTTTGACCCACAGTCGCGATGCTATCGTGGCCGACTTTGCCGGCCTCACGCGCGATCGCCACTATGGCAACGGTCGTGCGGGTTCGCGGGAATACATCGTCATCGACACCGGGGGCTTTGAGCCCGACGCCAGCGCGGGCATTTACCGCGAGATGGCCAAACAAACCCGCCAGGCCGTGGCCGAGTCCGATGTGGTGATTTTTGTGGTGGATGCCCGCGCGGGCGTCAACACCCAAGACCACGACATCGCGCAGTACCTGCGCAAGCTGGGCAAACCCACCTTGCTGGTGGCCAATAAAGCCGAGGGCTTGACCCAGGGCTTGCAACTCGTGGAGTTTTACGAGTTGGGTTTGGGCGAAGTGGTGCCCGTCTCGGGCGCGCACGGGCAGGGCATCCGCAGCATGCTCGACGCGGCCTTGGACGCCTTGAACATCCCCGAGTTGGACGACGACGAGGAAGCGGCCGAGGACGACGGCGTGATCCGCTTGGCCGTGGCCGGGCGCCCCAACGTGGGCAAGTCCACGCTCATCAACGCTTGGTTGGGCGAGGAGCGCTTGGTGGCCTTTGACATGCCCGGCACCACACGTGACGCCATCACCGTGCCCTTTGAGCGCGGCGGCCAGCGTTTCGAATTGATCGACACCGCCGGTCTGCGCCGCAAAGGCAAGGTATTCGAGGCGATCGAAAAATTCTCGGTCGTCAAAACCCTGCAAGCCATTGAGAGCGCCAACGTGGTCTTGCTCTTGCTCGACGCCACACAGGGCGTGACCGACCAAGACGCCCACATCGCAGGCTTCATTTTGGAGAGTGGCCGCGCCGTGGTGCTGGCCATCAACAAATGGGACGCGGTGGACGCGTACCAGCGCGAGCAGGTCGAGCGCAGCATCGAAAACCGCTTGGCCTTCCTGAAGTTCGCCTCCTTGCACCTGATCTCGGCGCAAAAGCGCCAAGGCTTGGGCCCGGTGTGGAAGTCAATTGCCTTGGCGCACGCCTCGGCCAAACGCAAAATGCCCACGCCCATGCTCACGCGCTTGTTACAAGAGGCCACGGCCTTCCAGTCGCCCCAGCGCAGCGGCATGTTCCGCCCCAAGATGCGCTACGCCCACCAAGGCGGCATGAACCCACCGGTCATCGTGATCCACGGCAATTCGCTCGAGCACGTGACCGACAGCTACAAGCGCTTTTTGGAAGCTCGGTTTCGCAAAGCCTTTGATTTGGTCGGCACGCCCCTGCGCATCGAATTCAAGTCCTCGCAAAACCCATTCAAAGACGACTGATTTGAGCCAAGCGGGGTGTGCTTGAAAGTGGCCTGTGGTATGGTCTGTTCACTTATCACTTTTCAACACGGAGCATATCGTGAACAACAAAGGCCAGCTCTTGCAAGACCCCTTCCTGAACCAACTTCGCCGAGAGCACGTGCCGGTCTCGATCTATTTGGTCAACGGCATTAAGTTGCAAGGCCAGATCGAGTCCTTTGATCAATACGTGGTCTTGCTGCGCAACACCGTTACCCAAATGGTTTACAAGCACGCCATTTCCACCATCGTTCCCGGCCGCCCTGTGCAATTCGCTGCGGCCACGCCCGAAGAGCCAGCGGCTTGAAGCCGACCGAGGGGGGCAACACCACGCCCAGCGTCATTTTGGTGGGCGTGGACTTCGGTGACGACCACTTCGACGGCGAACTCCAAGAGCTCGGTTTGCTCGCGCAGACCGCCGGCTACCAAGTGGCCGACCGCGTCTCGTGCAAACGCCGCGCACCTGACCCGGCCTTGTTCGTGGGCTCGGGCAAGGCCGATGAGATCAAGTTTTTGGCCGACGCCACGGGTGCCGCCGAAATCCTGTTTGACCAAGCCCTGAGCCCTGCGCAGCAGCGCAACTTGGAGCGACACATGGGTCGCCCGGTCAACGACCGCACCTTGCTGATCTTGGAAATCTTCGCCCAGCGCGCGCGCAGCCACGAGGGCAAGCTGCAGGTCGAGCTGGCCAAGTTGCAATACCTCAGCACCCGCTTGGTGCGCCGCTGGTCGCACTTGGAGCGCCAAAGCGGTGGCATCGGCATGCGCGGCGGCCCTGGCGAGACCCAAATCGAGTTGGATCGACGCATGATCGCCGACTCGATCAAGCGCACCAAGGAGCGCTTGGAAAAGGTCAAAAAACAACGCGCTACCCAGCGCCGCCAGCGCGAGCGCCGTGAGACCTTCAGTATTTCCTTGGTCGGGTACACCAACGCAGGCAAGTCCTCGTTGTTCAACGCCTTGGTCAAGGCGCGCGCTTACGCCGCCGACCAGCTGTTCGCCACCCTGGACACCACCACACGTCAGCTGTATTTGGGCGCGGCGGGCCGCTCGGTGTCGCTCTCCGACACGGTCGGCTTCATCCGCAACCTGCCGCACGGCTTGGTCGATGCCTTCGCCGCGACCTTGCAAGAGGCCGCGGATGCGGACTTGTTGCTGCACGTGGTGGACGCCTCCAATCCCGACCATCCAGAGCAAATCGAGTCGGTGATGTCGGTGCTGCGCGACATTGGCGCCGCCGACGTGCCGCAAATGCTGATTTTCAACAAGCTCGATGCCTTACCTCCCGAGCGCTTACCGCACAAAACCCTCGATTCGATGGAACTGCACGACCGCAGCATGGATCGTATCTTTCTCAGTGCCCAAGAGGGCACGGGTGTGGCCGATTTGCGTGAGCATCTGGCCCAGTGGGTGTTGCAACGCAGCCCGTCGCCCCACGCCGACCTTGGTATATTTTCACACGATGAACCCGCGCCCGGCTGATTGGGCACAATAGACAGTTACAACTTCACCGAACTTGCTCATATGGATTTGAAATTCCCCCGACCCGCGTCGTCCAACACCACCCCTGGTGCGACGCAACCCCGTTCCCGCTGGGCACGCTGGTTAGGCGTCTTCAACCTCAACGACCCTCGCTGGGGCAGAGGGGATGATGGCAACAAGCAAGAGCCGGGTGCTGAGACACCCCCACCCCGTGACCAGCGTCCGTCGGGCCCCAACCAAGGCCCGCCAGACCTCGATGAGTTGTGGCGCGATTTCAACCGCAAACTGGGCAAGTTGTTCGGTGGCCGGGGCGGCGGTTCGGGTCAAGGCGGCCAAGGGGGTGGCATGCCCCCCTTCAATCCCTCCCCAAAGTCCACCAGCATTGGTGCCGGCTTGATCGCAGGCGTGGTGGCCTTGATCTGGTTGGGTTCGGGCTTCTTCATCGTGCAAGAAGGTCAGCAATCTGTTATCACCCAATTCGGCAAATACCACAGCACCGTGGGTGCCGGTTTCAATTGGCGCTTGCCTTTCCCCATTCAGCGCCACGAAACCGTGGCCGTGACCCAGATCCGTTCGGTGGATGTGGGCCGCGATGCCATCGTGCCGGCCACGGGCTTGCGCGAGTCGGCCATGTTGACGGTGGACGAGAACATCGTTGAGATCAAGTTCGCCGTGCAATACCGCCTGAGTAACGCGCGCGATTTCTTGTTTGAGAGCCGCGACCCCGAGGCCGCCGTGGTCAAGGCCGCTGAGACCGCCGTACGCGAAGTGGTGGGCAAGATGCGCATGGACGCGGCACTGGCCGAAGAGCGCGACCAAATTGGCCCCCGCGTGCGCGAATTGATGCAGACCATTTTGGACCGCTACAAGGTAGGCGTTGAGGTGGTGGGCATCAACTTGCAGCAAGGTGGTGTGCGACCGCCCGAGCAAGTGCAAGCCTCGTTTGACGATGTGCTCAAAGCCGCTCAAGAGCGCGAGCGCGCCAAGAACGAAGCCGAAGCCTACGCCAACGACGTCGTGCCGCGTGCCCGTGGTGCGGCCGACCGATTGAACGAAGAAGCCGAAGGCTACCGAGCCCGTATCGTGGCGCAGGCCGAAGGTGATTCGCAGCGCTTTCGCTCTATCCTCACCGAGTACCAAAAAGCCCCACAAGTCACGCGTGAGCGTCTGTATGTGGATGCCATGCAAGAGGTCTACAGCAACGTGACCAAGGTCTTGGTGGACTCCAAGTCGGGCAACAACCTCTTGTATTTGCCTTTGGACAAAATCATGCAGCTGACAGGCCCCACGGGCGCCGCGAACACGGCCGCGCCTGCGCCGTCGTTGCCGTCGAGCACGGCACCGGCCAGCAACCCCGCCTCCCGAAGTTTGGACAACGCCGCCCGCTCGCGTGAGCGCGACGTCCGCTGAACCCCGAACCCCGAGCGAACAGAAAGTATTTTCATGAACAAACTGGGTTTTATTTTTTCGACGCTGATGGTGGCTTTGGCTATCGCCAGCTCCATGCTGTTTGTGGTGGACCAGCGCCAATTCGGCGTGGTTTTCCAGCTGGGTCAAATTCAGAAGGTCATCACCGAGCCGGGTTTGAACTTCAAGCTGCCCCCGCCATTCCAAAACGTGTCCTATATCGACAAGCGTTTGTTGGTCTTGGAGAGCACCGAAACCGAGCCCATGCTGACCGCTGAAAAGCAGCGCGTGGTCATCGACTACTACGTGCGCTGGCGCATCAGCGAGCCACAAACCTACATCCGCAATGTGGGTGTCAATGAGAACGCGGGTTCCCAGCAGCTCAACCGCGTGGTTCGCAACTCCTTCCAGCAAGAAGTGAACAAACGCACCGTTACCGAACTCTTGTCCACGCGCCGTGAAGAACTCATGGCCGACGTCAAACGAGAGGTCCTCAAGGCCGTTCGAAGCGACGACAAACCTTGGGGTATGGACGTGGTCGACGTGCGCATCACGCGCGTGGATTACGCTGAGAGCATCACCGCATCGGTCTACCAGCGCATGGAGGCCGAGCGCAAGCGGGTGGCCAACGAGTTGCGTTCGACCGGTTTCGCCGAGGGTGAAAAAATCCGCGCTGACGCCGATCGCCAGCGCGAGGTGATTTTGGCCAACGCCTTCCGCGATGCCCAAAAAGTCAAGGGTGAAGGCGATGCAAAGGCTTCGGCCCTGTACGCCTCCGCCTTTGGTCGCGACCCAGCGTTTGCCCAGTTCTACCGCAGCTTGGAAGCCTACAAGTCGACGTTTGCCAACAAGCAAGACCTGATGGTGCTTGACCCATCGAGCGACTTCTTCAAGGCTTTGCGCAGCAGCAACTTGGGACGTTGATCCTCACGTACCCTTAGGACCCGCCCTCGTGGCGGGTTTTCTGTTTTGGGGCTCGCGAGACCCGGTAAAATCTCTGTTTTAACAGCACCCCCTATGTCCATGTCTGCTTGGGTCCTGCCGGATCATATTGCCGATGTACTGCCTTCAGAGGCGCGTCACATCGAAGAACTCCGCCGAGCCTTGCTCGACACCGCCCGTGGCTATGGCTACGAGTTGGTGATGCCGCCCATGGTCGAACACCTCGAGTCTTTGCTCACGGGCACAGGCGAGGCCTTGGATTTGCAAACCTTCAAGCTCGTCGACCAGCTCTCGGGACGCACCTTGGGTTTGCGCGCCGACAGCACACCGCAAGTGGCCCGCATCGACGCCCATTTGCTCAACCGCGCTGGGGTCACCCGCCTGAGCTACTGCGGCCCGGTGGTGCACACGCGCATCGACCGCGCCCAAGCCAGCCGGGAGCCCATGCAGCTGGGCGCCGAAATATACGGCCATGCTGGCGTGGAAGCCGATTTGGAAATCATCGAGCTGGCACATGCCTGTGTGCGGCAAGCGGGCATCGGTCAGCTCTTGTTGGACATGTCCGACGTTCGTGTGATCGACGCCGTTTTGGCCGATGTACCCGCCGATCCCGTGTGGTTGGCGCGGGTCCATGCGGCCCTGGCTGGCAAAGACCAAGCCGAACTCGACGCCCTCTCGGCCCACTTGCCCTCGGCCGTGCAGCGCGACCTGCGAGCTTTGCCGTCTTTGTTTGGTGGGGTGGAGGTGATCGAAGTCGCGCAGCAGCGTTTGACGCCTTCAGCGCGTTTGCAAGCCGCCTTGGACAACCTGCGCTGGCTTGCGGCCCAAGTGCAAGGCATGGACGTGTCCATCGATTTGGCCGATCTGCGCGGCTACGCCTATTACACCGGCATGCGCTTCGCCATGTTCGCCAAGCCCGACGCTGCCGCGCCCAGCGCATCGCCCATGGAGTTGGTGCGCGGCGGACGTTACGACGAGGTGGGGGCGGTGTTCGGCCGCAAACGCCCAGCCGTGGGTTTCAGTCTGGACCTCAAAGAGTTGGTGCAGGCCGTCGTGCCGCGCCCCTTGCAAGCGGCCATCCGCGCCCCTTGGAGCACAGACGCTGCTTTGCGCCGCGCTGTAGCCGATTGCCGTGCCCAGGGCCACACCGTGGTTTGTGTCTTGCCCGGCCATGAACACGAGGTTGACGAATTTTTGTGTGACCGACAGTTGGTGCAGCGCGCCGGTGCTTGGCACCTTGAACCCCTTTAATTTTTGTTTCGAAAGCAGCAGATGAACAAGAGCAGCCGCGCCACCCCTGGGCGCAACGTCGTGGTCGTGGGTACGCAATGGGGCGATGAAGGCAAGGGCAAGTTGGTCGATTGGCTCACTGAGACGGCGCGCGGCGTGGTGCGTTTCCAAGGCGGTCACAACGCCGGGCACACCCTGGTGATCAACGGCGTGAAAACCGCCTTGCACCTGATCCCCAGCGGCATCATGCGCGCCGGCGTTAAGTGCTACATCGGCAACGGTGTGGTGCTCTCCGTGGGCAAGCTGTTCGAAGAAATCGCGGGCCTTGAGAAGGCCAGTGTTGAGGTGCGTTCGCGCCTGCGCGTAAGCGAGGCTTGCCCCTTGATCTTGCCGTTCCACGCCGCGATCGACATCGCCCGCGAGGCCGCCAAGGTCAAAGCTGGCACCGAAAAAATCGGCACCACCGGTCGCGGCATTGGTCCGGCCTACGAAGACAAAATCGCTCGCCGTGCTTTGCGTGTGCAAGACCTGAAATACCCCGAGCGTTTCGCCACGAAATTGCGCGAATTGCTCGACTTGCACAACCACGTGTTGACCACTTACCTGAGCTCAACCACCCTGTTGTGGGACGAGAAGATCGCGGCCTACATGAAAGACGGTCAGATCCAGTTCGAGCCGGTGTACGCTGAAGCCATGGCCCAAGCCGAGTTGCTCAAGCCCATGATCGCCGACGTCTCGCGCGAACTCAACGAAGCCCACGCCGCCGGTGTGAATCTCTTGTTTGAAGGCGCACAAGGTACCTTGCTCGACATCGACCACGGCACTTACCCCTTCGTGACCTCCAGCAACTGCGTGGCAGGCAATGCCGCCGCTGGAGCGGGTGTGGGGCCGGGGCTTTTGCACTACGTGCTGGGCATCACCAAAGCCTATTGCACGCGCGTGGGCGGTGGCCCATTCCCAACCGAACTCGATTGGGAAAAAGAAGGCACACCGGGCTACCACATGAGCACCGTGGGTGCCGAAAAAGGCGTGACCACCGGCCGCTCGCGCCGCTGCGGTTGGTTCGACGCGGCGCTGCTCAAGCGCAGCGCGCAGGTCAATGGTTTGTCGGGCTTGTGCATCACCAAGCTCGACGTGCTCGACGGTTTGACCGAGCTCAAGCTCTGCGTGGGCTACGAGCTCGACGGCGAGCGCATCGACATCTTGCCCATGGGTGCGGACGACATCTCGCGCTGCCAACCGATTTACGAGACCTTGCCCGGTTGGAGCGAGTCCTCTGTGGGCGTGACCCAGTACGATTTGCTGCCAGCCAACGCCAAGCGTTACCTGCAGCGCATCCAGGAAACCACGGGCGTGCCCATCCACGTGGTCTCCACCAGTCCTGACCGCGATCACACGATTTTGTTGCACCACCCCTACCAGGCCTGAGCCTGTGACCCACTGACCCAATGGAGACCGCATGCTGACCGAAGACGGAAAACACCTGTACGTGTCTTATGACGAGTACCACAACCTGATCGAGAAACTGGCCCTGCAAGTGCACCAGTCGGGTTGGCAGTTCGACACCATTCTGTGCCTGGCCCGCGGCGGCATGCGACCGGGCGACATCTTGTCGCGCATCTTCGACAAACCCTTGGCCATCATGTCCACCAGCTCTTACCGCGCCAACGCCGGCACCGAGCAGGGCAATTTGGACATCGCGCGCTACATCACCACGCCCAAAGGCGAGATCGCGGGGCGCGTGTTGTTGGTCGATGATTTGGCCGACTCGGGCCACACGCTCAACGCCGTCATCGGTATGCTCAAAAACAACTACGCACCCATCACCGAGCTGCGCAGCGCGGTCATTTGGACCAAGCAGGTCTCGACGTTTGCGCCCGACTACTCGGTTGAGTTCTTACCGACCAACCCGTGGATCCACCAGCCGTTCGAAACTTACGACAGCATGCGCCCCGAGCAGTTGCTCGCCAAGTGGACCTTGTAAGTGACCGAGCGCAGCACGGCCCTGATTCACCACCCCTACCAAGCCCCTGAGGGCTTTGCGGCGGTGGCGCCCGCGGTGCACAAAGCATCGACCGTGTTTTTCCCGAACGTGCACGCCTTGCGCACCCAGGAGTGGAAAAATAAAAGCGGCTACACCTACGGCCTGCACGGCACGCCCACGACTTACTTGCTCGAGGAGCGCATCGCCACGCTCGAAGGCGGCCAGTTCTGTGTGCTCGCGCCCAGCGGTTTGTCGGCCTTGGCTTTGGTGGACATGGCGTTTTTGCGCACCGGAGATGAGCTGCTCATCCCCGACAACGCGTATGGGCCCAACGTGGCGTTTGCCGAAGGTGAATTGGCTCAGTGGGGCATCACCCACCGCCGATACAACCCCATGGACCCGGCCGACTTGGCCGCCAAGCTCTCCAGCGCCACGCGCTTGGTGTGGCTGGAAGTGCCCGGTTCGATCACGCTCGAATACCCCGATGTACCGGCCTTGGTGGCCGTGGTGCAAGCGGCCAATGCCGATCGCTCAGCCGATCGCCGTGTGATCACGGCCTTGGACAACACCTGGGGTGCGGGCGTGGCGTTTGGCGCGTTTGATCTGGGCGTGGACGTGTCCATGCAAGCCTTGACCAAATACCCCAGCGGCGGCGCCGATGTCTTGATGGGCTCGGTCGTCACCCGCGACCCGGCCTTACACCAAGCGCTCTTGATGTGCCACATGCGTTTGGGCTTGGGTGTGTCGGGCAACGACACCGAACTGGTCTTGCGCGGCCTCAACACCATGGACCTGCGCTACCACGCGCACGACACCGCTACGCGCGCCTTGGCCAAATGGATGCAAAGCCAGCCTGGGGTGGCCCAAGTGCTGCACCCAGCCTTGCCCGGCTCGCCCGGCCACGAGACGTGGTTGCGCGATGCACACGCCGCGGGCTGTTTGTTCAGCGTGGTGTTCGACGCGGCCATTCCCCAAGCGCGCATCGATGCCTTCCTGGACCGTTTGCAGCGCTTCAAGTTGGGCTGGAGCTGGGCCGGCCCTATCAGCCTGTGCGCGCCTTACCATGTGAGCGCCATGCGCACCCAGCCTTGGCCCCACGCGGGCGGTTTGGCGCGTTTTGCCATCGGCCTCGAAGCCGTCTCTGATTTACAAGCCGATCTGCAACAGGCCTGGCCTGCGCTGCAAGCCGGCTGAGCTCTTTTTTACTTCACCGAACCGAAAGACTGCTTTGGCAACACCCAATTACGGCTACGAAAAACGCCAACGCGAACTCGCCAAGAAAAAGAAGAAGGAAGAGAAGCTCAAGTCCAAAACCGAGCGCAAGCACGGCGATGGCGACGAGCCTGAAACCCCTGAGGGCACCGACCAATCGCCCGCAGCCGGCGCCAGCGACCCGGCCTGATTCAGCGCTCGGCGGCCAAGATGGCTTGGGCCATCCGCTCGAAAGCCGCTGCGCTGTGGTCCTGCGATTCGAACACCTGCGCCTGCGGGTATTGCACGAAGTTGCGGTCAATCGATTGGCGGTACACCGGGTCGTAATGGTCACGCAGCAACTCGTGCACCACCGCGGGCGTTTGTCCATCGCGCACCCATTCGCTCCAGCGCTCGATCACGGACTTACCCCGGATGTCGTTCAAGGCCTGTAGGCGTTCGACGAAGTGGGCGCTGTCTTTGACGAAGTACGCGTAGTCCTCCAACAGCAAGGCCACTCGGGCCTCGTCGGGGAGCTGCACGTCGATGCAAGTGCTGGCGCGCATGGCGTCGATCAGGGCGTCGGGCACGCGCACATTGCCCACTTTTTTGCTTTCACACTCCACGTAGACCACCCGACTGGCGTCCAGCTCGCGCAGGCGCGCCCAGATGAGGGTGTCAAAGTGTTTTTGGCTGGGTTGGGGCTGGCCTGGCACGTGGCCGAGCACCGAGCTGCGGTGACAGGCCAAGGCCTCGAGATCCAGCACCTGCGCGCCTTGTGTGGCCAAGGCCTGCAACAAACGGGTTTTGCCGCTGCCCGTGGGGCCGCAGACGACGCGGTATTGAAAAGACGGCGCCAAGGCGGGCAGGTCGTCGACCAAGGCCGCGCGCCACGCTTTGTAGCCGCCTTCGATCAAGGTGACCTGAAACCCGATGGCGCCCAAGATGGTGGCCAAAGCGCCGCTGCGGTTGCCCCCGCGCCAGCAGTAGACCAAGGGTTTCCAATCGCGTGGCAAGTCGATCACCTCGCGCTCGATGTGCGCGGCGATGTTGCGCGCCGACAAGGCCGCCCCCCGTTTTTTGGCCTCAAAGGCATTGACCTGCTTGTACATCGTGCCGATGTCGATGCGCTCCTGGTTGTTGAGCGTGGGCCAGTTGATGGCGCCGGGCACGTGGTCCAGTGCGTGCTCGTCTTCGGTGCGGGCGTCGATGATGGCGTCAAAAGACGCCAAGCGGGTCAGTGCGTTGGCGGCGGTGGTGGTTTGAACAGGCATGCGGGATTATCGCGGTGCGAGCAATCGTCTCAGGCGGGGCCAGACGTTGCGCAGCATGATGGGCTGGGCTTGTTCGTTGGGGTGGATGCGGTCGCTCTGGAACAGGGCCAGCGGATCTGGGGCATCGGCCACGCCGGTCAAGAAAAACGGCACCAAGGCCACCGAGTGCGTTTGGGCCACTTGGGTGTAGACCCGTTTGAAGGCTTCGCTGTACTGAGTGCCGTAATTGGGGGGCATCTCCATGCCCAGTAGCAGCACGCGCGCACCGGCGGCCTTGGACTGTCGCGTCATGTCGTTGAGGTTGTCTTGTGTCATGGTCAGGGGCAAGCCGCGCAGGGCGTCGTTGCCGCCGAGTTCGATCACCACCACCGCGGGTTGGTGTTGTCGCAGCAGTGCGGGCAAGCGCGAGCGCCCGCCCGAGGTGGTGTCGCCACTGATGCTGGCGTTGACCACGCGGGCCGCGGGCCCTTGCCGGTCGATCTCGGCTTGCAACAGCGCCACCCAACCGCTGCCGCGGCGCAAACCGTATTCGGCGCTCAGCGAGTCGCCCACGATCAGCACCAATGGCGCTTTCGTTGTGCTTGCGGTTTGGGCCAAAGCCACCGGCGAAAGTCCCCAAGAACAGGCCAACAGCAGCAGCGCGGTAAAGTGTCGGTGTTTCAACTGGAAAGCCCTTCAATGTCGGATGTGATGATTGCCGTGTCCCATGTGTCCAAATCGGTCAGCGATGCCACGGGCACCCTGTCGATTTTGCGCGATATCGATTTCACCCTGCGCAAAGGGGAAACCGCCGCCATCGTGGGGGCCTCGGGGTCGGGCAAAAGCACGCTCTTGTCCATCATCGCGGGCTTGGACACGCCCACCCAAGGCACGGTGAGCATCGACGGTCAAGACCTGTTTGCCCGCTCTGAAGACGAGCGCGCCGCGCTGCGTGCCGCCCAAGTGGGCTTTGTGTTCCAGAGCTTCCAATTGCTGGGCAACCTGACCGCCTTGGAAAACGTGATGCTGCCCTTGGAGTTGGCGGGTCGGCGCGACGCCCGTGCGGCGGCCACGGCCATGCTCGAGCGCGTGGGCTTGGGCGAGCGTTTGGGGCACTACCCCAAGCTGCTGTCGGGTGGCGAGCAACAGCGCGTGGCTTTGGCGCGCGCCTTTGTGGTCAAGCCCGCGGTGCTCTTGGCCGATGAGCCCACGGGCAGTTTGGACTTTGCCACGGGCGAAAAAGTGATGGCTTTGATGTTCGAGCTCAACCAAGAGCTGGGCACCACCCTGGTGATGGTCACCCACGACCGCGCCATCGCCGAGCGTTGCGAGCGCCGAATCACCATCGAAGCGGGTCGCGTCGCCGACTGAGTCTCAGCACTCGGGGATAATGCGGGGATGTCATCCCCCAAAGTGCTTTTCGGCTTTCACGCCGTCGGCGTGCGCCTGAAAATGGCACCGCAATCCATCATCGAAATTCATTTCGAACCCACCCGACGCGACGCGCGCATGCGCCAGTTCATCGACCGTGTCAAAGAAGCGGGCGTGCGCTTGATCGAGTCCGACGGCTTGCGCATATCCAAACTCGCTGGCAGCCACGGCCACCAAGGTGTGGCCGCGCGTGTGCAAGCGATCGAGCAGGTCCATTCGCTCGACGAGTTGCTCGAAAACCTGGAGGCCTCGGGCACCGACCAACCGCTGATCTTGGTGCTCGACGGCATCACCGACCCGCACAACCTCGGCGCGTGTTTGCGCGTGGCCGATGGCGCGGGCGCACACGCCGTCATCGCCCCCAAAGACCACGCCGCGGGCATCAACGCCACCGTGGCCAAGGTCGCCAGTGGCGCGGCCGAGACCATGCCCTACTTCATGGTCACCAACTTGGCGCGCACCTTGAACGAACTCAAAGAGCGCAACATCTGGATCATCGGCACCAGCGACGACGCCGACAAAAGCATTTACGAGGTCGACCTCAAAGGCCCCGTGGCCTTGGTCTTGGGAGCCGAAGGCGCGGGCATGCGCCAACTCACCCGCAAGACCTGCGACGAACTCGTCAGCATCCCCATGCAAGGCGCGGTCGAGAGCTTGAACGTGTCGGTGGCCAGTGGGGTGTGTTTGTACGAGGCCTTGCGCCAGCGCCGCGATCATCCACAGGGATAAGACCATGAACATCCAAAAAATCACCTCCATCGCTGCAGGTGTGGCGGCCTTGCTGCTGGGCTCGGCCTGCACCCAAGAGCAACAAAACAAAATCGGCCGCAGCATCCAAAACTGGACTGGTACCAACGGCGTGCTGGAGGTGTATGCAGGCGATAAAGTCGCGCGCCGTTTCCTCAAGATCGACAAAATCAGCACCGCTTTGGGCACCGACGATGGGATGCCACGCGCTTACCGCTACGGCTACGGCGTGCTCGATGAAAACCTCAACATGCAGGTCGATGCGGGTGAGAAGAAGGTCTATTTCGAGATCAGCGATTACACCAACTCGGTGTTCTTCGAGAGCCCGCGCTGAGCTAGGCCCTGCGTGGGTTCAGACCCAGCCCAGCATGCCGACCACGCCGCCGGCGGCGATCAGCCACAGCAGCGGCACCCGCGTGCGCCACACCACCCCGGTGACCACCACTGTGAGCAGCCACAAGCGCCAGTCCTCGGCGGGCTTGCTGTGGGCGCTGCTGAGCACCCAGCCCGTCGCCATGAGCAAGGCGATCACGATCGGGGCCATGCCGGCCTTGAAGGCACGCACCACACGGCGTTCGCGGTTGCGGTGGGCCCAGCGCGTGGCGGCAAAAGTCAGCACGGTGGAGGGCAGCAGCGTGCCCACCATCGCCACCAAAACGCCCAGCAAAGCCCAGGCCCAGGCCCCCGGGCTCACACCACCACCGGCGTTTAGGCCCACATGCCAGCCGAGTAAAGCCACGAACAACACATTGGGCCCGGGTGCGGCTTGTGACAAAGCGATGGAGGCGTTGAACTGAGCCTCGCTCAGCCACGCTTGTTCACCCACGAGGTAGCGGTGCATGTCCGGTGCGGTGGTGAGGGCGCCACCCACGGCCAACAAAGACAGCGCAGCGAAGTGCAAAAACAAAGGCCACCACAAGGTGCTCTGGCCCCAGGCTTCTAGCGCGTTCATGCCGCGTCTCCATCGCCCGGGCTCAGCAAGCGGTAGGTCCATACACAGGCCACGCCCCCTAAGCCCAACAGCACCCACACCAGTGGCCAGCGCAGCAAGGCCACGGCCACGAAGGTCAGGGCGGCCAACGCGCTGCACATCCACAAGCCCATGGGGTTCTTGACCAAAGCGCCCAATAGCTTCATGCCGGTGGCGATGATCAGCCCTGCCGCCACCGCACCCATGCCGCGCAAGGCGCCTTGCGCCAGCGCCGTTTGCGCCACGGTGCTGTAGAGCACCACAACCCCCAGCAAGACCAAGAGCGGTGGCAGGAGCATGCCGGCCACCGCCGCGGCGGCCCCAGTCCAGCCAAAATAACGGTCGCCGATCATGAGCGAGAGGTTGATGACGTTGGCCCCGGGCAGGATTTGCGCCACCGACCAGTCGTCCACGAACTGCTCGCGCGTCATCCAGCGTTTGTGTTCGACCATCTCGCGCTGCACGATGGCCAATACGCCACCGAAGCCTTGCAAGGCCAGCGTGGTGAAGGTCCAAAACAAAGCCCGGCGCGAGGCCGGGCTAGCCAAAGCGGGCACCTCGTGCTCGTTCACACCGTCATCCCGCCCGAGACCTCAATGACCTCACCGTTGATGTAGCTGGCCTCGTCGCTGGCCAAGAAGGCGTAGACGTTGGCGATTTCTTCGGGTTGGCCCAAGCGGCGCAGGGGCACGCGTTGCGCCATCTCGGCGATCACCTTCTCGGGAATGGTGTTCAAGATGGGCGTGGCGATGAAGCCTGGCGCCACGGCGTTCACGCGCACGCCTTTGGGGCCGAGTTCGCGGCTCCAGGTCTTGGTGAAGCCGATCACACCGAATTTGCTCGCGGCGTAATTGGTCTGGCCAAAGTTGCCGTAGATGCCCACCACTGAGGAAGCGTTGAGGATCACGCCACGGCCTTGCGCGACCATGGTGTTGGCCACGGCCTGCGCGCAATGGAACACACCGCGCAGGTTGACGTCGATCACGCGGTCGAATTGTTCGATGCTCATGTTTTGCAAGCGAGCGTCTTGGGTGATGCCGGCGTTGTTGACCAGCACGTCGATGCGCCCGTGTTTCGCGATCACCGCGGCGATCACCGCATCCACCTGATCGCGCTGGGTCACGTCCATGGTGTGGCCTTCGGCCTGTGCGCCCAAGGCGTGGCATTCGGCCACGGCCGCGTTCACCGCCTCTGCCTTGACGTCACAAATGACCACCGTGGCGCCTTCTTGGGCGAATTTCTTGGCGGTGGCCAAACCGATGCCTTGGGCTGCCCCGGTGATGAGGCTGATTTTTCCGTTCAAACGCGTCATGGTGATTCTCCAGCTGGGGTGGGGCATTATCTCGCGCCCATTGCCCCTGATGGTGGCTGGGTCTGCACAAAAACTTACAATCAAGGGTTAACCAAAGCCCTCCATGAACGCCCCCATCGACGTTTCCTTTTTCGCGCGCCAAGCCAAGCCCATCACGAGCTACAAGCCGTATTGGGCCAAGCGTTTTGGCACCGCACCCCTCCTGCCCATGAGCCGCGCCGAAATGGAGCGCTTGGGCTGGGACAGCTGCGACATCATTTTGGTGACCGGCGACGCCTATGTGGACCACCCCAGCTTCGGCATGGCGGTGGTCGGGCGCGTGCTGGAAGCGCAAGGCTTTCGCGTGGGCATCATCGCCCAGCCCGACTGGCAAAGCGCCGAACCCTTCAAAGCTTTGGGCAAGCCCAACCTGTTTTGGGGCGTGACCGCGGGCAACATGGATTCCATGATCAACCGCTACACGGCGGACCGCAAAATCCGCAGCGACGACGCCTACACGCCCGGTGACGTGGGCGGCAAACGCCCCGACCGCGCCGCCATCGTCTACAGCCAGCGCTGCCGCGAAGCCTTCAAAGATGTCCCCATCATCCTGGGCGGCATCGAAGGCAGTTTGCGCCGCATCGCGCATTACGACTATTGGAGCGACAAGGTGCGCCGCAGCATCGTGGTGGACGCCAAGTGCGACCTGCTGCTCTACGGCAACGCCGAACGCGCGCTGGTGGAAGTGGCGCACCGCTTGGCCAAACGCGAGCCGGTGGAGAGCATCACCGACGTGCGCGGCACCGCCTTCATCCGCCGTGCGGGCGACCCGTCCACCGAGGGCTGGTTCGAGCTCAATTCCAGCGAGGTCGACACCCCCGGCCCAGTGGACACCCACCTCAACCCCTACCTGACCACCAGCGAACAAGCCCAGGCCCAAGGCCAAAGCTGCGCCAAGGAAGAGGGCGAGGCCAAGCCCGCGGAGCAGACCGACGTCAAGCCACTGCAGTTCGTGCCCAACCCGGCCCTGCGCAAAAAAGGCCCGCCGCGCGAGCGCACCGTCATCCGCTTGCCCAGCTACGAGCAGGTCAAGAGCGATCCGGTACTCTACGCCCACGCCAACCGCATCCTGCACGTCGAGGCCAACCCTGGCAACGCCCGTGCCTTGGTTCAGGCGCACGGCGTGGCCGTGGGTGAGACCGATCCCGATAAACTGCGCCTAGCGCGTGACGTGTGGATCAACCCACCGCCCATCCCGCTGACCACGGCCGAGATGGACCATGTGTTTGACTTGCCCTATGCCCGCAGCCCGCACCCGACTTATGCGGACGAGCAAGGCCGGCACGACGGCCCGACCAAAATCCCCGCGTGGGAAATGATCCGCTTCTCTGTGAACATCATGCGCGGCTGTTTTGGCGGTTGCACGTTTTGCTCCATCACAGAGCACGAAGGTCGCATCATCCAAAGCCGCTCGGAAGAGTCCATCATCAAAGAGGTCGAAGACATCCGCGACAAAGTCGAGGGCTTCACTGGCGTTATCTCCGACCTGGGCGGCCCCACCGCCAACATGTACCGCTTGGGCTGCCGCACGCCTGAGATCGAATCGGCTTGCCGCAAGCCCAGTTGCGTCTACCCCGGCATTTGCCAAAACCTCACCACCGACCACGGCCCGCTCATCAACATCTACCGCCGAGCCCGTGGACTCAAAGGTATCAAGAAGATTTTGATCGGCTCGGGCCTTCGTTATGACCTGGCCGTCAAGAGCCCCGAGTACGTGAAAGAATTGGTGCAGCACCACGTGGGCGGTTATTTGAAGATCGCGCCGGAGCACACCGAGGGCGGGCCGCTGTCCAAGATGATGAAGCCCGGCATCGGCAGCTACGACAAGTTCAAACAGATGTTCGACAAGTACAGCGAAGAGGCCGGCAAAAAGCAGTTCCTCATCCCGTACTTCATCGCCGCGCACCCCGGCACCAGCGACGAAGACATGATGAACTTGGCCGTCTGGCTCAAGCGCAATGGCTTTCGCGCCGACCAGGTGCAAACCTTTTACCCCAGCCCCATGGCCACGGCCACGGCCATGTACCACAGTGGCCTGAACCCGCTCAAAGGCATTCACCGCGACGAACGCGCCGAGCGCGTGGACATCGTGCGCGGCGACAAACGCCGCCGCCTGCACAAAGCCTTTTTGCGCTACCACGACCCCAATCACTGGCCGCTGTTGCGCGAGGCCTTAAAAACCATGGGTCGCGCCGACCTGATCGGCAACGGCAAACACCACCTGATTCCCACCTTCCAGCCGCTCACCGACGGCGGGTACCAGAGCGCGCGCCGCAAAAACAGCACGCCGGTGAAAGCCAGCGAACGCGCCGCGGCGGTGGTCAAACCCGGCCAGCCCAAGCCCGGCCAAATGCTGACCCAGCACACCGGCTTGCCGCCGCGCTCGGGCACAACGGGCAAGGTCAAGCGCAAAGGGTAAGTGGGTGCCCAGCATTCGGTGGCCTACCCGGAGGGACTCGAACCCCCGACCTGCTGCTTAGAAGGCAGCTGCTCTATCCAGTTGAGCTACGGGTAGGCAAAAACGGGATATCTATGGAGAAGAGGATACACAGAAAAAAAGGCCCACGAGTGGGCCTTTTTGAAGGGGTGGTCGGAGCGGCGGGATTCGAACTCGCGACCCTCTGCTCCCAAAGCAGATGCGCTACCAGGCTGCGCTACGCTCCGACGAGCCCGTATTGTAACCGCACAAAAACAGCTTCTCGCCGAGGCACCAAAAAAACTCTGGTGCTCAGGTTTTGGGCGTGGTGGGTGCCCCGAAGAGCACGGCACGGGCGCGGTCGTCGGTCAGGGGTTTGCGGGCGCTGGCCAGCACCTCTACCCCCCGTTGCACCGCAGGGCGCTCAGCCACACGGTCGAACCAGTCTTTGAGGTGGGGGTAATCGGCCCAGTCGATGCCTTGGTTTTGCCAGCTGCGCAACCAAGGGAACACCGCGATGTCGGCGATGCTGTATTCGTCGGCCGCGATGAAGCGGTGCTGGCCCACCTGTTGGTTCAGCACACCGTACAGGCGCTTGGCTTCTTGCGTGTAACGGTTCACCGCGTAATCGATTTTCTCGGGCGCGTAGATGCGAAAGTGGTGCGCTTGGCCCAGCATGGGGCCCAAGCCGCCCATTTGGAACATGAGCCACTGCAGCACGTCGTAGCGCTCGCGCGCGCCTTGGGGCAAGAAGCGACCCGTCTTGCTGGCCAAGTACAACAAAATCGCGCCCGATTCAAACAAGGAGATGGGCTGGCCGTCGGGCCCTTCGCTGTCGACGATGGCGGGAATTTTGTTGTTCGGGCTGATGCGCAAGAACTCGGGCTGGAACTGGTCGCCCGTGCCGATGTTGATGGGGTGCACGCGGTAGGGCAGGCCGCACTCCTCGAGCATGATGTGGATTTTGTGTCCGTTGGGCGTGGGCCAGGTGTAAAGGTCGATCATGGGGAGTCTCCGGTTGCAGGTCAGCGGTATTGGGGTGGGCGTTTGTCCAAAAAGGCCTTGAGGCCCTCTGCGGCGTTGGGGTGCAGCAAGTTGCGCACAAAGTGGTCGCGTTCCGAGCGCAGTTGGGCGGTGAGCGATTGCCCCGGGGCTTCGTTGACCAGCTCTTTGATGCTGGCCACGGCCTGCGGGGACCGAGCGTTGAGCCGTTCGCACAGTGCCAAGGCGTCGCTCAGCGCTTCGCCCGGGTTGCTCAATTGGGTGACAACACCCCATTGGTGCAAGCGATCGGCGCTCACGCGTTCGCCGCTCATGAGCAGGTGCGTGGCCGCGGCGCGGGGCAGGGCGGCCAAGAGTTGCTGGGTGGCACCGCCATCGGGCGACAAACCCACGGTGCTGTGCGACATCACAAAGACGCTGTTGTGTGCGGCCACCAACAGGTCGCAGGCCAAGGCCAGCGAAAACCCCGTGGCGGCACACGCACCTTCCACCGCAGCCACCACAGGCTTGGGGAAGGTGCGGATGGCTTCGATCCAGTTGTGGTGGCTCTCGATCTGTTGGAGGTTATGTGTGGCACCGAGTTGGCGGTCTTCGTTGAGGGCGTGCAAATCCAGGCCGGCACAAAAGTGCAAGCCCTCGCCCGCGATCACCACGCTGCGGATGTCGTCGCTGCTCTCGGCTACGCCCAAGGCCTCGACGGCGGCGGCGCACACGGTGGCGTCCAAGGCGTTGTGGTGTTCGGGGTTGCTGATCGTCAGCACCAAGGTCTTACCTTGGCTGTGGCTTTTCAAGCTGGCGCTCATCTTGGGGAGACCTCGGGGTTGACGATATGGGTGGGCTTGCCTTGGATAAAGTTCAACACGTTGTCAAAGGCTGAGCCGAAATACAACTCGTAGCTGTCTTGTTCGACGTATCCCAAATGCGGTGTGCAGATGCAGTTTTCCAAACGCAGCAAGGGGTGGCCTTGCAAAATCGGTTCGGACTCAAACACATCGACCGCGGCCATGCCAGGGCGACCACGGTTGAGGGCCAGCGACAAAGCGTCGACGGCCAGCAGTTCGGCGCGTGAGGTGTTCACCAACAAGGCCGTGCGCTTCATGAGCCCCAGATCGTCAGCGGTGATGGTGGCCTGCGTCTGCTCAGACAAACGCAGGTGCAGGCTGAGGACGTCGGACTCGGTAAACAGCTGCTCTTTGCTGCTGAAGGTACCGTGACCATCGGCGCGGGCACGCTCGCGCGAGGACTCGCTGCCCCAAATCATCACGCGCATACCGAAGGCGCGGCCATAACCGGCCACCAAGGTGCCGATGCGGCCATAGCCCCAAATGCCCAGTGTTCTCCCCTGCAGGGCCACGCCCAAACCAAAATTGGACGGCATGGAAGCGGCTTTGAGCCCGGCTTGTTGCCAAGCCCCATGTTTGAGGTTGCCAATGTATTGGGGCAGGCGGCGCATGGCCGTCATGATCAAGGACCAGGTCAATTCGGCCGGGGCCACTGGCGAGCCCACGCCCTCGGCCACGGCAATGCCCAGCTCGGTGCAGGCGGGCACATCGATGTGCGGGCCGACTCGTCCGGTTTGAGCGATCAGTTTGAGGTTGGGCAACTTGCTCAGCAGCAGGCGGTTGAGCGATGTGCGTTCCCGAATCAAGACCAAGACCTCGGCGTCTCGCAGGCGAACCGCCAATTGGCCCATGCCTTTGACGGTGTTGGTGTGCACCTTCAGGTTGTGACCGTCGAGCTTGCGCGCACAAGCCAGCTTGCGCACCACGTCTTGGTAATCATCGAGAACAAAGATATTCATGACGCCCGATTGTGCCCGGTCTGGGGCACGCAGCGCCGGGCGATGTCAGTGTTTGTCTTCGAGGGCGGCCAAGCGCTCCAGCTCAGCGCAGACGTCGTTGATGCGGCCCGAGAGCACCAAGCGTGCGTCGGCGGCCGAACTGGCGTTGGGTGTGTGGCTGAACCAGCGGCTCAGGCGCTTGCCCATGCCGCTGTGGCTGCGGGATGCGCCGACTTGGGGCTGCCAGCCTTCAATCAAGACCAAAGGGCTGCTCCAAGAGCGTGAGGGGGTGAGCAAATTCATGACGTTCTCCGGGGTGTTCGATGGGTGTCAGTGTTGGAAGCCGTTGCGGATCAGGCCCACGGCGATGCCTTCAATGGCAAAGGGCTCGCCGGGCTCGACCACGATGGTTTTGTAATCGGGGTTTTCGGCCAGCAGTTCGATGGCGTGGGCACGGCGCATGAAGCGCTTGACGGTGACGTCGTCACCCAAACGCGCCACGACGATTTGACCGTTTTTCACGTCTTGGGTGGCGTGCACGGCCAAGAGGTCGCCGTCCATGATGCCGGCGTCGCGCATCGACATGCCGCGCACCTTGAGCAGATAATCCGGCTGGCGCGTGAACAGGCTGCGCTCGACGTGGTAGGTTTGGTCCACGTGTTCTTGGGCCAAGATGGGCGAGCCGGCGGCGACCCGACCGATGAGGGGCAGCATGAGTTGCGACAAGCCGGCCAGTGGCAAACTGAGTTGGCGGTCTCGGGCATCGTTGATGGTTTGTAGGTCTTGGCTGCGCAAGCGAATGCCGCGCGAGGTGCCGCTGACGAGTTCAATGGCGCCTTTGCGCGCCAAGGCTTGCAGGTGTTCTTCGGCCGCGTTGGCCGATTTGAAGCCCAGCTCTTGGGCAATTTCGGCCCGGGTGGGGGGCGCGCCGGTGCGTGCGATGCTCGTTTGGATCAGTTGCAAGATTTGCGACTGTCGGGCGGTCAGTTTGAGCGTGCTGTCGGTCATGGGATGGGCCTTTGGGCTGTTTGTTTATCCAGTGACTGTATTTTTCACCAGTTTTGAGGGTTTGGCAAGTGTTCGATGCAAAAAAAGTGGCCGCAGAGGCCCCAGCACCCCGCAGCACCGTCGTGCTGGGCATGGGCGGCACGATCGCCGGGCGCGCCGCCGCCGCCAGCGACACCGTGGGCTATGTGGCCGGCCAAGTGCCTGTGGCTGAGCTGCTCTCGGGTTTGGGCAGCGACCCCTTGCCCCCGCTCTTATCGGAGCAGGTTGCCCAAATCGACAGCAAAGACATGAGCCACGCGCATTGGCAAGCCCTGGCGCAGCGCTGCACGCACTGGCTGGCGCAAGACGAGGTGTGCAGCGTGGTCATCACCCACGGCACCGACACCTTGGAAGAGACCGCTTGGTTTTTGCAACAGGTTCTGCAGACGCACAAGCCGGTAGTCTTGACCTGCGCCATGCGCCCGGCTACCGCGGTGCTGCAAGACGGACCACAAAACCTCTTGGACGCCGTGACCGTCTCGCGCGACCCGCAAGCGCGGGGTGTGTTGGTGGTGGCCGCGGGCACAGTACACAGCCCCGCGCACGTTCAAAAAGAACACCCCTACCGTTTGGACGCGCTCTCGTCCGGCCCCAGTGGCCCGCTGGCTTGGGTGGAGTCGGGGCGCTTGCGTTGGTCATCCCTACCCAACCCCAACCAGCCTCATGCTCACGCGGCCACGGCCCTGACGCGGCCCGTGGAGCAGTGGCCTTGGGTGGCGGTCGTGAGCAGCCACGCGGGGGTAGACCCACGCCAGATCGATGCGTGGGTGAGCGCCGGTGTTCAAGGCCTGGTCGTCGCCGGCACCGGCAACGGCACCCTGCACACGGCATTGCTCAGCGCCTTGCAAACCGCCGCCCAAGCCGGTGTGGCCTTGCGTTTGTGCACCCGTTGCGCCCACGGCCCCATCGTAGGCGAGACCACGGCCATCACCTGCGCCCCGCGCGAGCTCAACGCATTCAAGGCGCGCGTGAGTTTGATGCTCGACTTGATGGTGTGATGGCTGGGCACACGCCAACAAAAAAGCCCCGCAGTGCGGGGCTTTTGTTTGAGCGTCGATGGATCAGGCGCTCAAGGCCGCAAAGGCGCGGGCGGTGATGTCTTCCACGCTGCCCGTGCCGCTGATGGCGCGGTATTTGGGGGCGGTGTTGGCGTCCGACTGGGCCCAGTTGGCGTAGTAGTTCACCAAGGGGCGTGTTTGGGCGCTGTAGACCTCCAGGCGCTTGAGCACGGTTTCTTCTTGGTCGTCGGGGCGCTGAACCAAGGGCTCACCCGTCACATCGTCTTTGCCTTCCACCTTGGGTGGGTTGAACTTGACGTGGTAGGTACGGCCCGAGGCGGGGTGCGAGCGGCGACCGCTCATGCGCTCGACGATGGCGTCAAAGGGCACGTCGATTTCCAGCACGTAGTCGAGCTTGACGCCGGCGGCTTTCATGGCCTCGGCTTGGGGAATGGTGCGGGGGAAGCCATCGAACAAAAAGCCTTGGGCGCAATCGCTTTGGGCAATGCGCTCTTTGACCAAGTTGATGATGAGGTCGTCGCTGACCAAGCCGCCCGAATCCATGACCGATTTGGCCTGCAAGCCCAATGGGGTGCCGGCTTTAACGGCGGCGCGCAGCATGTCGCCCGTGGAGATTTGGGGGATGCCGTATTTCTGGCAGATGAAGGTGGCTTGTGTGCCTTTGCCAGCGCCGGGTGCGCCCAACAGAATCAGTCTCATCGTCGTCCTTTTCAGTGTTCAAGGGCCCAAAGCCATGGCGATTTGGGCGCGAGTGCCAGCCCCGAGCGTTGGCTACCAAGGACTGGATTTGAGGATAGCACGAGCCCCCTGACGCTGGCTTACAAAGTCGATACCCAATGGGCTCGAACGCGCGCCAAATCGTCGGGCGTGTCCACGCCGCCGGCGGGGGCTTGGTCGGTGATGTGCACGGCGATGCGCTCGCCATGCCACAAGACCCGCAGCTGCTCAAGCGATTCGCTCAACTCCAAGGGGGCCGTGCTCAAGCGCGGGAATTGGCGCAGAAAGCCCGCGCGGTAGCCATAAATGCCCACGTGGCGCAGCGGCGCGGGTTGGGGCAGGTGGGCGTCTGTGGCCTGTGCGGTGTCCGCTGGCATGCGATCGCGCGGCCACGGCATGGGCGAGCGGCTGAAGTACAGCGCCGTGTGGTGCTTGTCTGTGACCACCTTGACCACGTTGGGGTTGATGAAATCGGCCATGCGGGCGATCGGGTGCGCGGCGGTGCTCATCACGCAGTCGCTGCGGCGCTGCAACTCGTGCGCGACCGCGTTGATCAAGGTCGGGTCGATGAGGGGTTCGTCGCCTTGCACATTGACTACCAAGGCCTCATCGCTCAAGCCCAGCAAGTCGCAAGCCTCGGCCAAGCGGTCGCTGCCCGAGACGTGGTCCACACGGGTGAGGATGGCCTCGATGCCGTGAGTTTGACAAGCTTGAACGATGCGTTCGTCGTCGGCCGCGACTACGCAGCGCTGAGCGCCGCTGAGCTGAGATTGCTGGGCCACGCGAACCACCATCGGTGCGCCGCCGATATCGGCCAGGGGTTTTTTGGGCAATCGACTCGACGCCATGCGCGCTGGGATCAGCACGGTAAAGGCGTTTGGGATGGCGGTGCTCATGTGGCCAAGGGCTTGGCCAGTCGTTCGGCCTCAGCTTCCGTGATCACTCGTGCTTCGTGTTCCAGCAAGATCGGGATGCCGTCGCGAATGGGGTAGGCCAATCGGGCGCTGCGCGAAAGCCATTCTTGGCGTTCGCGGTCGAGCGTCAAAGGCCCTTTGGTGACGGGGCAAACCAGCAGTTCGGTGAGTTGGGTGTCCATGGTCTTGATCATAGTCGGGGTGGCAGGCGGGCGATCACGGCATCGGTCCAATCGCGCGAATGCTTGAGCACCAAGGGCACGCGCCAAACGCGCCCTAGGTCGATACCCGGCACAGCAAAGAGCTTGACCGCGTCTTTGTCGGTGCACAGTAGGGAGGTGTCATGGGATACCCAAGCGGCATAGTCGTCCAAGCTGGCGTGATCGGGCAATGCGTGGGTGCTCAACGCCTTGAGGCCGCCTTGGCGCAGCATGTCAAAAAACACCTCGGGCCGGGCCACACCCGCCAAAGCTGTGAGGGGTGTGTTGCCCCAATCGGCCCAAGCCCGCGCTTCACCCAAACCGTTGATGGCCATCGGGCTGAGCGAGCGGGTGGCTTCAAACTGCGGCAGGCCGGGCGGCATGGGGCAGTCGGCAGAGGGCTGGTGTTGTGGGCGCTGGTGCAGCACCAAGCTGGGCCAGTCTCTGCGGGCAGGGGGCCAAGGCTCGCGCAGCAAGCCGGCGGGCAACAAGCAGCCGTTGCCCACGCCGCGGTCGTCCATCACCACCACACTCACGTCGCGGTGCAAGGCCCAGTGCTGCAGGCCGTCGTCGGTGAGCACTACGTTGACCTCGGGATGGGCCAGGCGCAAGGCTCGCCCGGCCTCGATGCGGCGCTGGGCGACAAAGACCGGTGCGCCCGTGGCGCGCTGAATTTGCAAAGGCTCGTCGCCCACATCGCGGGCGAGGCTGTCGGCCAAAACGGGCAGCGGCGCGGGGCTGCGTGCCCGGCCGTGACCACGGCTGATCACCCCCGGCGTCCACCCGGCTTCCCGCAGGGCCTGCACCAAGGCGATCACGGCCGGTGTTTTGCCAGCACCACCCACGACGACGTTGCCCACCACGATCACCGGTACGTCCAGTTGTTCGGTGGTTAACCAGCCCCAGCGGTGGGCAGCGCGTTTGAACGCCACGGCGGCACCGTAGAGCCAAGACAAGGGACGAAGCGCCCAAGCCATGGGGCCTTGGCGCATGGCCATGGCTTGCCAAGCGGTGGCCAGAAAGGCGCGACGCTCAGCGTGCATTGTTCGGTTGTTGGGTGGCAAAAGCGAGTTGGCCCAAGCCAGCACGGCGCGCTGCGTCCATCACCGCGATCACCGATTGGTGGCTCGCCGCGGCGTCGGCGTTGATGACCACGATGGTGTTCGCTTGGCTGCCCGCCGCCACCTTGAGGGCCTGGGTCAAAGCCGCCACTTGGGTGCTGGGCAGGACTTGGTCGTTGACCATGTAGCGACCGTCTCGGCCCACCGCTACCGTCACCGATTGCGGTTTGTCCTTGGGCGCATTGGCCTGGGCTTGGGGCAAGTTGATGCTCAGTTCGGTGAACTGGCTGTAGGTGGTGGTCATGACCAAAAAGATCACGACCACCAACAAGATATCGATGAAGGGGATCAGGTTGATGTCGGGCTCGTCCCGACTGGCGGTGCGAAAGTCCATGGTGGTTTCAGCGACGCAGCGTCAACAAGTGGCGCGCAAAGCGGTCGGCGGCAATTTCCATGTCGAGCAAGTAAGCGTCGACACGGGCACGGAAATAGCGCCAAAACATGAGCGCAGGGATGGCCACGATCAGGCCAAATGCGGTGTTGTAGAGCGCAATCGCAATGCCGTGGGCGAGCTGAGCGGGGTTGGTGCTGCCCACGCTCAAGCCTGCACTGCCTTGAGAGGCAAAAATTTCGATCATGCCGATGACCGTGCCCAACAGACCAATGAGGGGAGCGGCCGAGGCGATGGTGGCTAAGGCGCCCAGGTAGCGCTGCAGTTGAGCGGCCGCTTGGCGCCCCGCGTTTTGTAGGCTGGCGCGCAAGTCCTCTTCGCTGATGTGCGGGGCGGCGCCCAAAGCCATCAGACCGCAGGCGAGCACCTCGCCGAGCACCGAGTTGTGCTGCAGTTGCTCAATTACCTCGCGTTTGGGCACGCCGCGTTGCGACACCAACATGGCCTCTTCAAGCAACTGGGGTGGCATCACTTTGCGGGTTTGTAAACTTAAAAATCGCTCAATGACCAAGGCCACGCCAATGACGGAACAGGCGATCAGTGGCCAAATCGGCCAGCCAGCGGCTTGTATGATGGACAGCACTCAACGTCTCCCTAGTTGGCGCCCCATGTGCGCCCCATTGCTCGAAGGTGGATTATCGCTGAGTTCATTTCACGAACTGGAATGATCGGGGGCCCAGTCGTCCACAGTTTTTGTGGATAACTTTGTGCAAAACACCAAATTTGAGACCAGCCCCTCTCGCAAAATATCAGTTTTGACACTTTGATGAAAAATTCGGCAAGAAAAAAAGCTTTGGAATCAAAGCCCATCGGCACACAGCGCCCATGCTGTCGGACGAACGCTGCAGCCTTGATACATCAAGGCTTGTGTGGATATCTTGCGTCGGAGAGCCACGTTGTTTGAAGCTTCTTCCTTTGAAAAGCCCGCCCACGCTGAGCACGTGTGGGGCGTGGGGCCGCTCATGCGCGCCATCGCTGACGCGCTGTCGGCTCGCTTCAACCCGGTCAAGGTCGAGGGAGAGATCTCCGGCTTTTCGAGAGCGGCCAGCGGGCATTGCTATTTCTCACTCAAGGACGACAGCGGCCAAATCCGCTGCGCCATGTTCCGACGCAGCGCCGATCAACTCACCTTCGTACCCAAAGACGGCCAGCGGGTGCAAGCCAGCGGCAAACTTGATGTGTACGGCCCGCGTGGTGACTTGCAGCTCATCGTGGAGCGGCTGGACGTGGCCGGGCAGGGCACTTGGTACGAGCGCTTCCTGCGTTTGAAGGCCCAGCTGGAGGCCGAGGGCTTGTTCGATGCGGCGCGCAAGCGACCTTTGCCCGCGCATCCCCTGCGCGTGGGGGTGGTGACCTCCTTGGGTGCAGCGGCCCTGCGCGACGTGTGCACCGCCCTGCAGCGGCGCGTGCCCCACGTCTCGGTCGTCATTTACCCAGCATCGGTACAGGGTGTGCAAGCCCCGACCGAGTTGTGCGCGGCCTTGCAAACCGCTTATGCGCGCCACCACAGCCATGGCGAGTGCGACGTGCTCTTGCTGGTGCGCGGCGGCGGCTCGTTGGAAGACCTGTGGGCGTTCAACGACGAGGCCGTGGTGCGGACCGTGGTGCAAGCGCCCATGCCGCTCATTTGCGGCGTGGGACACGAAACCGACTTCAGCCTGTGCGACTTCGCCGCCGACCTGCGCGCGCCCACGCCCACCGCGGCGGCTGAGCTGTGCGCTGCGCCGCGCAGCCAGCGTTTGTCGGAGTTGGCCTACCTGCACGAGCGCTTGACCGCGTCGGTGCATGAGGGCTTGGACCTGCGCGCCCAGCGATTGGACCGGCTCACCCAACACCTGGGCCGCCCGTCGGGCCGGGTGCAGGCCAGCCACCAGCGTTTGGTGAGCTTGGGCCACCAATTGCAGCGCTCGGTGGCCAGCAAAACCCAAACCCAAGGCCACCGCTTGGGTGTTTTGGAGCAAGCCTTGCCGCGGGTCCTGCGCCGATCGTTGCACATCCAGCAAGAGCGTTGGCAGCGCAGCCAAGCCGCGCTGAACCTGCTCGACCCGAGCTTGGTGCTCGAGCGTGGCTACGCGTGGCTCACCGACGCCGACGGTCGGGCCCTGACTTCCGCTGCCGATTTTCAAGCCTATCAAGCCGTCACGGCCACTTTGGCCGATGGCTCGGTCGGTTTGCGGGTGCAAAACCCACCCTCGGCTTAAACCCCACGGTGTGTGGGTTGGGGCGCTGGCTCTAGAATGCAGCATCCCATTCACACATCAGAGGAACCGACATGGAACACACCCTGCCCGCACTGCCTTACGCCATCGATGCATTGGCCCCCCACTACTCCAAAGAAGCCTTTGAGTACCACCACGGCAAGCACCACAACGCTTACGTCGTGAACCTGAACAACCTGCAAAAAGGCACCGAGTTCGAAAACATGGACTTGGAGTCCATCGTCAAGAAGTCCAGCGGCGGCATCTACAACAACTCGGCCCAAATCTGGAACCACACCTTTTTCTGGAACTGCATGAAGCCCAACGGCGGCGGTGAGCCCAGCGGTGCTTTGGCCTCGGCCATCAACGCCAAGTTCGGTAGCTACGCCGCTTTCAAGGAAGCCTTCGTCAAGAGCGCCGTGGGCAATTTCGGTTCGGGCTGGACTTGGTTGGTCAAGAAGGCCGACGGCTCGGTCGACATCGTCAACATGGGCGCCGCAGGCACCCCGCTGACGACTGGCGACACCGCTTTGTTGACCGTGGACGTGTGGGAGCACGCCTATTACATTGACTACCGCAACATGCGCCCCAAGTTCGTCGAGACTTTCCTCGACCAACTGGTGAACTGGTCGTTTGCCGAAAAGAACTTCGGCTGATACCGCGCGTCCTCAGCGCGGGCCAAACGGCTTGCCGCTGAGGCGCTGACCGGGCTGGATGCGCCGCTGCGCAAACCAGCCTTGGTTCATCTCCAGCACAAAACGCACCGGCTCTTTTGAGCAATGCGTGACTTCCGACAAGGGTTGCATGTCGGCGATGTTCACGATGGTGCCGTCCTCGCGCATGAACGCGGCGCTCAACGGTATCAAGGTGTTCTTCATCCAGAAGCACTGCACCTGAGATTGTTCAAACACAAACAACATCCCTTCGGGCTGCGGCATGCTGCGACGGTGCATCAGGCCGATTTGACGGCTTTGCGGCGTTTGCGCGACCTGCGCGTCGATCAGGTGCATGCCGGCTTGCAAACGCACGCGTGGCAAATGCATTTGTGGCTGATCGGCCATGCTGGGTGTGGCGCGGGCGGGGGCCAGCGCCACACAAGCCATCCAGACCAAGGCTGGGCCCATGGCGCGGCGAACGGTGTCAATGGTGGGGTGTTTCATGCCCCCGATATTAGCCTTGCGCGCCACACCGACTCAGGGAATACCCCGCACGCGCGGTGGGTGCCCTGCTCGGGCGCTAGAATGAAATTCATGTCCAAGCCCGAACAACCTCCCGTGCCCACCACACCACCTGCCGGTGGTGGGGATTCCGTGGTGTTGGAGCGCAAAACCCTGCGCACCCAACCACCCCAAATGCACCAAGTGCTCATGCTCAACGACGACTTCACGCCCATGGAGTTTGTGGTCTGGGCCCTGCAAGAGTTTTTTTCCAAAGACCGCGAAAGCGCCACCCAAATCATGCTCAAAATCCACCTCGATGGGCGTGGTGTGTGTGGTGTCTACACCCCCGACGTGGCGTCCACCAAGGTCGACCAAGTGTCCCAAGCCGCGCGCGCCTCAGGGCATCCCTTGCAATGTGTCAGCGAACCCATTGAATAAGCCGTTTTCGTCGCCAACTGCTCCACCATTGACTCACCGATTCACCCACCAAAGGACTTCTCCATGATCGCCCAAGAACTTGAAGTCAGTTTGCACATGGCCTTTGTCGAGGCCCGCCAGCAACGGCACGAATTCATCACCGTCGAACACCTGCTGTTGGCGCTGCTGGACAACCCCAGCGCCTCCGAGGTGCTCAAGGCCTGCTCGGCCAACATCGACGATTTGCGCAAGTCTTTGACCAACTTCATCGTGGACAACACGCCCCAAGTGGCGGGCAGCGATGAGGTCGATACCCAGCCCACATTGGGCTTTCAGCGCGTCATTCAGCGCGCCATCATGCACGTGCAGTCCACGGGCAACGGCAAAAAAGAAGTCACTGGCGCCAATGTGTTGGTGGCCATTTTTGGCGAGAAAGACTCGCACGCGGTGTATTACCTCCACCAACAAGGCGTCACGCGCCTGGACGTGGTGAACTTCATCGCCCACGGCATCCGCAAGAGCGACCCGCCCGAAGCCGGCAAGCCTGCCGAGGGCAACCCTGAAGCGGAAGAGGGCAGCGAAGCCAACGCCAAAGGCAACGAAAAAGCCTCGCCGCTGGAGCAGTACACGCAGAACCTCAACCAAATGGCCAAGGACGGCAAGATCGACCCGCTCATTGGGCGCGAGTTCGAGGTCGAGCGCACCATTCAGATCCTGTGCCGCCGCCGCAAAAACAACCCGCTCTTGGTGGGCGAGGCGGGCGTGGGCAAAACCGCCATCGCCGAGGGTTTGGCTTGGCGCATCACCCAAAACGAAGTGCCCGACATCTTGAGCGAAGCCATCGTGTATTCGCTGGACATGGGCGCGCTGCTGGCCGGTACCAAGTACCGCGGCGACTTCGAGCAGCGTTTGAAGGGCGTGATCAAGGCCTTGCAGGGCAAGCCCCACGCGGTGCTGTTCATCGACGAAATCCACACCCTCATCGGTGCGGGTGCGGCGTCGGGCGGCACGCTGGACGCATCCAACTTGCTCAAGCCCGCGCTCTCCAGCGGTCAGCTCAAGTGCATCGGCGCGACCACCTTCACCGAGTACCGCGGCATTTTCGAAAAAGACGCCGCGCTCTCGCGCCGCTTCCAAAAAATCGATGTGCTCGAGCCCTCGGTGCAAGAAACCGTGGATATTCTCAAAGGCCTGAAGTCGCGCTTCGAAGAACACCACGGCGTGAAATACGCCTTGGGCGCTTTGCAAGCCGCGGCCGAGCTCTCGGCCAAGTACATCAACGACCGCCACCTGCCCGATAAGGCCATCGATGTGATCGACGAGGCCGGTGCGGCGCAACGCATCTTGCCCGCCTCCAAGCGCAAGAAAACCATCAGCAAAACCGAGGTCGAAGAGATCGTGGCCAAGATCGCCCGCATCCCCCCGGCCAATGTGTCCAACGACGACCGCAGCAAGCTGCAAACGCTGGAGCGCGATTTGAAGAGCGTGGTCTTTGGTCAAGACAAGGCCCTCGAGGTGCTGGCGTCGTCGGTCAAGATGGCGCGCTCGGGTTTGGGCAAAGCCGACAAGCCCATCGGCGCCTTCCTGTTCAGCGGCCCCACTGGCGTGGGCAAGACCGAAGCGGCCAAGCAGTTGGCTTACATCATGGGCATCGACTTGGTGCGCTTTGACATGTCCGAGTACATGGAACGCCACGCGGTCAGCCGCTTGATCGGTGCGCCTCCGGGCTACGTGGGCTTTGACCAAGGGGGCTTGCTCACCGAGACCGTCACCAAGAAGCCGCACTGCGTGCTCTTGCTCGACGAAATCGAAAAAGCCCACCCCGACATTTACAACGTCTTGCTGCAAGTCATGGACCACGGCACCTTGACCGACAACAACGGACGCAAGGCCGACTTCCGCAACGTGATCATCATCATGACCACCAACGCGGGTGCTGAGACCATGAACAAGGCCACCATCGGCTTCACCAACCCGCGCGAAGCGGGCGACGAGATGGCCGACATCAAGCGCCTGTTCACGCCCGAGTTTCGCAACCGCTTGGACGCTACCGTCAGCTTCAAAGCCCTCGACGAAAACGTCATCATGCGCGTGGTCGACAAGTTCTTGCTGCAGCTCGAAGGCCAGCTGGCTGAGAAAAAAGTCGAGGTCACCTTCACCGACGCGCTGCGCCAACACCTGGCCAAAAAAGGCTTCGACCCGCTCATGGGCGCACGCCCCATGCAGCGACTCATCCAAGATACCATCCGCAAGGCCTTGGCCGACGAGTTGCTGTTCGGTCGCCTGACCGACGGTGGGCGTTTGACGGTGGACGTGCAAGAGCGCACCGGCGAAGACGGCAAGACAACACCCGAAGTCTCGCTCGACATCCAGCCCTTGCCCAAGAAAGAAGGCAAGTCCAAACCCGAAGAAGCCGCGGCCGCGTAATGGCCGCCACACCAGCGCCTGGGATCGGCTCTCAGGCGCTGGCCACCAACAAGCCCGCCCACCGTGTGGTGTAAGCGGGCGTTTTTCTGGCCTGTTTCATGCCCCATGCGCGCGGGTGTGTGGCCCCCGTGCTGGCCACGTGCAGGCTGCCGCGGCCGTGGCGCTGGTTGATGGCGTCCATGGCCTGCATCAGCGCGGGCTTGCTCGGCGGCAAGAGCGCGGGCTCCAAGGCCAGCCGGCCTTGCTCCAAGCCCACCGGGCGCAGGTCCATGAGCATCACGCCGGCTTTGGCGTACGCGTGGCCGGGCTGGTAGAGGTGGCGCACCAAGGCGCTGGCCGCTTCGCACAAGACCGTGCTGTCGTGGGTCGGCACGGGCAAGGCCAAGCTGCGGTGGGCGCTGTGTTGGCGGTCTTGGCGGCGAAACGGGCTGGTGCGGATGAACACCATGAGTTGCGCGGCCACGCTGCCTTGGCGGCGCAGTTTTTCGGCGGCGCGGCTGGCGAACTCGTTGACCGCTTCGATCAACTCGGGCAGGGCGTGCACCGGCTGTCCGAACGAGCGTGTGCAAGCCAGTTGCTGCTTGTCGGGCGTCACGTCTTCCAAGCCCAGGCACGCGGTGCCGCTGAGCTCCAGCGCGGTTTTGGCCAAGACCACCGACCAGCGGCGCTGCACCACCACTGGGTTGGCGCGCGCCAAGTCGAGCGCGGTGTGCAGGCCCTCGGCTTGGAGCTGCGCGGCCAAACGCGGCCCCACGCCCCACACCTCAGCGATCGCTGTCTGGCCCAGCAAGGCCTCGCGTGCGTCCACACCGACGGCCCCTAAATGACAGACCTGCGCGTGCTCGACGGGGTAGCTGCCGGGTTTGCGTTCGGCGTTTTTGGCGATGTGGTTGGCCAGCTTGGCCAAGGTTTTGGTCGAGCCCATACCGATGCAGGTGGGGATACCGATCCACTGCGCGATGCGTGCGCGCAAGCGCTGCGCGCGCAGCGTTAAGTCGCCGCGTACGCCCGTGAGGTCCACAAAACACTCGTCGATGCTGTAGACCTCTTGCCGGTGGCCCAGGCCCGCGGCCAGGCTCATCAGGCGCTCGCTCATGTCGCCATACAACTCAAAATTGGCCGATACCGCCACCAACCCCGCCTCGTCGAGCAGGTGCGCGATTTTGAACAGCGGCGCGCCCATGCGCACCCCCAGCGCCTTAGCCTCTTCGCTGCGCGCGATGGCACAGCCGTCGTTGTTGCTCAGCACCACCAAGGGCCGTCCGTTCAGGCTGGGCCGAAACACGCGCTCGCAGGAGGCGTAGAAGTTGTTGCCGTCGATCAAAGCGAACATGGGTGCAGCGATCAGACCGGGTACTGGTGGATGCAGGCCACCACCACGCCCCAGATTTCCACCGACTGACCTTCGCGCGGCACCAGGTCGGGGTAGGTGGGGTTTTCGGGTTTGAGGCGCAGCAGGCCGCCGCGCGTGTGCAGGCGTTTGCAGGTGAAGTCGCCGTCGACCACGGCGATCACGATGTGCCCATGCGCGGGCCGAATGGCCTTGTCCACCAAGACCACCGAGCCGCTCAAGATGCCCGCACCTTGCATGGAGTCGCCCGCCACGCGCACAAAAAACGTGGCTTGGGGGTGGCGTACGAGCTGCTTCATGAGGTCGATGCGCTCGACCAGGTGATCTTCGGCGGGGCTCGGAAACCCCGCGGCCACGCTGACCTGTGCGGCATTGACCCACAGCGGGCAGGCGGGCATGGGCACGGGGGTGTAGGGGGGCAGGGAGGTGAACATCATGATACTGTTTGCATATACAGTATCATAGCGAAATCAGGACAAGCGCAGTTGCCCTGTCACCCTCGCGGTGTTGGGCCCCTTTGTCCACGACGAAGGGGCTTTCTTTTTGAAGGGGTTTGTAGCCAAATTGTGGTTTGGGTGCTCCATCGGCTACCCTCTGCCCCGGAAAGACCGAACCATGAGCGCTGCCCCATTCCCCCATTCACCGCTGTACTTGTTTGAAAAGTTCGAAGCCGGTGTGATCCACCTCAACGCCCAGCGCCACGTCGTGGGTTTGAACGATTTTGCGCGCCGCATTTTGCCCATCGACACAATGAAGCCCTTCGACCGCTTCGTGCTGGACTTCCACCCCGAACGCTCGCGCCCCAAGGTCAACTTCCTCATCGATCAGGCCAGCACTTGCCCAGTGGCGCAGAACGTGCCGATGACGATGATCATCAACATTCCCGAGCAAATTTTGCTCATCAAAGTCACCCGTCTGACCGACATGGCGCAGCAGCTCAGCGGCTTTGTGCTGGTGTTCTACGACGTCACCGCAATCGTCAGCACCCAAGAGACCGAGCCCGAACCGGCCAACTCACGCCGCCTGTTGCGCTTGCCCGTGGCGGTGGACAACCGGGTGAGTTTTTTGGACGTGAACACAGTGTGCGCCATCGAGTCCGACGGCCACTATTGCCGTGTTTTGACCATGGAAGGTTGGCACTTCTGCAACCTCAGCATCGGTGACCTGCAAGACCGGCTTGACCCCGAGGTTTTTATGCGCGTGCACCGGCGCTACTTGGTCAACGTGGGGGCGATCGATTGCCTGCAGCGCGACGGTGCCAAGACCTTGCTGCAGTTTCACCACCACCCTGAAATTTTGGTGCCGGTTTCCCGCGTGATCGCCAGTCGGCTCAAAAAACAGCTCGGCCTAGGGTAAACGATAGGTCCTTTTTTGTTGGGGTTTTCCCGTCCGATTTTTTGCATTTTGTTCAGAACAAAGCGGTTCGTGCACGATCCTGAGCGTTTCGTGCTAGAGGTAGGACTTAGGGGCTCGTGACGCTTAATAACCCCTTATTGCAGTCAGGTTATCAATCCCCTTACATTGATATTTGTCAATGACAAACAAGGAGATACCATGATCCCACCGAGTTTTGAGTACCACGCACCCAAGTCCATCGGCGAGGCCGTGGCCTTGCTGGGCCAATACGGCTCCGACGCCAAACTGCTGGCCGGCGGCCACAGCCTCTTGCCCATGATGAAGCTGCGTTTTGCGCAGCCTGAGCACCTGATCGACATCAACCGCATTCCCGAGTTGCGCGGCATTTGCGAAGACGGCAATACCGTGGTGATTGGCGCGATGACGGTCGAAAACGACCTGATCGACTCCCCCATTTTGCAAGCCAAGGTGCCTTTGTTATCCGAAGCGGCCAAGCTGATCGCCGACCCTCAGGTACGCAACCGCGGCACCATCGGTGGTGACATCGCCCACGGTGACCCCGGCAACGACCACCCCGCGCTGTCCTTGGTGTGCGACGCCGAGTTCGTGCTCGAAGGCCCCAAGGGCCGCCGTACCGTGGCCGCCAACGGTTTCTTCTTGGGCACCTACATGACGCTGCTCGAAGAAAACGAGGTGATGGTGGCCATTCGCGTGCCGGCGTTCGCCAAGGGCACCGGCAGCGCTTACGAAAAACTCAAACGCAAAACCGGTGACTGGGCCACGGCCGGTTGCGCGGTGGTGATCCGCAAAAGCGGCGACCAAGTCAGCCACGTGCGCATTGGCCTGACCAACGTCGCGCCCACCGCTTTGCGCGCCGAAGCCGCCGAAGCCGCCTTGCTGGGCAAACCCTTCAACGCCGCCAACGTGCAAGCCGCGGTGGATGCGGCCATCGCTATATGCGACCCGGCCGAAGACCTGCGCGGTGACGTGGAATACAAAACCGCCATGGCCGGTGCCATGGTCAAGCGTGCCCTCAACAAAGCCTGGGCTCAGTGCTCATAAACCGGAGAAACCCCCATGACGAAAAAACTCATCACCGTTTCGATCAACGGCAAGAAAGAAGAGAAAGCCGTTGAGCCCCGCACCCTGCTGATCCACTTTTTGCGCGAAGAGCTCAACCTCACTGGCGCCCACATCGGTTGTGAGACCAGCCACTGCGGCGTGTGCACCGTGGACATCGACGGCCGCTCGGTCAAGTCGTGCACCCATTTGGCGGTGCAGTGCGATGGCTCGGAAGTGCTGACCGTTGAAGGCTTGGCCAACAAAGGTGTGTTGCACGCCGTGCAAGAGGGCTTCTACAAAGAGCACGGCCTGCAGTGCGGCTTCTGCACCCCCGGCATGCTCATGCGCGCCTACCGATTCTTACAAGAGAACCCCAACCCCACCGAAGACGAAATCCGCCACGGCATGGCCGGCAACCTGTGCCGCTGCACGGGCTACCAAAACATCATCAAAGCCGTCCAGTACGCCGCCAAAAAGCTGCAAGAGCCCGTCGCGGCTTGAAGCACACCCCCATTTGATCGGAGACACACATGAACGCACCGGTACCATCCGCAGAAGCCCGCGAACTCGCGCTGGCAGGCATGGGCGCATCGCGCCTGCGCAAAGAAGATGCTCGCTTTATCCAAGGCAAGGGCAACTACGTTGACGACATCAAAATGGCCGGCATGCTGCACATGGACATCGTGCGTAGCCCCATCGCCCACGGCCGCATCAAGCGCATCAACAAAGAAGCCGCGCTGGCCATTCCCGGCGTGCACGCCGTGCTCACCGCCGACGACTTGAAGCCCCTGAAACTGCACTGGATGCCCACCTTGGCGGGTGACGTGGCCGCGGTGTTGGCCGATGAAAAAGTGCACTTCCAAATGCAAGAAGTGGCCATTGTGATCGCCGATGACCGCTACATCGCGGCCGATGCGGTGGAGGCCGTGGAAGTCGAATACGAAGAGCTGCCCGTGGTCATGGATCCTTACGCTGCACTGCAGCCCGGCGCACCCGTCATCCGTGACGATTTGGCCGGCAAGACCGAAGGTGCGCACGGCAAGCGCGATCACCACAACCACATTTTCACTTGGGACGCGGGCGATAAGGCCGCAGCCGATGCCGCGTTTGCCAACGCTGCCGTGACCGTCTCGCAGCACATGTACTACCCCCGCGTGCACCCTTGCCCGCTGGAGACCTGCGGTTGTGTGGCCAGCTTCGACCCGATCAAGGGCGACCTGACCACCTTCATCACCAGCCAAGCGCCCCACGTGGTGCGGACCGTGGTGTCCATGTTGTCGGGTATCCCCGAATCCAAGGTGCGCATCGTCAGCCCCGACATCGGTGGCGGCTTTGGCAACAAGGTCGGTATCTACCCCGGTTATGTGTGCGCCATCGTGGCCTCCATCGTCTTGGGCCGCCCCGTGAAATGGGTGGAAGACCGCATCGAAAACATCTCGTCGACGGCCTTCGCCCGCGACTACCACATGGACGGCGAATTGGCCGCCACCGCCGACGGCAAGATCACCGGTTTGCGCGTCAACGTCATCGCCGACCACGGCGCGTTCGACGCTTGTGCCGACCCGACCAAGTTCCCCGCTGGCATGTTTCACATCGTCTCGGGTTCCTACGACATCCCCGCTGCGCACGCGAGCGTCAAGGGCGTCTACACCAACAAGGCCCCCGGTGGCGTGGCGTACCGCTGCTCTTTCCGCGTGACCGAAGCCGTGTACCTGATCGAGCGCATGGTCGACGTGTTAGCGCAAAAGTTGGGCATGGACAAGGCCGAGATCCGCGCCAAGAACTTCGTCAAGAAAGACCAGTTCCCCTACACCAGCGCCTTCGGTTTTGAGTACGACTCGGGCGACTACCAAACCGCGCTGGACAAGGTGCTGGCGGCCGTGGACTACAAAGGTCTGCGCGCCGAGCAAGCGGCCAAACGCGCCGACCCCAACAGCCCCACGCTGATGGGCATTGGCTTGGTCACCTTCACCGAAGTGGTCGGTGCCGGTCCCTCCAAGATGTGCGACATCTTGGGCGTGGGCATGTTCGACTCCTGCGAAATCCGCATCCACCCCACCGGCAGCGCCATCGCTCGCATGGGCACGATCACGCAAGGTCAGGGACACCAGACCACCTACGCGCAGATCATCGCCACCGAGCTGGGCATTCCGTCTGAGGTGATTCAGGTGGAAGAGGGCGACACCAGCACCGCCCCTTACGGCTTGGGCACCTATGGTTCGCGCTCCACCCCCGTGGCTGGCGCCGCCATTGCCTTGGCTGCGCGAAAGATCCACGCCAAGGCCCGCAAGATCGCGGCCCACATGCTCGAAGTCAACGAAGCCGACCTCGATTGGGAAGTCGACCGCTTCAAGGTCAAGGGCGACGACAGCAAGTTCAAAACCATGGCCGACGTGGCTTGGCAGGCTTACCACCTGCCACCGGACGGCATGGAGCCGGGCTTGGAGGCCGTGCACTACTACGACCCACCGAACTTCACCTTCCCCTTCGGCATTTACCTGTGTGTGGTCGATATCGACCGCACCACGGGTGAAACCAAAGTCCGTCGCTTCTATGCGCTGGACGACTGCGGCACCCGCATCAACCCGATGATCATCGACGGCCAAATTCACGGCGGTTTGACCGAAGGTTTTGCGGTGGCCATGGGCCAGCAAATGCCGTTCGACGCACAGGGTAATCTGTTGGGCAACACGCTGATGGACTACTTCTTGCCCACTTTTGTGGAAACACCACATTGGGAAACCGACCACACCGTCACGCCATCGCCGCACCACCCACTGGGCGCCAAGGGCGTGGCCGAGTCGCCCCACGTTGGCTCCATCCCCACCTTCACCTCGGCCGTGGTCGATGCCTTCTCTCACCTGGGTGTCACGCACTTGGACATGCCACACAACGCATTCCGTACCTGGAAAGCGCTGCGCGAGCACGGTGCCAACTTGTAATCAAGGACCCCCATGGAAGTCAAACTAGACAAACAATACCCACTGGACGTGGACGCCGCGCGTGCTTGGGCGCTGCTCTCCGATCTCAAGGCCACCGCGGCGTGCATGCCCGGTGCCGAGATCACCGAGCAGCTGTCCGAGACCTCGTACAAAGGCGGCGTGAAGGTCAAGGTCGGCCCGGCCGTGGCCCAGTTTGGTGGCACCGTGGACGTGCTGCAGAAATTGGACGCTGAGCGCAAGGTCGTGATGCTGGGCAAGGGCGCCGACAAAGGTGGCTCTTCGGCGAGCATGGACCTGACCGCCACCATCGTCCCCGATCCCGCCAATCCGGCACACTGCATCTTGAACGGTTCGGCGGCGGTCATCGTCAACGGCAAGTTCGCGCAGTTCGGCGGCCGCATGATGGTGCAGGTTTCGGAAATGATCCTCGGCCAGTTCGTGGAAAACTTCCGCCAAACCGCGCTGGCCATGCCCGCCGGCGCAGCCGCTACGGCACCTGTTGATGCGCCCGCTGCAGCGGTCAAGCCCCAAGTGGCTGGCGAGATCAACGGTCTGGCCATCTTCTGGGCCTTGGTCAAAGGCTGGTTCTCCGGCATCTTCGGCAAGCGTGCTTAAGACCAGGAGTGAGGATGACGCCCGCCACGCAAGCCGAGTTGCAAACCCAGTTGAGCCGGGTCGGCTACTTGCCCGACCCGGGCTTGAGCACCACGGTGTGGCTGGCCACCCAGCTGCAACGCCCGGTCATGCTCGAAGGCGATGCGGGCGTGGGCAAAACCGCGCTGGCCCTGGCCCTGTCCAAAGCGTTGCAACGTCCCTTGGTGCGTTTGCAGTGCTTTGAAGGCTTGGACATGGCGCAAGCCGCGTACGAATGGAATTACGGCAAACAGCTCATGGCCATCCGTTTGCACGAAAACACCGACGGGCCGGCCTTGCGCGAAGCCGACTTGTTCACCCAAGACTATTTGCTCTCGCGCCCCTTGCTCAAAGCCATGGTGTCCGACGAGCCGGTGGTATTGCTGATCGACGAGGTTGACCGCGCCGACGAGGCCTTTGAGGCCTTCTTGCTCGAGGTCCTGGCCGAAAACCAAATCACCGTGCCCGAGCTGGGCACCTTGGTGGCCAAACACCCGCCTTTGGTTGTGCTCACCAGCAACGGCACGCGCGAGTTGTCTGACGCGCTGCGTCGCCGCTGTCTGTACCACTACCTCGAATACCCGACGCTGGCGCGAGAAATCGCCATCGTCAAACAAACCTTGCCTGAGGTGGATCTGCACCTGGCCGAAGAAGCCGTGGCCTTGGTTCACCGCTTGCGCCGCGAAGACTTGGCCAAGACCCCCGGCATCGCCGAGACCTTGGATTGGGTGCGCGCCTTGCACGCCTTGCACCCCCAGTCCATGCCGCAAGACATCGCGGTGGTCATGCAGGCCATGGCCTGTTTGCTCAAAACGCGCGAAGACGCCTTCATGCTCAGCCCCGAGCGTTTGCAGCAACTCATCGAACGCACCACACCGAGCGGTGTGGCCATCTCGCAGGCCGCCACCGCGGAGAGCTGAATGCGCAGCGCCCCCCAAGCCGCCACCGAGCGCTTAGCGGGCTTTGCCCATTACCTGCGCGAACAGGGCTTCAACGTGGGGCCGGGTGAGCAAACCCAGATGTTGCGTGCCTTGTGTTGTTTGCCCAGCGGTCAGTCCGATACCGCGTCGGCCGCTTGGCGTGCCATCGCCTGTGGCAATGCGCGCCAGTGGCGCCTGTGGCCTGACGTGTTCGAGCAGTTTTGGTTTCCCCACCGCATCAAAGGTACCGTCAAGGTGTCGGGCCAAACCCGCGCTCGACGCGACCTGCGCAGCTTGGTGCAACAGATCCAAGACAACGCTGTGGACGCTGGCAGTAGCACGCCCAGCAGCGGTGCCAACAGCCCGACCCCCAGCACCGACAGCCGCAGCGACACGGCCGCGCCCGCTGTTGAAAAAGCCCAAGCCGGTGCCAGTGCGGTCGACGCCTTGCACGACCGCAGCCAACAGATGTGGATGCCCGAAGACCTGCACCGCTTGCAGCGCTTGGCCCAACAGATTCACCGGCAGTTGCAGCCGCGTCCGACGCGCCGCTGGACCTTGGACCCGCGCGGCCACCGGCTCGACATTCGTCACACCCTGCGCTCCAGCCTGGCCTTTGGGGGCTTGCCCTTGACGCCGTCTTGGAGCAGCCGCAAAACCGTGCCACCGCGGTTGTTTTTGTTGGCCGATGTCAGCCGATCCATGGAAACCCACGCAGCTTTTTATTTGCGGCTGTGCCGCGCCTTTGTGCAAAGCGCACAGGCACGGGCGTTTGTATTCCATGTTCGCCTGTCCGAGGTCACACCGCTATTGTTGCGCGACAGCCCGTACGTGCAAGAAAAAATCAACGCCGTGACCGCGGGTTTTGGTTCGGGCACGCGCATCGCCAGTAACCTGAGCGCCATGGTCCGCCAACACGCTCGCGCACAATTGCGCCGGCCCTGCCATGTGTGGGTGATGTCCGATGGCTACGACACCGACCCGCCCGAGCAGCTGCGCCAGTCGCTGCTGCAACTCAAACAGCACGGTGCCCGCATCACTTGGTTCTACCCCAACGCGCAGCGCCCCAACTCTCATGCCATCCAGCAGGCAAAATCGTGCATTGACCGCTTTGTGCCCCTGTCGCACTTGGCCGATTTGCAGCGCGCCCAGCACCTGCTTCACTAAACGAGGAACGCCACCATGACCCCCACCACCTGGCTCACCTTCGCGCACCAGTT